>JADZDX010000059.1 GCA_020850835.1 Fimbriimonadaceae bacterium
CCTGCCGGCGAATGCGTCTAAGTTTGCGGTATGTTTCATGCGCCGCCGATGGTGGTGTTGCTATACTGCATTAGTCCAAGAGGTCATTCATAGTGAGTCATTTTTTGAAGAAGCTTTTGTGCGGCGTTGCCGCGGCTCTCGCCGTGGCGGTAAGCGCCTCGCCCTTCGCTCAGGTTCAAACGCCATCTGGGAACGAAAACCCAAGTGTAACCACAGCGTTTGATAAGATCGGGCGCTCGTTTATCGTAAACAAGGGTCAATACAATCGGGATGCTGTGATGGTAACCCGGCAAGACGGCCTAGATTTCTGGGTAACGAAGACCGGAATTACGCTTGACGCCTACCAATTGGGCCGTAAGGACGACAATCCATTGCTCAAGGAGATGGAGGGGGTCGCCAAGCGCCCCGATTTCCGACGAGGCCATGTGATCAAAATGTCCTTTGTTGGTTCCCGTGGTGCCCGAGGAATGAAGGGCCAAGACCCGATCAGTACGCGCCTTGACTGGGTGCGGCTTGGCCAGCCCGATATCAAGAGTGTTCCTGCCTATGGCGAAGCGACCGTTCAAGGTTATCTGCCTGGCGTTGATGTTCGATATTATCGCGATAAGGAAGCCCCAAGGTACGACCTCGCCTTGGCTGCTGGTGTGAACCCCGCAAATGTAGCCTTGCGCGTGGAAGGTGCTTTTGACGTTAATGTCGGCTCCGACGGATCCCTCAATATCCTGACCTCGTTGGGCTGGATCCGCAATGGCGACTTAACCGTTTACCAAGGCGCGGGTCGTTCGCAGACCAATGTCTCGGCGAACTTCGTTGTTGAGCCTGAGAAGGACGGTAGCTTCATCGTTCGCTTCAACCTTGGTAAGTACGACACTTCTCGGCCTTTGGTGATTGATCCGATCGTTTACGGCACCCACTTTGGTGGTGACGGCGGCGGCGAGGAAGTCATGCACGCGGCCTCTGATGGCGCCGGCAATACCTATTTCACCGGTACAACGACTTCAACTGACCTTCCGATCGTCATTGGACCCTACGGCGTTGAGCTTAAGGATAGCTTCGATGGCTTTATTGCTCAGCTCACCGGCGACATTTATGATGCGGTTTACGTGGCATACGTCGGTACCGGTTTCGACGACTTTGGTCGCTTTGTAGATGTTGACCAGTACGGCAATGTTTGGATGGCGGGTTCGACCATGGCTAACCGCTTCCCGGGCCGACTCAATGTAACGATCGGCGTTCCCAATGGGTCGTTGGCCCCGTGGGGAGGAACGTTTGGGTTTACCTATGGTGGCATTGATACTGCGCCGCTCAATTACCGAGTAAATGCCGCCCAGATCAAAGCGGCTCTTGATGCGCTTCCCAATGCTCCGGCTGGTGGATTTACTGTGGAGCCAGTTGACGCCAATGGCGTTGTACTCGCCCCGGCCAGTACGATCCCGACGGCGGGCGTTCGCATGCGCATTCGATCCAATGATCCGACCGCGAAGGCTTTACGCCTCAAACTTGGCAAGCGGCCCTACATTGTCAACGCAAATCCAGTGCCGGCAGCCAACCAGCAAATCGCCGTTGACTTTACGGCGTTTGGTTTCTCTCCTCACGCGGGCTTGATCAGTATCGGCGTTGCCGAGCCCAATGGCCAACCGCAGTTCCTCAACCCAGATCCGGGTGTGCGTTTTGATGCGAATGGAGCCGATATTCAGGCCTATCTGCGACTCTTTGGTTTCTTGGCTGGAACGACCCCTGCGAGGGTGACGGCCACCGGTGGTCGACTTGTTCAACCCCTTGTGGAACCCGTGAATGCGGGCATTCCTGTCAACGTCAATTTCTTCGACACGGCCAGTGCTCCACAGGCTCGCCCTGCGATGGTGGTGGACTTTGAAGGTGTTGACTACGGAACCTACGCGATCCTGGACTCGGCCCCTCATACCTTCTTGACTCTTTTCAAGAACGCGGTGGGTGGTTTGCAGGCAGCTGATGATAATGCAGCAAACCCGACGGTCACGCGAATGATCAGTGGCGTTGCCGCCTTTGCTCCCCATCCGGCAGGCATTCCGCTGATGGCCGATAACAGCTCCGTTGGCATCGCCGTGCGCAAAGTAACCCAAGCTCAGGGCAATGTCGAAATCGTGGTGGCAGGTAATGCGGCCGGCACGATCTCGAGCTTCCCGGGTGATGGAGCGACCGCGCCGGTAGCCATTCCGGGTACGCCTCCGGCTCCTGGCCTCGCCCCGAACGCAACTCGCTTCGGCTACTTCATCACGTTCCTGTACAACAACACCACAGGTGCTATTTCGGTTGATAACAATCGGTCGAAGTACATCGGCGGAACTGGACAGACGACTCTGAGCGGCGTTGATATGGACGCCGAAGGCTCGGTCTACGTTTGCGGTGGTGTCGAACTCTTGCTTTCGAACGGAACGGCGACCAATGCCACGCTTAACCCGGCGAGCCCAGTGTTCGCGACGACGGCGGGCGGTTATCCGAATTCCAACTTGCTGAGGCAGAAGGATGGCTGGTTCCGCAAGTACGATCCGTCCGGCGCAATGTTGATCTCGAAGGTCCTTGGCGGTAGCCAGATGGATCGCATCGAAGACATTGCCGTGGATTCTTCGAACAGCATCTACTTGCTCTCGCGCACCAATTCCTTCAACTTCCCGAGGACGGTCAATGCCTTCAGCGAAATCTTCCCTGGCGGCGGCACCTTGCTTGCGGTTACGAAGGTGAACAGCACGGCGACGACGATTGCATACAGCACTTCCATGGCCACTTCCGTTCGATCGGCAGACGACATTACGCCGCCTATCCCACCGAACGAAAACGCCCGATTCGATAATTACGATATCGCGGTGGACGGCAAAGGCAATGCGTATGTCGCAGGTTATGTCACACGGCCGTTGGTCGGACCCATCCCGGTTCCGTTGACGCCAATCGCTCCGTTCATCCCAGATCAGTTGCCGGCTTTGGATACGGTGATGCCTAATGGTGATACAGAGGGCTTCTTGACTGTGCTCAATGCGACGGGTGGCGGCCTCCTCTTCAGTTCCGTCGTGGGAGAATCTGCCTCGGCAGACTACGTCAACGGCCTCTTTGTGGATCGTACTGATGCGGTCTATCTGGCGGGTTCTGAGTTCGTTACAGCGATCGGACCGATCGGCCTTCCCGTGAACTTCCTGACTCCATTGGCGTTCAAGCCCTTCCCAGATGGCTGGGATGGCTGGCTTACCAAACTGAAGATAACCACGCCAATCTTGGCGGCGATTGCGACCGACAAGGTGGACGTTGCCGGCGGACTTGGCTCAACGGTTCAACTCCAGGTTCTGTTGCAACGACCTGCTCCTGTTGGTGGCGCGACGGTCACGTTGCGTATCAGCAACCCTGCGGTGGCTCGATTCAATAACCCAGTCTCGGGACCAACGAACCTTAACGTTACGATCCCGGCGGGTCAACAGACCTTCACGGAACCCGTGATCATCCACACTCGCTTGGTCAGTAACCCGACCTTCGTGGATATTCGAGCTGAACTTGATGGCGACTTCCTTATGACACGCCTTAACGTGTTCCCATGGATGCAGTCGCTCACTTTGGGTTCGACCTCGATCGCTGGTGGAGACAGTGTCAATGGCACGGTAACCATCTTCGAGCCCGCTCCAGCGGGCGGAATCCCCGTCACGCTGAGCGCAGACAGTGGACTCGTCTCCTTCCCAGGTGGTAACACAATCACCATTCCGGCCGGCGAGCAGTCCATCTCCTTCGAGATCGCATCGCAAGGCGTCAGTGCAAACACCGACGTGAACATCACGGCGGCGGTAGCCGGCGTAGGCATCACTCAAACGCTGCAATTGACTCCGGTCGGGTTGCAACTCATCGAAGTCATTCCTGACCGCGTTACCGGTGGCGAGTCCACTTCGGCAACGGTGAAGGTTGGCGGTGTGGCGGGACCGGGCACTTTTGTCCAGATCAGCTCGACCGGCGCACCGGTCACGATCACGCGGCCTGGTGAGACGGTTCCCGTGGCTCTTCCTGCCCTTGTGCAGATTCCGGAGGGTATGGATGAGGTTACGTTCCAGGTGAACACGTCCTTCGTCGCCAGCAACACGTCAGCGGAAATCATCGCGACCCTCAACGGCGAAAGCACGTCAGACACGCTCTTCATTGAGCATGTTGATATCGTGAATGTCGTCCTGAGTACGAACACGTGCGTCGGTGGTGATCTGGTAACGGGTGTGGTCAATATCTCGGCTCCGGCGGGGCTGACGGGTATGGTGATTCCGCTCACCAACAGCAATCCGACAGCCGGCACGGTGACCCCGATGACCTTGACCATTGCTCCGGGCGCCACGTCGGCGAATTTCCAAATCCAGACGCAGCCCAGCGGAGCATTGCAAATGCTCACGGTAGCAACGAACAAACCAGGATACGTGAATCAGAGCGCAACTCTGACCATCAATCCATTGATCGTGTTCTTTAACCTGACGCTCAACCCAGCGACGATCACTGGCGGCGCGCCAAGTACCGGAACGATTACCCTGCCAAATACGGTGGGTATTGATCTGGTGTTCACGCTCACTTCGAGCAATCCGCTCGTCACATTCCCAGGTGGCGGTACGGTAACGATCCCAGCTGGGCAGACTACGGCAACGTTCGGGATCAACTCCAGCGTGACGCCGGCGGCAACGGACGTCCTTGTGACCGCTTCGCTCTTCGGAGTTGGACAGTCGCAGATTCTGCACGTGCTGCCTCCGGGTGTGGCGAACTTCGTCATAACGCCAAACTTGGTCAGCGCAGGGACTCCCGCTACCGGAATGATCACGCTTGACCAGCCCGCGCCGGTCGGCGGACTGCTGATCAACCTGTCTAACAATGAGCCGTTGTTCGTGAGCCACCCGGCCTCGATCACCGTCCCAGCAGGACAGACCCAGATCAGCTTCCCGATCAGCACGTTCCAAGTCACCCGAACGGTGTCGGTGACATTTACGGCCACGATCCCATCCCGATCGCAAAGTTACAATGCCATCTTGACGATCAATCCGGCCCCCTAGCCCCAACGGGGAGTTGCGGGTGAACCCCGCAACTCCCTAGGCTAGAATTGCGTAGGAACAAAGGATGGATCGACTCGGAAGTTTTCTTCTTGGATTGGTGGCGGGCGTGACCCTAGCGCTCGGCGTCAAGCACTTCATGGATGAAGGCGGTATCAACCTCGATGACCTCGAAGCCAGCATCGGCGAAAAGCTTGATGCTCTTGAGGGGTTGATTGCCGAACCCGCGTAATTCGCGGCCTTAGTCCTTTCGGATGCGATCCTTGCGGTTCGCCAACTCCCACAGGGACGCATAAACCGTTTTTGTTACCACTTCCATCTTGTCGAAGTCTATTTTTTCGACCTGATCTCCGACGTCGTGGTAATCCTCATGGACCCCGTCGAAGTAGAAGGCGATAGGCACGCCCTTTAGGGCGTAATTGTAGTGGTCACTCCTACCATAGATGTTCTCCCGATCATTGGGGTCATCGTACTTGTAGTCATAGCTTAAGTTGAAGTTCTTGGCGTTGATGTGCTGGAGCAGGTCACCAAAATCCTTACTGAGCTTATATGAGCCCACAACATAGATCGAATTGGGCCCAGAGAGGACGGCATTCTTGGGGTTTGTATCGCCCGGCTGGCGAGTACGCCCAATCATATCAATGTTGATCAGGGCTGTGAGGTCATTTAGAGGAATGGTGGGGTTGCTCGTAAAGTAGGCCGATCCCCAGAGGCCCTTCTCTTCGCCGCAGTGCCAAATAAAGATCATGCTGCGCTTCGGGCGCTTGCCAGCGGCAAAGGTATGGGCGAGTTCGAGGACAGCGACCGTGCCAGAGCCGTCATCGTCAGCCCCGTTGAAGATATTATCCTGCCCAGGCACGGGAGGACGCATCCCGACATGATCAATATGGGCCGAAACACCGACGTATTCATGAGCTAGGGCAGGGTCGGAACCGGGGATGATCGCAACGACATTTTGCGTCTTTACGGGGATGTCTTTGACTTTGGTGTCTACGACGAGGGACTTGCCAAGCGGCACTGCCTTGGGCTTGGCTTCATCGAAGCCAGATACTCCCGCCAGGAGGTTTGCGCCAACGCTCGCACTGAGGACCACCGATGTGCGGTTGAACCGTCCAAAACCACCACCGGTCTGCCAGGCCGGTCGGGGGCGTCCGGCGGCGAGGCTATCGGTCACGCTCTGTTGCCAACGATCGGGTTCAAGGGAGGAGATGCGCACGACGCCAGCGGCGCCCCCATCCTGGGCGATGCGGTCAACGCTTTTGGACCCCGCGGAGCGAAGAACGTCGGGAGCGGGACTGCCTCGCACGACGAGGATCTTGCCCGCGATATCCACGCCCTCATAGGGGTTGATTCCTAGCGCAGGGGCCTGGGCACCATTACCAACATAGATGGCTTGCCCTTCGAAATGGACTGCATTGCCCGAGGCGATAAAGTCGCCGTACTTGACCTTGGTCTCCCCGATGGAAACCGACGAGCCATCACCATCCGTCGCTCGCCCAATGAGCGGCACGTTCTGGTAGAACTTTCCATTGTCACCTGCAGGTTGCAAGCCCCATAACTTTAGTTGGCTGGCGACGTATAGTGTCGCAAGGTCAAGCCCACGGCTTGGCGTATCGCGGCCTTCCAGCAAGTCATTGGCAATGAATTCGAGGTGCGCCTGAAGGTCATTCTTGGAGATGAGTCCAATGCTCCCGGGGCTCTGAGCGATGGCCATGCTGGCGAGGGCAAGGGAGCAAAGACTGGTGGCGGCTTTCACGATGGTTAATATACGCTTGTGAAGGCCCAGTTAGCTCCCAGAGATTCTAAATGGCGGTGCACTACGTCCATAGGGGCATGGGACAGGAAGGAAAGTCTGGGCAAATGATGCTAAGCATCTTGCGGATTGTCGTGGGGTTCGTCTTTATCGCTCATGGCATGCAGAAGCACTTCAATTGGCCGGTCGCGATGCCGGTCCCAATGACGCCGTGGAGCCAGGTCTGGATCGGTGGATGGTTGGAACTGATTGGCGGCCTGCTCATTCTGGTTGGGCTGTGTACCCGCCCCGTCGCCTTTGTTCTCTCGGGAATGATGGCCGTCGCCTACTTCCAAGTTCACGCCCTGCCGAACTTGAGCGAGCGGGCTGGGCAAGCCGGGATGCCAGCCATGCCGGCGCAACCGCTTCACACCCTGCTCTTTCCGCTGACCAATGGCGGTGAACTCGCGGTCTTGTACTGCTTTGTCTTTTTGTATTTTGTGGCTGTTGGCGGCGGGCCCTTAAGCCTTGATGCTCGGTTGAAAAAGGCTTAGCGGTTGACATCCGCGCCGTGATTCGGCGTATGGGATGTGTTATTAGCCGAACTCATTCGCCGGATTCGCCCAATCCCCGCCGACCGCTGGCGGGTCTCCTTTCATGGCTCCGCACCCATCGCGGCGACCGAGCACCAACTTAGATTCAATGAACGGGGACTGGTCGCGCAATGGCGGTGGCCGGGCCACTCGCTTGAACTGCGGTCCGGCCCCGAGGTCTCTGGACAGTTGGATGGTGTATCTCTCTTGAGTCTTGATATCCGGGGAACGGTGGGTACGGAAGGGAAATGGTGGCAGGGCTGGCTGGTTCTTCGTTTGCGGCATTCGGATGGAATGATCCGCTTGGCGGGGCGCCTGTGGTGATCAAGGAATTGGCGCAAAGCCGGCTTGGCGAAAGGTATGTCTTGGGGGCAAAGGTGCCCAAGACCGATCCAAATTGGCATGGGCCGTGGGATTGCGCGGAGTTCGCCAGTTGGCTCGTGTTTCAGGCTCTCGGCAAGCTAATCGGTGTCCGGAATGGAGATGCGTACACCGGATTCTGGTGGGCAGACGTCCAGGCAGGACGGGTCCGAAAAGTAAGCGTGGATGAGGCCAATGGGCGCCCCAGCACATTCCTGCTGCGGATTCCTCGTCGAGGTATCGCGGGCCACATTGCCCTCGTCACTGGCCCGAACGAGACGATCGAAGCTCACTCGGCTCGCCTGGGGGTTTGCAAGGGAGTTATCGTGGGCCGTCGCTGGGACTGTGGGGTTGCCGTGGAATGACCGTCTGCGATCTCTTGCGATCCTGAGCTATATTGAATCCGCCTGTGCGGATTCATTTTCTCGTCCATATGCATCGCCCCGACGCTATTGAGGCCGCGGGGCGCGTGGGCAAACTGTTGCTCTCAAAGGGCGTGGAGGTCTTTGCCGAACCTGACGCCGCGATGGCAGTTGGGTTGCCAGAAATCGCGATCAATGACGTATGCTCCGCCGACCTTGTCGTGACCTTTGGCGGCGACGGCACCTTGATCCGGGCGGCCCAGTACTGCAGCGAATCGGGGACGCCGATCTTGGGTGTCTATTACGGAAGGTTCGGCTTTGTGACGCAGTGCCATCCCAATGAGATCGGCGCTGCGTTGAGTCAGTTCATTGATGGGAAGTCGCATATTGACTCGCGGATGATGGTCGAGGCCCAAATCCATCGCGATGGGAAGTTGGTAGCTACCTTGAGCGCCCTGAATGAGGCAGTGGTGCAGAGGGCTGCGACAACCCGAATTCTCGATTTCGAAGTCGTCATTGATGGAAAGTTTGTGACCCAATATGCGGCTGACGGTCTGATCGTCAGCACCCCGACGGGCTCAACGGCCTATAACCTATCGGCGGGCGGGCCTATTGTTGATCCCAAGCTGGATGCCCTGATTCTTAGCGCGATCACCCCCCACACCTTGAACACCCGGAGTCTCGTCTTCGGGCCTGATAGTGTGATTGATATTCGAATTGAGACCCGCGGCGATGCGGTACTGAGTTGTGATGGATCTCATCGCTTGGCGGTGTTGAGTGGAGACAAGATCCGCATTGTGCGTCAATCCGTGCGAACCAACTTGGTGTGCGTAGATGAGCATGATTTTCTGACCAAACTTGGGGACCGGCTGCTCGGGGCTCGTCACACCGGGGCTGATGCATGAGCAAGGTCCTTGAAATCCGGGATCTGGCCGTTGAATATCGGCATGGCAGGAGCTCCTTCCGGGCCCTGCAAGGTGTGAGCCTCTCGGTGAACCAGGGTGAAACATTAGCTCTGGTCGGAGAGTCGGGGTGCGGGAAGACGACGCTTGCCAAGGCAGTTCTGGGGCTACAGCCCTTTGCTGGCTCAATCATCCTGGACGGCCACGAGGTGGACGGGGTCAGGCTTGGCCAAGCAAGTTCGGTGGGTGTTGTCTGGCAAGATCCTTACGCCAGTCTTGATCCGCGCTGGCGGGTGGGTGACCTTATCCAGGAGCCCGGTTCGGTCATTCGGCAGGACATCGAACTTGGGCCCCTGATGCAAAAGTGCGGCCTTGGCGAGACATTTGCCGAACGATTTCCGCACCAGATGAGCGGAGGGCAGAGGCAGCGAGTCGCCATCGCCCGGGCCATTGCGCTGCAGCCGCCTCTTGTGATTTGTGATGAACCAACGTCGGCCCTAGACCTCAGCGTTCAGGCTCAGATTTTGAATCTGCTCAAGGACCTGCAAGCCGAGGTTGGGTGCGCTTACCTCTATATTTCGCATGATTTGGCGACCGTACGCTACGTGAGTGATCGGGTTGCCGTGATGTACCTCGGCAAGATCGTGGAAGAAGGTCCAACTGAATCAGTCTTTCAGAATCCTCGCCACCCATACACCAAGTTGCTGATTGATTCGGCGTTGACTGCAGACAATATTGGGCACCTTCCGGCGGCGGAAGACCAAGAATCTCGGACCGTGTCCGAAGTCGGGTGTCCCTTTTCACCACGGTGTCCGAAAGTTCAAGCGGACTGCTTGAAGACACTTCCGACTCTAGAAGGGGAGAAGCAGCGGGTGGCCTGCTTTTACCCCCTCTCGTGATTCAAAGGAGGGAAGGTGATCGAAGACTTCGACCAAGCGATCCAAGCTCTTGAGCATGATTTACTTGAGATGGCCTCTCGCGCCGAGTTGATGTTTGTTCGGGCGATGGATAGCCTTTCGCGGCTGGACCAGTCTTTGGCCCAAGAAGTGGTTGAGGCGGATGACAAGGTGGACAGGCTGGATGCACGCATCGAAGAGAAGTGCCTTGATCTGTTGTCAAGATCGGACCCGGGCGGTGTTGACCTTCGTGTTGTTGGTGCCGCCCTCAAGATGATCACCGACATCGAGCGTGTGGGCGATCTGTCGGTTGACATCTCTCGCGCTGCAATCAGCATTGACCGAGAGTTAGGGGCGTCAGATGTGGTGGATTTGCCGCGGATTGCGGAGATTGCACGCAGTATGTTTCACCAATCCATTGAGGCTTACGTGCGACAGGACCCGACGGCCATCGCCAATGTCCTTGTGAATGAAGACGTCGTGGATGGTCTCTTTCTGGAGACAAGAGGGCAGATTCATGATCTCATGCGAAGTCATCCCGATGACGTGGTCACCCTGAGCCTGCTGATGATTGCACTCCACGATATTGAACGGGTGGCTGATCATGCCGTGAATATCGCCGAACGAGTTCTGGCGATGATCGAGAGGTAGGACCTCAAACCTAAGTACACTCAACAACCGAATGTGGCACGAACTCGCCGAACTTTGGCAAGCCCGAGAACTCCTCTTCACCCTGGTGGAGAGAGAGTTGCGTATCCGCTACAAGAACAGCATCCTAGGTTTCCTTTGGTCGCTCTTAAATCCACTGCTGACCGTCGCGGTCATGTGGTTTGTCTTCAAGTTCTATATGGCGAACGAGACGCCCAACTTTAGCGCGTACATCCTCGCCGCCTATCTGCCGTACATGTTCTTTCAGCAGGCCGTGCTTGATAGCGCCCAGAGCGTTTTGCAGGCGCTACCCATCGTCAAGAAGGTCTATTTCCCGCGGGAAATCCTGCCGCTCGCGGCTGTTTGTAGCAGCTTCGTGCACTTCGTGCTTGCCCTCGGGGTGTTCTTTGTGTTCTTACTGGTGATTTATCTCAGCGACCCGCGGGTGTCGCCCTTCAGCTGGAACATGCTCTTGCTCCCTATTCCTTTGCTCTTGAGCTTCTTCTTGGCCGCGGGAACGGGCCTGCTCATATCGGCCCTTAACACCTTCTTCGAAGATGTCAAATACATTGTTCAAGTGATCCTGCAACTGCTTCTGTTCATTTGCCCCGTGATGTATTTCAGTGAACAGGTGCTGGCGGCAAGCTCCAAGCACGGACACTGGATGTATTTCGCCTACCACGCAAACCCGGTGGCGATGCTCTGCACGGCTTTTCGAAAGATCCTCGTTGCGCCCCAAGACCCGATTGTGGGCGGCAAGAGTCTTCCATGGTTGTCCTTAGACTGGGGGCTATTGGGTTTGACTGCACTGATGTCCTTTGGGGTCTTCATTGGCGGTTATGCCTACTTCAACAAGGTTAAGTGGAGGTTTGTTGAGCGCCCATGATCGAGCTTCAGCAATTACGAAAGGAGTTCCACCTGAGTCATGCTGGGTCGTTCAAGACGGCTTTGCTCTGGTGGCGAAAGAAGCGCATCGAGCGCTTCGAGGTATTGCGCGGCATTGACCTCAAGATCGAAAAAGGTGAATGTGTGGCCCTTGTTGGGCGTAATGGAGCGGGGAAGAGCACCCTGCTTTCTCTGCTCAGCCGGATCTACAAGCCGACTGCGGGGAAGATCATTGTTGGCGGAAAAATTGCCCCGTTGCTTGAGCTTGGGGCAGGTTTTCATCCGGATCTTTCGGGCATTGAGAATATCCTGTTTAATGGGGTGATCCTGGGACTGACGCGCCAGCAAGTGCAGGAGCGGATGGATGCCATTATTGAGTTCAGCGAACTCAGGCACCACGTTGATGCGCCGGTACGAAGCTATTCAAGCGGACTGTTGGCGCGCCTTGGATTTGCCATTGCCGTCCATGTGGATGCCGAGATTCTGATCGTTGATGAAGTTCTCGCGGTGGGCGACTTTGCCTTTGAGGAAAAGTGCTACCGGCGAATTGAGGAGTTCAAGAAGGAGGGGGGCACGATCCTATTTGTTTCGCACGAAATGGACGACATCCGCCGGATCGCGGATCGCTGCGTATGGCTGAAGAACGGGCTCGTGAAGATGGATGGCCCCGTGCCCGAGGTGATCGCTGCGTATCAGGACGATCCAGAAGCGAACGAGGCCCTCTAGTCAGTTCCGGTCGGGTTGTCGCTTGAGGAGGCGGTAGGCGATGAGGAGATCTTCAATCAAGATGTTGTTGATTGTTGCGCCGTTAAAGTCGCAGTTCTCAAAGTGGGCGCTGGTGAAGGTGCAGTTTGTGAATTCGCTGGCTCCCAGATTAACATCTTCGAACTTCGCATGCTCCATTGCAACTTCCTTAAAGGAAGCACTTTGGAGTTCGGCGGAGTGGGCTTCGAAGGTAGTCTGGGTGTTTTGAATGCGGTGCATCTGAGGTTAGGGACGTTCATGAGCATCCGGCGGTAGCGCGGGTCCGGCTAATGGCCCAAAAACGACTTCGTCAAAGATCTTGATCTGCTGCTTGTCTCTTCGTAGAATGCCAGCAAGCAAGCGCAGGAAGCCGCCTGAGCGATTCAAGAAGAGGCAAGTCCATTTTGCCAAAAGCCCTCGATGCTTGGCAAAGTACATCTCCTTGCCAAGGTTGTACATGGCAACAGCCCAGCCGCGATTCCGCCCTGTACTGGTGCCAAGGGCATGGCGGAACGGAGCATCCACATAAAAGATCCTTCCTCGCCTAGCTAGCCGAAGGCACAACTCTGTGTCTTCGCAATAAAGAAAGAAAGACTCATCGAAGCGCTCAACCGGTCGCATCATGAGGCAGGCTCCCATCACCTGGGCAACTTCATGGGGCCCGGGTCCACGCTGGGCGAGGCGCCTACTTAGCCAATACGAATCAAAAATACTGCCCGGGAAGAGCTTCTCGAGGGCTGTCTGCTCACAAAAGACCCGCCATAAGGTGAGTTGTGAGCAGCAGGAGCTTTGGAGTCCTCGATCATCATAAAGGCGGCCCCCTGCCGCTATCACGTTTGGATCATCAAACACTGATGCGAGGGTCGCGATCGAGCCTCGTTCGGCCTCTGCGTCGGAGTTTAAAAAGAGCACCAGCGGCTGGGTGGCGGCCTCCATCCCTCGGTTGTTGGCAGTCCCGAAGCCGACATTGTGCGGCGATCGGATGAGTTTGACCTTGGGAAACTCCTCCGCTACTACATCTGGGGAACCATCTTTTGAGGCATTGTCTACGACGATAACTTCTGCGGCTTCCCCCACCAACGACTTTAGGCACCGGCGAAGGTGTTCGCGGGTGTTGTAGCTGACGACGATGACGGAAACGGGCACCAACGAGGCCATAATATATCCTTATGTCGAAAGAAATCCTGCTGACCAAGGAAGGATACGAGAAACTGAAGCTTGAGCTTGAGGAACTCAAAGGGCCGGTGCGTCAGCGCATCGCCGATGCTATCCGCGAGGCGAAGTCTCACGGTGACCTCAAGGAGAACGCCGCCTACCATGAGGCCAAGCTCAACCAGAGTCGCATGGAAGGTCGGGTGAATGATCTCGAGCATATTCTTGAGCGGGCGAAAATCGTCGAGCGGGCAGAGAATTCGGGTGAGATGGCCCATCTGGGCAGCAAAGTCACGTTGAAAGACCTGACTTGGGGCGACGAACTAACCGTCAATATCGTCGGTTCATTTGAGGCCGATCCGACTCAAGACATGATTTCGATCACGTCACCGCTGGGCGCGGGGCTCCTGGGCAAGGTCATTAGTGATGAATTTGAAGTCGAAGCTCCTGCTGGCGTGCAAAAGTATCGCGTTCTCGCTATTGATTAGCGGCTGTGCGCCGAGCGGCTTTGATCCTGGATCCATGGTGGCAAACAAGCCAACAGTTCAGGTTTCGACGGGATGGTCCCTGGACGAACATGCCCCTTACTTGATCCACGGTGACTCCATTCTTCGGCTCCATTCCAGTGAAGAGGAGGCGTTTAATGCCTTTCCACGACCCCGGGGAGCGTATGACTTTTTTGAGGATCCCCCCCTTGATGGAGATACCTATGTGGCCAAGGGCTGGCAAAGCGGAGCCGAAGGGTTTGGCATTGTTCTGGTGCGTAATCGGGTCGTTCTTGCTCTCCAAACCTTTGATAATGTGGACGCCGATACCGCCAGCCAGACCCTCCAGCTTTACGAGCAAGCGATGGCGCCAACGGTGCCCGAAGTTGTGCCCAGCGAACTGGCAAGCTATTGGTTCTGGGAGTCGGGCCAGGCTCGCCTGATGGTCTGTCAAACGACTGACTCGAAGCACAAGAACCAATTGGTTGTCGCGCTGGGGGACGCTGATGTGATGAATGCCCTGCGGATGTCTCGGCCAGCGGCGAGTCAAGACATTGTTGAAGCACGAGCGAAGCTCCAGGGCGGGAAGGAGTAGGATGAATTCATGGCGTCGCGGCTGTTGGATACGATCGTTGCTCCGATAACGGGAGCTCAGCCCGCGGCGGTTGCCATCGTACGCTTGTCCGGGCCTGCAGCATGGAGCATTGCTCGGGAGCTCTTCGAGCCCGTGCCCTCCAAAGTTGTCCCGAGGCATGCCTACTACGGGACCTTCTCGCACGGTGACGACGGGCTATTGATCTATTTTGAAGAAGGTAAGAGTTTTACCGGTGAGCTCTCCACAGAATGTCAGATCCATGGATCGCCGATCTCCGTTCGTAAGCTCCTTGAGGCAGCCCAGCGTGAGGGAGCAAGACTTGCGGAGCCGGGCGAATTCACCTACCGGGCATTTATGAACGGACGCCTTGATCTGAGCCAGGCGGAGGGGGTGCGCGAGTCCGTCGAAGCGATGAGTAGTCGCCAATTCTATCATGCTAACTTGCTACGTCGTGGGGAACTAAGGCACCAACTTGCCCACGTCTCAGATCGGCTGTACAGAGTGCTCGCCATGATTGAGGCCTCGGTCGACTTCAGCGAAGAGATTGGAGATCTTGATCGACCCCAGGCGATCGAGGCATTGCCGATCGTTGAGCTTCAACAATTGCAGGAGCAGGCCCAGCGCGGAATCTTGGAACGACAAGGATTGACTGTTGCGATCACGGGGCCGCCCAATGCGGGGAAGTCGTCGCTGCTCAACCGACTTTTGGGAGCAGAAAGGGCGATTGTTACCAGCCAAGCGGGAACGACCCGTGATACCGTCGAGGAAGCGGCCGAGATCAATGGAATGCTGGTTCGGTTCATTGACACGGCTGGCCTTCGGGATGCTCTTGATGAGGCCGAGCGCCAAGGGGTAGAGCGGAGTCTCCTAGCCGCCAAGGCGGCGAACCGAATCTGGTTTGTCTATGATGCGGCATCAGGATGGGATGACGCAGTGCAAGGCGAATGGAACAGGTTAGGATGCCCTCTGACCATTGTGGCTAACAAATCGGATTTGGCACCGCCGGCTAGAGCGGATCACCTTCCGGTATCGGCCCTTACGGGGGCCGGGATGCGGGAGTTGATGGGGACCCTGAGTTCTGCTGAGCCGAACGACGAGCCCATTGTCTCCATGAATCAACGGCATCTGCCACTGATTGAGCGAGCTCTTGCCTCGTCTCTCTTGGCAAAGGAAGTTTTTGAGCAGCCCATTCCGGACGATTTGGCTTCGGTTCACGTGAGGGATGCGGTGCAGGCGGTTGGGGAAATCACGGGCGATACGGCCAGTGATGACATGATTGAACGGATTTTCCGCGATTTCTGCATCGGGAAGTGAAACTGACCGGATTATTTTGCGTTATAAGTAATATACTCAATAAACTTGAGCGTAATAGACTCACATGCGATTTGATAAGCTCACTCAGAAAACTCTAGAAGCGGTCCAGTCTGCCCAGCAGGTGGCGGTGGACCGGCAGCACCAGCAGGTGGACTTGGAGCACGTCTTGCTGGCGATGTTAGCGCAGGATGGGGGGGTCGTGCGGCCGATTCTCGATAAACTTGGGGCTGACCCGAAGAAACTTGAGCAAGCCTTGGTCCTTGACTTAAAGGCCCGTCCCGCTATCACGGGGCAAAGCGCGCAGTACGGAGCTTCCTTTACCGGAAGGCTCCAGCAAGTGATTCAGGACGCCTTCAGTATTGCGGAGAAGATGGATGACGAGTACGTGTCGTCCGAGCACGTTCTCCTCGCCAGCCTGAAGGATAAAGGCGCCGCAGGTAAGGGACTTCGGGAAATCGGAGTCACGGAGGATCGCCTTCGTCAAGTGATCAATGAGATCCGTGGTGGCCAGCGTATCACCGATCAGAATGCGGAGTCGCGTTACCAAGCTTTAGAGAAGTACGGCATTGACCTCACGGAGCGGGCACGGCAGGGAAAGCTGGATCCTGTTATTGGTCGCGATGAAGAAATTCGACGGGTGGTTCAGGTGCTTAGCCGGCGAACCAAGAACAACCCAGTCTTGATTGGCGAGCCCGGGGTGGGGAAAACCGCCGTGGTAGAAGGATTGGCCACGCGGGTGGTGAAGGGTGACGTGCCGGAGTCCCTGAGAGATAAGGCGGTGATCAGCCTCGACTTGGGCGCGATGGTGGCGGGCGCGAAGTACCGAGGCGAGTTTGAGGACCGCTTAAAGGCAGTTTTGGATGAGATCAAACAGGCTGAGGGGCGGATTATCCTCTTCATTGATGAATTGCACACCTTGGTCGGCGCGGGGAAGGCAGAGGGCTCTCTTGATGCGGCTAACATGCTCAAGCCGATGCTAGCACGAGGCGAGTTACGGTGCATCGGCGCAACAACCCTGAACGAATATCGGCAGTACGTGGAAAAGGACGCCGCTCTTGAGCGGCGATTCCAGACTGTTCTCGTGGATGAACCCACCGTGGACGAGACCATTAGTATCCTTCGCGGCTTGAAGGAGCGGTACGAGATTCACCATGGTGTTCGGATCACGGACTCGGCGCTGGTGGCGGCGGCAACCCTTAGTCATCGCTATGTCAGTGATCGCTTTTTGCCCGACAAGGCCATTGACTTGGTGGATGAAGCGGCGAGTAAGTTGAAGATTGAGATTGATAGCGTTCCGTCGGATATTGACGAACTTCAAAGACAGACCGCTCAGCTCGAAATTGACCGCCAGGCCCTGCTGAAAGAAACCGACGATGCTAGCCGGAAGCGATTGGAAGCGACGGAAAAGCGCCTCGCAGAGGTGAACGAAGAACTCGGGGCGAAGACGGCCGAGTGGCAAGTCGAGAAGGAAAAGATTGAGACCCTTCGCAAGGCGAAGGAAGAAATGGATGAGCTCAAGACGGAGCTTGAACAGGCTCAGCGAAATGCGGACTGGCAACGAGCCAGCGAGATTCAATATGGCCGGATGCCCCAGCTTCAGGGCGCTCTTGAAGAGATGCAGGGCATGAGCCAGGTCCTCCGAGAGGAGGTAGATAGCGAAGATATCGCTGAGGCCGTGAGCAAGTGGACGGGCATTCCGGTTAGTAAGCTTATGCAAGGGGAGATGGCGAAGCTGCTCCACCTTGAGGACGATCTGCGGAAGCGGGTGATCGGGCAAGATGAAGCGCTGAGGATCGTGAGCGACGCGATTCGTCGGTCGCGCAGTGGCGTGAGTGATCCCAATCGCCCTATCGGTGCCTTCTTGTTCCTTGGGCCAACGGGTGTTGGTAAGACCGAGACAGCCAAAGCGCTCGCCGAGTTTCTGTTTAATGATGAGAAAGCACTCGTTCGCATTGACATGAGCGAGTACGGGGAGAAGCATTCCGTGGCTCGGCTCCTCGGTGCGCCTCCGGGTTATGTCGGTTACGAAGAAGGCGGGCAATTGACCGAGCAGGTTAGGCGGCACCCGTATAGTGTGATCTTGCTTGATGAAGTCGAGAAGGCCCACCCGGAAGTATTTAACGTTCTCTTGCAGGTCTTCGACGACGGGCGCTTGACCGACGGTCAAGGCCGAACGGTTAACTTCCGAAATTCGATCGTCATCATGACGAGCAACCTTGGTAGTGCCAAATATGGCGAGCTCATCCTCGGGACGGAAGAGTTTGAGAGCGTCAAGCGAGAGGTTCTCGATGAAGTCGGGCATTTCTTCCGGCCGGAGTTTCTCAACCGGCTGGATGACCTTATTGTGTTCCGACCATTGGGCGTGAATGAGATCAAGCAGATCGTGTCGGTGCAGCTCGCTTCCGTGTCAAGGAGACTGGCCGATCGACATATCACTCTGACTCTAGACGAGGCGGCGATGTCTCATCTTGCGAGCACAGGCTTTGACCCGGTCTTTGGGGCGCGACCGCTGAAGCGAGCGATTGAACGTGAGATTCTGAACCCCTTAGCGCAAAAGATTTTGGGTGGCGAGATTATGGATGGATCGGCGGTTACCGTAAAAGCTGAGAATGGTGAGCTGACGTTCGAAATATTCTTAGCAGAATAGTCAAATTAATGCTCATTTTACAGCAATTATTCAGATAATCATAGACAGGTGTGAGAAATTAAACTAACCTGCTGATATGTTTACGGTGATTTCTCGATGGGAATTCGACCCTGCTCGCGAGGCCGAGGTCAAGGCAAAGGCTACGGAGACCATGCACAAGCTGCTTAGCTGGGATGGAATTGAAGAAGGCTATAACGTAAGAGTGGGGCCAGGGGCGGTAGTGGCGATCTTGACCTATCGAGATGAGCCAACCTATCAGAGTCTGATCAAGGATCCTAATGGGCCATTTGAGCAATTGATTGGCGACAATAACCTAGAGTCCATGGCGACTTGGATTTGGTCAGAAAGCGGCGAGCGAGAGTAAGCAGGCAGGCATAATGCCTGCCTGCCTGGTTAGGCCTTAGCCCATCCAGTGGACTTTTTCGTCGCCGAGAAGAGCCTGCTTGTAGTTCAACTGACCGTCGTGGTACCAAATGTGGCTGACCGCAACTTGGGCGACCATGAAGAGCGGCATTTCCATACCGAAGGGGGTGGTGATGACCTTGTTCAGGTCCTCATCGCTGGCATTGCTGATCGCACCGGCAAAGTCAGTTGCAGCAGCCTGTAGGGCGGAGATCGAATCCGATTTGGTGGCACAAACGGCTTGGAGCTTCTTGTAGCCTTCTTGTTCGTTGTCGGCGAGGAAATTGCCCTTTAGGGCCTCATTGGTCCATACCAAGAGCGACAGGGCATCGGCCGTAAGGTCTGAGGCCGGTCGGGCAACGCCACCGAAGTTGTGATTCCACTTGTCGTCCGGCAGGGCATTAATGTCAGCAATGTACATGCCGACAACAGCATCAAGCCAGCGCGAGAGATAAGTTCGGGCGTCAACGCCCTGCAAAGTTGCACTCATGACATTTCATGCTAGCTTAGGTCTGGCAACGGCGTCTATGACCGCCGTTGCCATTTGGTGCTTTAGTCCTTGAGGACAAAGGTGACCTTCATGATCACCCGGTACTCGGTGATCTTGCCATTTTCAACCGCGACCTGTTGGTCTTGAATCCAAGCGGACTTAACGTTGTTCAAGGTGTCGTGAGCTCGCTGAATGCCCTGTTGAACCGCATCTTCAAAGCTCTTATCGGACGAAGCGGAAATCTCAATAATCTTAGCAACTGCCATGGCCATAGCGTACCTAGATTGTCATTCGACATCGGACTACGATCAACCAAGTACAATTCTCAACTGAACAATGTCGTTCGGACGCGCCATCATCCTCAAGACCGCCGCTCTTAAGCCCGTTGAACGGCTCGTTCGGCGCTCGTTTTTGTTCCGCGGCGTGGTGAAGAGATTTATCGCTGGAGATACGCTTGCTGAAGCGATGATCTCTGCGGAGGAAGTGGCGGAGCGCGGCCTAAAGGTGTCGCTCGATTTTCTGGGAGAGAGCACAACCAAGAGAGACGAGGCAGAGCAAGCTTGTGCGATGTACCGACAGATTGTTGAGGCGATCGCGGCAAGTCCACACCGCGATGCCATCAATATTTCCATCAAGCTGACGCAGTGCGGTCTCGACATTGATCCATCTTGGGCGGAGGACAATTATCGCCAAGTGCTCTGGCAGGCGGCGGGATCAAACACGTTCGTGCGGGTGGACATGGAAGCCTCCGACTACACCGAACGTACGATCACGATGATAGAACGGGTCTTCGCGGACTTCAAGAACACGGGAACGGTCTTGCAAAGTTACTTGAAGCGCTCCTTGGATGATACGCGCCGGATGATCAAGCTTGGTGCGCGGGTGAGGGTGGTGAAGGGGGCTTACCTTGAGCCAGAGTCCCTCACTGTCGGTGATAAGGAGGCCACGGATCGACAATACATCGAGATGGCAAAGATCCTGATGGCAGAGGGCAATTACCCGGCGATTGCAACCCACGATGAGAAGATCATTCTTGCCCTGAAGTCGTGGGTGAATGAGAACGGGATTGAGAAGGAGCGGTTTGAATGGCAAATGCTCTACGGGATCCGGCGCGACCTCCAGGATTCTCTCCATGCGGAAGGTTACAACGTACGGGTCTACATTCCGTTTGGCGATAGCTGGTACCCCTATTTCACCCGCCGGCTGGCCGAGCGGCCCGCCAATATGTGGTTTATCTTGAAAGCGTTGTTCCGCAAGTAGGTAAGTAGTACACTGGGGGTATCCCATGATGTACTCGCTGGATTCGAGCCAATGCCGAAATTACGACCTATCGTCGCGGCGCGAGTGGATTCTAACTAATGGCCTTGGAGGGTACGCCATGGGCACAGCCGCGGGGAGCAATACGCGTCGGTATCACGGGCATTTGGTTGTGGCCGATCCCGCGCCGGCATACCGGCTGGCCCTGTTGGGCGGCATTGAGGCCTATGTTCAAGGAGATGCAAATCCCATTGGCATTAGTTGCCATCAATATCAGGGCGCGGTGAATCCGGAAGGGCATCACACGCTGGAGAGCTTTTCGGTCACCAGGAATTGGGCGCTCTGGCGACACCGAGTGGCAGGGATGAACGTTGAAAAGCGCCTTGCCATGCACCAAGGAGTCAATGCCTGCACGATCGAGTACCGCAACACAGGTGATGGACCGATCGCCTTGCAATTGCGGCCACTGGTGCAGCACAAGTTTTATCATGAGAACTTTCGCTCGGATGATGCGTACCCCCATGTGCAGGCATTCCCCAAGGATCGCACTGTCGTGGAGCACGAGGGACGCACCTTATTGTTGCGACACGATCGTGCTCAGCGATTACCCGCGGTCGGTTGGTACTACCGATTTGAGTATTTGAGGGAGCTAGAACGGGGCTTGGAAGGCCGCGATGACTTGTTTTGCCCTTGTGAATTGCGCTATGAGTTAGCCCCCGGGGAGTCGGCAGTTCTGGTCGCGAGTCTCAACGATGAGGTGGACGCTTGGACTGATTGGGCGGAGCCGCCGAAGGATCCAAGCCTTGCAAGTCATTTGAAGGATGCGGCTGAGCGATTCTTGGTTGAGACGCCGACCCGGACTTCGCTGATCGCGGGCTATCCTTGGTTTACTGATTGGGGGCGGGATACGATGATCTCGCTTCCCGGGATTTGTCTCCATACGGGCCGGGTAGAAATGGCGAGACAGATCATCTTGGACTATGCCAAGCAGATGAACCAAGGCCTTATCCCGAACCGCTTCGTGGATGATGGCGAGGAACCGGAGTTTAACACGGTGGATGCCACCCTTTGGTTTGCCAACGCGATATACAAGACCTTGGAAGCAGAGTGGGACGAAGCTTTTGCCAAGAAGGCGATGAAAGCCCTTCAAGAAATGTTCAAGTGGCACATGCAAGGTACTCACTTCGGCATTGGTGTTGATCCAGATGATGGGCTTTTGAAGCAGGGAACTGAAGGGGTCCAACTGACTTGGATGGATGCCAAGATTGGGGACTGGGTAGTGACGCCACGTCATGGCAAGCCGGTTGAGATCAATGGTCTGTGGATCAATGCATTGCGCGTGATGGAGTGGTTGGCGGGCAAGCTGAAGATGGATCCCAAGCCTTACACAGAGGCTGCAAACAGAGCGGAAGGGAATTTTGATGCCAAGTTCTGGAAAGAAAGTTTGGGTTATTACATGGATACGGCCGACCCGGACGATGCTTCGCTTCGTCCGAATCAGTTGATCGCCATGGCATTGCCATTTGGCCCCGCAAAGGGGAAGCGGGCGGAGGCGGCCCTAGCGGTCATAAGTCGGGAGCTCTTGACACCGGCTGGCCTACGAACGCTCGCTCCGGACGATGTCAAGTATCGTGGTCGCTTTGAGGGGCCGCTTGCCGAACTGGATGCGGCCTATCATCAAGGGACGGTCTGGCCTTGGTTGATGGGGCCATACGTTAGCGCGATGGTTCGCCTGACGGGCGATAAAGTTGAGGCGAGGCGATTGCTGAAGAATGCGAAAGACTTGCTTCATGAGTATGGGTTAGGGGGTATTGCCGAGGTGTATGATGGTGACAAGCCTCGGAATGCCGGCGGTTGCCCATGGCAGGCGTGGAGTGTTGCCGAATGGCTTCGTGCCTGGGTGGAAGATGCGGATGGGAAGTAGGCGCATTTAGCCTATTTGCCGCGTCTTTTCCTTTTGCCAATCTCCCTCAAGAATCTGAATGAAGCCCTTTGTCCACGTCCATAACCACACCGAATACAGCCTCCTAGATGGGGCGAATCGGGTCACGGATTTGGTGGCACGGGCTCAAGAGCTAGAGCAGCCAGCGCTCGCCATCACCGATCACGGCGTGATGTTTGGGGCGATGGAGTTTTACTTCGAGTGCCAAAAGAAGGGCGTTAAGCCGATCATCGGCATGGAAGCCTACATGGCCCCGAACGGTCGCCACAAGAAGAGTGGCCGGGAGGAGAATGAGACGTTCCACCTGCTCTTGTTGGCGAAGGACTTAGCCGGCTATCGTAACCTTTGCAAATTGCACACGGTGGCCGCGCTCGAGGGCTTCTATTACAAACCTCGGATTGATCATGAGATTTTGCGCGAGCACGCGAAGGGATTAATTGGCACGAGCGCTTGCTTGGGGAGTGAAGTTTGCCAGGCCCTGCTTCGGGGGGACTATGAAGGTGCCCAGCGGACGGCCGCAATCTACAAAGAAATCTTTGACGAGGGTTCATTCTTTATTGAGCTGCAGGACCATCGGTTGCCGGAACAAGCCCAGATCAAGCCGCACCTTATGCAGATCGCAAAGGAGCTTGACCTTCCGCTGATTGCAACCAACGACGCCCATTACCTCTGTCGCGAGTCGAGCCAGATGCATGATGTCTTGCTCTGTATCGGTACAGGGGCCTTGGTCAGCGACGATCGCCGTCTGCGGTTCGAGACGAATGAGTTCTACTTGAAGTCGGCGGATGAAATGGCGGCCCTGTTTCCAGATGTTCCGGAAGCATTGGGGAATTCGTTGCGTATCGCCGAGATGTGCAATCTGGAGTTGGGCAAGTTGGAGGCCCCGATGCCCACGCCGCGCCTGCCGGAGGGCCTCGACAGCATGACCCATTTGGCGCAGTCAGCCGAGAAAGGCGTTCGCGATCGCATGGGGAAATTTGACGAGCGGGCCGCGGAACGCCTTGAATATGAACTTGGCGTCATCAGGAAGACCGGCTACAGCGATTACTTCTTGCTCGTACAGGAGTTCACAACGTATGCGCGACAAAATGGAATCGCGTACGGGGCAAGGGGTTCAGCTGCGGCCAGTTTGGTCTCGTATGGCCTTGGTATTACGGATGTCGATCCGCTGGAATACGACCTGACTTTTGAACGCTTTTTGAACCCAGAACGAGTGTCCATGCCGGATATTGATATGGACTTTGAGGACGAGCGTCGCGACGAGGTCATCAAGTATGTTGTGGACCGATTTGGGCAGGAGCAGGTTGCCCAAATTATTACGTTTGGGACGATGGGCGCAAAAGCCGCCATCAAGGACGCTGGGAGGGTACTGGGCTACGCGCCGGTTGAGACCGACCGGATCTGCAAGACCATCCCGAATGCGCCCAAGGTCACGCTAGAGAGTGCCTTGAAAGATAGCCCTGAGTTTCGTCAGATGGCCGAAATGGACCCAAAGGTGGCTCGGCTGGTGGAGGTTGCCAAGGGTATTGAGGGAATGGCTCGGCATGCGGGAGTTCATGCCGCCGGCGTTGTGATTTCGGGTGATCCTCTTACGGATTACATTCCTCTTTACAAGGGTTCCGATGGGCAATCCGTGACCGCCTTCGAGATGGGGATCCTGGACAAGATCGGCCTCCTCAAGATGGACTTCTTGGGGCTTTCCAACCTTACCGTGCTCAGCCGGGCCGTCCACCATATTGCCAAGAGCCGGCCGGGTGAGCCTAGGATTGACTGGCTCCATTTCCCTCTTGATGACGCTAAAACCTACGAGTTGCTAGGAAAGGGCGACACGGTGGGCGTTTTCCAACTCGAATCGCCGGGGATGCGCCGAAACATTATTGAGCTTAAGCCGAACAGCATCCGCGAGTTGGCGGCAATGGTGGCCCTCTATCGTCCCGGTCCGATGGACCATATCCCTCGCTACATGGATGGTAAGTTTGGCCGTCGGGCAATCTCCTACCAAGACGAGCGGATGAAACCGATTCTCGAGGAGACCTACGGGGTGATCGTTTATCAGGACCAAGTGCTGAAGCTGGTCCAGGCACTCGGGGGCTTTTCGCTGGGTCGTGCCGACATTCTCCGCCGCGCCATGAGCAAGAAGGACTTGGGCGAGATGAAGTCCATGCAGGCGGAGTTTGAAGCGGGTTGTGGCGAGCGGGGCATCAGTAAGAAAGTTGCCGACGAAGTTTGGGAACTGCTGCTACCCTTCGCAGGCTATGCCTTCAACAAGGCACATGCCGTCTGTTACGCGATGTTGGCCTACCAGACCGCTTACCTCAAGGCGAACTACCCAACGGAGTACATGGCCGCCCTGCTTGAGGTTTACCGGGAGAAGGAAGATCGTGTCACGAGCTTCGTAGAGGAATGCCGCCGTAACCTGATCGCCGTCATTCCACCCGATATAAACAGGTCTGGACTGAGCTTTGAGATTGAGACCCATGCCCCCAAGGGGTGGGATGGGGCGATTCGATTTGGTCTTGCCGCGATCAAGGGTGTGGGCGAGAAGCTAGTAGAAGGCATTCTCGCCACCCGGGAGGCCGAGGGGCCCTTTGCGCACCTGTTCGAGTTTTGCGAGCGTGTTCGGGGTGCTGGCCTCAACCGATTGTCTTTGGAGGCCCTGATCAAAGCAGGGGCTTTTGACGGTATTGGTCGAAACCGAAACAGCCTATTGGAAGTAGCTGATGGGGCCATTGCCTGGGCCGACAAGATCATCCGACAACGCGAGGCGGGGCAAGACTCGCTCTTTGGTGAAGGAAGCGGAATGGAAGAGGAAGCCATTCCGGAGTTCCCGGAGCTTCCGGCTCCATCTAGGGCTGAGCTGTTGAACTGGGAGAAGGAAACGATGGGTATCTATGTTTCGGATCACCCACTTCGTGGTCTAGAGCGCGCCATTCGGCAAGCCAGCAATACCAATTGTGGTCAAATTGCTGAACTAGAAGACGGCACAAATGTGCTTCTTTGTGGGGTCATTGCCGGCAAGCGAGAAATCGTCACGAAGCAGCGGGGCGAGCGCATGGCGACCATAGTTCTTGAAGACTTTAGTGGCCAAACAACTTGTACGGTTTTCGCCGCGACCTTCGCCAAGGTGCACCACCTTCTGACTAAGGACTCGGTTGTTGTTATTAAGGGGGTGGCAAACCTGCGCCAGATGCGAAATGGCGGGGATCCCACGATGGAAGTTCGCGTAGAAGAGGTTTCGACCTTCGAGGCCCCCAAGGAGATCGAACTGAACGACGAAAGTGCTTCAGGCACAGTCGTCGTCAGAATTGGCGCGGCGAAGCGTGATCAATTGATTCGGATGCGGGAACTCATCGAGACGCAGCCGGGCGACTACCGGGTGGTGCTTGAGTTTGGTGGGGCGGAGCGCCTCGATCCGGTGGAGCTTATCCATCGGGTCGCTTACAACGATGGCTTGAGGCAAGGACTGGAGAGTTTGATTGGGAAAGGGGCGGTGGACATGATTCCGCGGAGCCCGACCAGAGTGAATGGGGAGGACGTCCCGACGCCGGAAACTGAAAGTGCCCGTGAGCCCGTTGAAGCGTCATAATCCTCAAGCCCATGATCAAACCTACCCTCGCAACCTTGCCGCTTTTTGTGGCGGTCTCGGCGTGCGCGCAAACCAGCTTTGACCGCGAGGTGTGCGATATCACCCTTCTCCAGACCGCGGAAGTAAAGACCGAGTTGAAGGTTACGCAGACCCAGCGAGATCGAATGAACTCGGCTTCCTCAAGCTACAACGCGGTGGCAAAGCGGATCGAGGATAAGCTTCGGAAGGGGCAGAAGCCGTCAGAGGCGGATCAAAAGGATATGCGCACTCAGTTTGATCGCATGCGAACGGGGGTCTTAGATGTCCTCAATGCCGTACAGATCAAGCGGTTGAGGGAGATTTCGTTGCAGACAGCTGGGCTCATTGCCCTAACGGATCCCGCCGTATCTAAGAAAGTGGGTCTAACGCCCGCCCAACTGACAAAAGTAAAGAGTACGCTGAAAGCTTCCTACGAGCAAGCCGGAAAGGTCACGAACCAAGTTCGAGACAAAATTGAGAGTGAATTCAAGGGCAAGAACCCCAAGACCGACGCGGAGAAGCGCAAACTGGCCGAACAGTACGAGAAGCGGGTTAATGAAGAGATGCGCAAGATTCAGCCAAGGCTTGAGCAAATCCGGAATGATGGTCGGGCGAAGATCATGGCGACTCTGTCGGCGGGGCAGAGGACCATTTGGAACACCCTTCTGGGCAAGCCGTTCAATCCTTAAGTAAGGCCGCGATTCGGGCCATGGATTGATCCATTAGATCAATCATAGGGCGACGGACTAGCTGATGACGCCAAGCCTCGGTGAGCTCTTCTGAGGATTGACATACTTGAAGTAAACCACGACTAGCGAGCTCGTTCGCGGTGGCGGCTTGATGGCCGTATCCGGGGCCGCACGTAAACCAAACATCCCATTCCAACGCTTCCGCAAAGCTGTGCCCTCCATTCTTGGGTACGAACGTGCCTCCGACAAAGACCACGGAAGCAACGCTGTACACCTCGCTCAACTCGCCCACAGAGTCCAGCAGAATCAGTCGGTCGTTGGGCCCTATCCCTTTGGACCGCATTGCGTATACCAAGCCCAAGCGATCAAGAACCGAGGTTGGGCCTTCCGGACGATCTAGCCTCCGGGGCACGAGGACAAGGCGGACCTCTGGTTGGTCTTTCCACAGCTTCGCCATCGCGTCTAAGACAACCTCTTCGTCAAGGGGATGGGTGCTTCCAGCGACAATGACGGGTGCATTGTTCTCCGCGCCGAGTATGGTCTGCCATTTCGACCGAATAGCGTCTGGGTCCCTAGCATGGCCAAGGCGAAGCTGGGGGCCAACCAAAGAGATTCGCTCTTTCGCGACGCCAGTGTTGACGAGGCGCTCGATCTGGTCCTCTGACCGGACGGCAATGCGGTCCGCCATTCGGAATCGAAGCTTCCCGAGCAGCCTAGCTTCGCGCTTTTCAAGGCGGCGGTTGTTGAGGTTGGTGTGAATGAGCAGGATAGGAATACCGAACATCTTTGCCCAGAAAGCCAAGTGGATATCGGACACAACCCCAACAAACACAAGTTGGTCTGGTCGCTGGCGCTTCAAGGTTAGAATCGCTCCTATAGGCCACTTGAATGGGGCGTAGCTCATGTTGCCGGGCATGTCGGCAAGATCTTTGAACGTTCGCGATAGCTGACTCAGAATCTTGCCTTTGCCGGGCAGGGCTGCTTTCATATGGATAGCCTGGTGAGTCTCTCCAAGTCCAGAAGCAATGAGGAGCGTTGAACCGGGATCACCCTCCGCCGGCCCCCAAAGACGCTGGGCGAAGATGCCTCGGTAGCGACCCTCCCTGAGTCGCACGAACAGGTTCCGGAGGTGCAAAGGCGATGCGAGGATGAAGAGGCCAGCCTCTGCCAAGTAGAGCAGAGCATCCAATGGGCGAAGTCGCTGAACCTCCAAGACCACCAATGTACCTGTCTGGATATACTGGTTTGATGAAGGAATCCAACCCAGTTGCCCGATTCCTTCACTCGCCCCAGTTCGTTCCTTTCACGATCCGAGACTTTCGGCTCCTCTGGACGGGGGCCTTCCTCTCATTCATCGGGAGTTGGATTCAGAACGTTGCGCAAGGCATTCTCGTGATGCAAATCACGAATGATCCAGCGATGCTTACCTGGGTGACCTTTACGAACACCGCGCCGATGTCCTTGTTGGGGCCGTTTGCCGGCACGTTTGCGGACATGCTGAATAAGCGCCTTGTCTTGGTTATTGCCCAACTGGTCTATGCTGCGAATGCACTTTTCCTTGCGGCGGCGATTCATTTTGGGTTCTTGCGCTTGGAGTTCATCTTTATCGTCGCATTGATCAATGGGTTCAATACGATGATTGAGATACCGACTCGGCAGAGCCTCGTTTCGCGGGTGGTGCCGCCAGAGAATATGGCGAGTGCGGTACCCATGCAGGCCATGACCTTCAATTTGGCTCGGATCATTGGGCCCGCGATCGGCGGCATTCTCCTCGCACGGTTTGGTCCTCAGGCCAACTACTTCGCCAATGGTCTGAGTTATCTGGCGCTGATCTTTGCGGCCACGGCTATTCGGGCGGATCTGTCCTCCGCTAAGCGGGTTGCCCAGCCTATCTTTGACTTGATCGTGGAAGGGGTTAGGTATACGATGAAGGATAGGCGACTCAAGATGCTTTTCTTTATGGAATGCACAGTTTCGATATTTGGATTGGCGTACATTCCCTTACTCCCGGCATTTGCTATACAAGTATTGAAGAACGGCAATTTACTCGGGACAATTTTCACCTTTGTTGGCATAGGGGCCATGATCGGACTAGGGACCTTGATTGCAACATCTCATAAACCGATAAAGCGGTTACTCATTATGTGGGCAATGCCAACGATGGGTTTGGCATTGGTTCTCATTTCGCTTACCAACACGCTATGGTTGATTTATCCCCTGTTTTCGCTCATTGGCCTATGCGCGATCATGCAATTCAATACGACGAATACTCTATTTCAAACACTTTCGCCAGACCGAATGAAAGGAAGAGTTATTTCAATGCACGTTTGGGCTCTCAATGGCAGTTCGCCTCTTGCCCTGCCATTATTTGGCTGGCTCGCGAAAACGTACTCGGTTGATGTAGCCATGCGATGCGGAGGGAGCGTGGTCCTTTTTGGCGGGATCGTGGCCTGGCTCAATGGCCGCCGCCTGCACGGTGTGGATTAGCTGGAGCCGAAGACAGGATTCGAACCCGCGACCCGCTGTTTACAAAACAGCCGCTCTACCACTGAGCTACTTCGGCAACGGCACGATGATACCCCGCCTACTTCTTCCTGGGTCGAGCCTTGACCATTCGAACCTGACCGGCTCGGTCTACGGCAATCTTGTATCCAGCCGGAATCTTGCTGAGGGCTGCCTTAAGTTCGTCAGGCACATCTAGGGCCTTTGCCGCTTGCCTGCGACTGCCCTTCCGGCGAGTTCGGAAGCTGACTTGCGCTGTCTTAGCCTCCGTCATATCGGTGACTTCAACGAGACCTTCCTTCTCAAAGCGGAAGATCTTGGCCTCCGGTAGAACATGAACAAAAATGTACTTCTCGCTTGTTAGGACACGAGCTTCGTAGGGAAGCGTGAACTTTCTCAGGCCATGTTTAATTGAGAGAACATTAGACTTAGGTTGTGCTTTAAGCTTAAGTGCTTTACACACTTTTCCAGCGGATTCTGCCATGAGTAAATCATACCATTCGGGACAGGATGTCTTCGATATGACCACTAACCTTTACGTTTTCCCAGACATGGGACACCTTAGCGTCTTTGTTCAATAGAAATGTAGTGCGCCGAACCCCCATGAACAGTTTGCCATACAAGGTCTTTTCGCCCCAAACACCGCAGGCTTCGCACAGGGTGCGTTCGGTGTCGGCAAGAAGGGGAAACTCAAGACCGTACTTCTTGGCAAACTTCTGGTGACTCTTTACGGAGTCGGGCGATACGCCGAAAACTTTGCTCCCCTCAAACTTGGGCAACTGCGCCTGAGCATCGCAGGCCTCCTTTGTGCACCCCGGAGTGTCGTCTTTCGGATAGAAATAGATAATGGAAGGGGAGCCGATTAGATCTTTGTGCGTCCAGGACCTTCCATCTTGGTCTTGGAGTTCAAACTCAGGGAATGAATCACCCACTCGTAACATGCTGCTAGTCTATCTGGTCAAGCAGCATGGCCTGCATCAGATCAACGCGGAACACCATGCCAATGAGACGATGGTCCTCGACTACGGGCAGGATGGTGATACCGGAACTTAACATTTCGTGTAGGGCATCGCTAACTTCCGTGTCTGGATGGGAGTCTGTTGGGTATCGGGTGGCAAAACCTGATGCAGGTTCCTCCGCCATACGCAAAAGGCTCCCATACTGGCTGACTGCTCTACAGATATCGCCTTCGGTCAGTATTCCCTCAACGCCCATATCTTCGTTGACCAAGACCAAGGCCGGGAATTGATATATATCCATCTTGTCAATCGCATCGCGTATGGTGCTGGTCAAGGTGAGAGTGGGGATATGAGCGTGCAGGACTTCGCGAAGCGTCATGTGCGCTGAGTTTACTGGAGACGGGGAAGCAGGACATCAATGCCGTACCATGCCGCGTTCCAATGGTCGTCAGCAACGAGTTTGATGCGTAAGTCATTTTGTCCCTCTGTTAGGCTTACGGGGAGGCCAAAGACATCGGCTTGTACGGGCTCGGCTGGGCATTTGAACGGATAGAGCCACTGCCCCGCAGGTTGTCCGTTCACGAAGGCCTCCGCGCAGGCGGGCTCAGATCTGGCATCTAGGAAACGGGCGATTTGTACGCCCTGATTCTCGGCCGGTACCTCGACCACGAACTCGCACCAACGGTGGCGGGCGAATGGAGCGGGGAAGTCATCTAGGGTGGTGAATTCCAGTGGGTCGGAGACCCAATGAGCTTCGCGCAAGGAATCCTCGTTCCTGAGAAAGAAGGAATTGGCCGTGTAGCAGGACACGGGTGATGGAGCACCGACTGGTCGGGTCGGATCAAGGGCCTCATAGGTGTAAACCGGTTCAACAAAACTCCAACCCGGAGGGGCGAGCGTCCAGCCTGCGAACTCTTGTACATGGTCCGGAATGGGCCAAAAGACAGGGTTGAGGGGCGCACGGCGACCGAGGTGAACTTCGATTTTCGAGTTGCCCTGCTTGTTCACCGCCCGAAGGCCCTTCGAGAACGCGCCTTCCTGCTGATCCGTTGGGGTTCCATCAATGAGGAGTTCGCCCTCAAACTCGTGAACTTTGTAGAGCCCGAACCCAATGGCTTCGGCGGCGAGGCCCGGGATGCCGTTCAGGAACTCATTGGGCCCGAACTCAAATCTCCACACTTTTTCGCCCGGATATAGCCGATCCATAGATTTTTGCAGGGTTAAGGAATCCGAGAACCCGCCGATGATTAGTTTACGGCGATGAC
>JADZDX010000060.1 GCA_020850835.1 Fimbriimonadaceae bacterium
CCGTTGGTTTGCGTCCAAGTCGTGGTCGTATCCGATCCACCTCCGAATGACAGGGCACTCATGAACGTCGGTGTTCCGCCACCATCGTCATTGTAGGCCAAGTAACGGCCAGTGGCGTCGTACAAGCAAAGCACCGTATCTGAGCTGAAGCCCGTGGTACCCGGTTGAGTCGTCCAAATGTCCAGGAAGCGACCACCCGGCAGACTGACAGCACTGCCCAAGGTGAACTTGTACCATTCCACTTGACCGGCAAACGGAGCCGTCGTGGCCACGAGGGGTGTCGTCAGGGTGGCGTCGGTAAGCGTACCGAGATCGGTGGCCGTTGGCGGCGTTCCCGGAGTGATGGTTGAGCCATTCGGAATCTTGACTTGGATATTGGTCCAGGTAGCGTCGGCGCCCGCGCCATTGTCAAAGGTTTCGAAGAACTCACCCGTCATCGTTGAGCCAGCCGGAATGGTCAGACCCTTCAGCAAGTTGCCACCCGAATCGGGCAAGGTTGTGCCGGGGGCAAGGCAGCTTGCGCCACTCACCGTTGCCGTCAAGGCCGCAGACGTGGTTGGCTGGAACTCGGCCGAAATGCCGGGGAAGGCAGACGAGCGGATTCGCAAGCGGCAGTCGCTAAGAGAAGTTGTCGTGATGACTTCGGCACCAGACCCCGAGAAGATAATGGTATTGCCAAACGTGAATGATGCGGCGACCGCACCCAACGCGGCAACACTGTTTCCAGCATCGCCTGGAGCCCCTGCAGAGTCATACGGACCAGCAAGGAGACCGGAGTTGAAGGGGTAAAGAACCGTTCCTCGCGAAAGGTGCAAGGAGACGGGACCTCCGCCCACGCCCGTGGAAGTGACGCCAAAATCGCCAGTAAACGTTGCGTTGAACTCAGCGACCGCCAGATAGTAGGTGCCAGCATTCAATGATGTAGCGTCCGCCGTCGCGATGTCATAACCCGAACTGGGATCACCGGGCAAGATCCCATACAAGAATGCGGAGAGATTGCCAGCGCCGGAGTTATCATCCGAGTTCGCGAGGGTTCCGTCAGGATAGTAGAGCCCGATCTCTGTATCGAGAGTTGACTCACCGGTCCAAATTGATAACCACTGGTCGTTTGCGGCATTCACGTCGGATGCCAAGGTGAACTTATACCATGCAACCCCGCCAGCAGCTAGACTGTTGATCGTTGCCACAAGCGGGTTGCCTTCGGTCACCGTTCCCAAGTCAGTGTGAGTTGGCGGAGCTGGTGGCGGATTGATCGTGTAGTCAATGTTGGTACCCGTTGCATCAACACCGACGCCGCCGTCATCAAGGGTCTCATAGAACTCGAGATTCCAAGTAGAGGCGACGGGGATCGTTCCACCGTTACCGCCGTTCGTCGTCCAAGGCCGTACGGTACCGGCGACGCAAATGTATGTTCCTGTATAACTGGTAGCCGCCGTCAAGTCAGTAGCATAAAAAATACCGGGGAACGCACTGTTTTCCATGCGGATCGTCGCCTCCGTTGCATATGTGGCGGCGTTGACCTCGGTCAACTCGCCACTATTTACGGTAATGCCGCTCCCCATCACAAAAGCCGTAGTCACGGGGCTCTGCCCAGTGAGGACGGTGTTCAAAGCACTGCCGATCGGGCCACCAAAGTCTACAGGTCCGGGGACAACGATTTGCTGGGCGGAGGACATAGCGACCACCCCAAAGGAAGCGACGCTCATCGCCAATGATAATGTTCGTTTATTCATGAAAAGCACTCAACTGGCCAGACGAAATTAAGCTAGCCGACCGTATTCTACAACACAAGATCGCAAAAACCAAATAAATCCTGTGCGAAAATTGGACTAACGAGTTGAGGGTCATGGGGGCTAGTGTGAGGTATACTTCACGTCTCCCCTAATGTCCTCCAACAACAACTCGATTTTCCCGGCCCCGGACACTCTCAATGAAATGGAGTGCGGAAAGTATGTGCTCGCCAATCTGGCGGCCAAGCGTGCCAAGCAACTTGTGCAGGGTACGCCACTAGTCCATATTGATAGCCGCCACCCCCTCAGCATCGCGTTGGCTGAGATTGCGGCGGGAAAAATTCGGCCGATCGTTCCCGAAGAAGGGGCTGAGGTCATCACGGACACAACCGAAGACACAGGCATGGAACTTGGTATCTTGCTACCCGCACTGGATGAAGCGGATGCGGATCTGTTGGGCGGAGACTTTGCGATGGATGACCATGAAGAAATTGAGGAACCGGGAGCGGGCTCCACGATTGCCGACCTGTTGAACCACGAAGAAGATAGCGTCGTGGAGGTTGCGGAGCCAGAAGAAGACAACCTCAGCCTCAACGAGCTGGCCGAGAAAGAGGACAGCGAGAGCGACGAGGCGGAGCCCGAAGTCTAAGGTCGCATGGCGGTGAAGGATCCCTACGAGGTCCTAGGGGTCGGGCGAACGGCAACGCCTGACGAGATCAAGTCAGCTTTCCGAAAATTGGCGCGAAAGTATCACCCCGACGTCAACCCCAATAACAAGGACGCCGAGGAGAAATTCAAGGAAGTCCAGCACGCTTACGAAATCCTTTCGGACGAGGAGAAGCGCGCTCGATATGACCAATTTGGCTCCGTTGAGGATAGCGGGATGCCGGGCGGGGACTTCTTTGGCGGAGGGGGGTTTGGCGACCTCTTCGACATGTTCTTTGGACAGACCCAGCAGCAGGCGCGGCCTAGGATGGTCGGGCGGGATGGCGAAGATATCCAAGTCGCGGTCGAAATCACGCTGAAGGAGGTTCTCACGGGTATTGAGAAGGAAGTTCGATACCGGAAGTCCACTTTGTGCGGAGGTTGTAAGGGAACGGGGGCGGAAGGGGGAGTCAAGCCAGAGACGTGCGGAACTTGCGGCGGGCAAGGGCAGGTCGCGCGAACCCAGCAAACCTTCTTCGGGCAGATGAGGACGATGACGCCCTGCCCCACTTGCGGCGGTCATGGAGTGGTGATCAAGAGTCCATGCAAGGAGTGCCGGGGCAAAGGCACCAAGGTTGAGGAACATTCGACCCATGCGAAGATTCCGGCGGGGGTTGATACCGGCGCGACCATTCGCTATGCCGGGCTCGGCGGGGATGGTGTGGGTCAGGGCCGGGCGGGCAATCTCTATTTAATCGTTCAAGTGGAGGATGACCCTCGCTTTGATCGGGAAGGGCCCGACCTGTATACGGCAACCGGGATCACCTTTGCTCAGGCCGCACTGGGGGATGAGCTTGAATTGCCGGGACTTGCGGAAACGGTCAAGGTGAAGGTTCCGCCGGGAACGCAACCGGGTACGGTTTTCCGCCAGCGCGGGATGGGGGTGCCGAGGCTGCACGGGGGAGCCCGAGGCGACTTGCATATTGAAGTGAATGTCCGGGTGCCAAAGAAGGTTACGGCGGCTCAAGAAAAGCTCCTGCGTGAATTCGCTGAGCTCTCCGGCGAGGAAGCGCCCAAGGGTGACGACGGCGGGATCTTCGGAGGGTTCTTCCGGAAGAAATGAAGACTTGGACGCTCGTGCGTGCGGTGCTTGATGATGCACCCGCGGATTGGTCGGCATGGGCAGAAATCTTCGCCGAGTATGGGGTCAATGGGACTGTTCAGGAAGACCTGCCCCCTTCCTTGGGTGGATATCTGTACGAGGGCGTTGAGGTTGCGGGGTTAGTAGCCGCCCTACAGGAAGCCGGCGCGCTGCGGGTGGATTGCGAAGTTATTGAGGAGGAAGATTGGGCCATCGCATGGCGCAAGTTCTTCGTTCCCCGCCGGGTTGGAAAGCGCTTTGTCGTACGCCCGGTATGGGAACCCTATGAGTTGGCCGAGGAGGACATCGAGATCGTTCTCGACCCTGGGCAAGCCTTCGGCACGGGTGACCATCCAACAACGCGGATGTGCCTTGCTTTGCTGGAAGACGAGGTCCGCCCGGGGGCTACGGTCGCCGATATCGGATGCGGGAGTGGCATCTTGGCAGTTGGGGCGTGCAAGCTCGGAGCATCCTCTGTTGTTGGGGTGGACTGCGATGCGGCGAGCGTGGACGCAAG
>JADZDX010000061.1 GCA_020850835.1 Fimbriimonadaceae bacterium
CTGGGCCTGCTTACGTTGTTTAACAATGAGACACTGTTTTGCCATTGATTTCTTTCATCCCGCCGTTCTCTAGCCGGTTTGCGGACAGCCCCGCACGCGCCTAGTGGCCTGATTTTTGCTCGAGCACGTAGCCCGAATTCGGATAATACCCGAAGCGACGGGCCCCACAGTGAATGGCCTATCCGTTAAACGATCTGAACGTCGTTGGGGCCGTCCTGCAATTCACCAACGATTGCCGCATTCTCGCCAAGCTGACCCAGCCTTGTCACGATCGCGGTCGCCATCTCCTTGTCCGCAATCAGGACCAAACCGATTCCCATGTTGAAAGAACGGTACATCTCATAGTCAGGGACCTCCCCCGTCCGTTGAATGAGTTGGAAGATTTCGGGAGGAGTAAATGTTCGCCGATCCAGCACCACTTGCAAGTCACTGGGTAGAACGCGAGGAATATTGTCGTAAAGACCGCCCCCCGTAATATGGGCTATGGCGTGGACTCCACCCATCTCAGACACAATGGCGTGGACGGCGCGACCATAGCAACGATGGGGGCGAAGGAGAGCATCGCCAAGGGTCGTTCCATCACCCAGGGGATCACGAACGCTCAAGCCGCCCATCTCAAACAGGGCCTTGCGCGCAAGGGAATACCCATTCGTATGCAATCCATCGCTGGCCAAACCAATCACCTTGTCTCCGGCCCGAGCCTGACCATTGGGCAACTTTGCTTCCGCATCAACGATCCCGACGATCGCACCGACAATGTCAATCTCATCATCAAGGTAGACACCGGGCATCTCCGCCGTCTCACCACCAATCAAAGCGCACCCTTGCGCTTCACATGCCTCAGCCGCGCCTCTGACCACTTGATCAAACACGGCTGGGCTGAGCTGGGAACACCCAAAATAGTCCATGAAAAACAGAGGCACCGCTCCTTGGCAAAGGATGTCATTGATGCAATGATTGACAATGTCGGCACCTAGGTTGCTGAAATCGCCAACCATCGCCGCCACTTTCGTCTTGGTTCCCACTCCGTCAATGCTGCTCACCAACACTGGGCGGGCCATGCCTTCAAAACTGGCAGCAAACAGTCCACCGAACCCCCCGATTCCACTCAGCACCCGATCGTCATAGGTTGCCTTGATCGCGCTCTCTAGGGAACGGATCGAACGCTGGGCGGCATCAATATGAACACCCGATGCGGCATAGGTCAATGGCTGGTCCGGCATGGCGTCAGAATACCGGAGCCGGGTACCCTCCGGGTCAAAGCGAGACGGTAGCTCAGTCGGTAGAGCATCGCCCTTTTAAGGCGTGGGTCCTGGGTTCGAGTCCCAGCCGTCTCACCATCACCATGTCTATAATGGTAGACATATGTTCGGATTCAGTTCCGACTCGCGTGAACTTAGAGTTCTTTTCCTAGATATGAACTCGTTCTTCGCGTCTGTGGAACAGCAGGAGAATCCAGCGTTGCGTGGTCGGCCGGTAATCGTTGCCGCCACCAGCACCGACACCACCGTAGCCATAGCCGCCAGCTACGAAGCCAAGGCCTACGGAATCAAGACTGGCACTCGAGTTGGTGATGCCAAACGGATGTGCCCTGACCTCCAAATCGTGAGTTCCGGCCACAGTCTATACACTTCCTACCACAACCGAATCTTGGAAGTCGTGGAGCGTATCTTGCCGATTGATAAGGTACTGAGTGTAGACGAAATGCAGTTCCGGCTCCTGGGACATGAGAAGCGCCCAAGCCAAGCAGAAAGATTGGCTGAAAGTATCAAGCTGGCGATCCGGGAGGGAGTCGGCGAATCGATGCTCTGCTCAGTCGGAATCGCCCCAAACTCATTCTTGGCGAAAGTTGCAACCGAGATCGAAAAGCCGGACGGGCTCGTGATCTTGCAAGAACACGACTTACAAAGCCGCCTAACAACCCTCAAGCTCACCGACTTTCCTGGCATCAATCGAAGAATGCTAGCCCGCCTCCAGGCAAACGGCATCTTTACCACCGCCGATCTCCTGTCCCAGAGCCCCGCCCAGATGAAGCGAGCTTTTGGGAGCGTCATTGGCGAACGTTGGTGGTACCTGCTACGGGGCTACGAACTCCCGTCCCGAGAGGATCGTCAACAGCAAGCCTTGAGCCACTCGCATGTCCTGCCGCCCGAGTTCCGGACGGAGGAAGGAGCATACAAGGTGCTCCTCAGGCTCACCCAGAAAGCAGCCGCGAGGCTCAGAAGCAGTGGCTGGGCAACCCAATCTATTAGCGTATACGTTGCGGGTAAGAAAAGTTGGGAGACCCACCGGCGGACAGGAGCAATTCAAAACACCGTTCAAATTAACGAGATCGTAGCCGAAATGTGGGAGGACCACACCTTCGATGAACCACTCCAAGTCGGCATCGTCCTCGGAAATTTAGTCAACAATGCGGACATAACTCCAAACCTGTTTGACCCCCAACCAGGGGGCGACGAATTCAGCCGCGCAATGGACAGGGTGAACCAAAAGTTCGGAAAGAACAAGGTGTTTTTGGCGGCCCTGGAAGATGCTAAAGGGGCTGCTCCAGAGAGGATTGCCTTCCACAAAACACAACTCTTCAATGAAGGGAAGGCGGACAACGCCCCGGAATAGATTTTTGCAACTCTCCATGGTCCCTAGGCGTTTAATATTCGATGAGCGAAAACATGGAACGCTGGCGGCACCTCGACGGGACCTCGGCCCAAATTAACACCGAGTTCGTTAAGATCAACTTCCAGCACGGAAACCCGGCCGAAGTTGGCTTGAATGGTGTTTCCGTGGAGGACGTCATCGAAATCTTGGTGCAAAAACTCCTAGATTTTCAGGGTCGTGAACTTGCCTGCCTTGAGAATGCCGTGGCGCTATGGCACCTAGATGCCGCTCAAGAATCACTCCTCGCACGCCGAAAGAAGCGCGATCTCCAAGGCGTTTTGGGGACCAGAGAGCCCCATGTCACCGAAGAAGTCCAAATGAAGCGAGCGCCGGTTGAGGAATTCCCAACCTTTAGTAGCTAGATTCGAACGAGCACTCGATCCTTATTGATCAATCCGAGTGTCAGTCGAAGGCAAACGGCGGCAATCATGAGGTGAACTACCAAGGCCACGCCAATCAGGCCCCAATCCGGCACGCCCATAAAAGCCTGTCGTAAGCCCGCCCCCACATTGAGTATCGGGACAAACTTGAGCCAGGGCGCCTTGTCAATCCCTGTAAAACCAATAATGTTGCTGAGCACCGCAGGGATCAGTACGACAAAGCTGACGCTTGTGAGATAGGTTTGGCACTCACGCATGTTCTTGGCCCACGTACTAACCACAAAGAGGAGGCTGCTGAACATGACAACGAGGGGCAACACCATGGCAATGATTGCGGCAAGAGAGTTTGCCGATACCTTTAGCTCCATGCCGCCTTGTTTCGACACAATCCCTGTCAGGACAACGCCAAGCACTGCGCTTAGTGCACTGGCCAAGCAAATCAGAGACAGAGCGGACAACTTTCCGACGACAATGTCGTTGCGATCCACCGGTGAGAGAAGCAGGGTTTCAAGAGTTCCACGCTCCTTTTCGCCAGCCATCATATCACTAACGGAGCTAAACCCTCCGTAGAATGACCACAAGATAATCATGTAGGGCAGGAGGCTCAGAAGCATTTCCGCCCCTTTAGCCTCAGGCTTTGCGGTATCGCTCTTGTCCAAGCTAATCGGGGTTAGAACGGAGGCAGGAAGACCCTTTTCATTGATCTTTGCGGTGGCCGCGGCCTTGTTTGTGGCGGAGACCGCCTCCTCTATGATCCGAAGCGCTAGGCTGCTGAGGGGTTCGCTGGAATTATAGTAGGCCTGAACTCTAGCTTGGCCTGAGGCCATGTGGGCGTCAAACCCAGGCTCAATGACCAGCGCCAGCCGTACGGTGCCATCCGCGAGTAGCTTCTTGGCTTCGCCCACTGACTTGGGTAGCTTGATTGATGCCTTGGGCACCGCGGTTAGGGCTCTGCCCAAAGATGTTGATTCGCCCCCCTTTACAATCGCAATCTTGGTTGCCTCGCCGCCAGAAATACTACTCTCAATGAGGCTAAACATCTTCATCATCAGGAGGATGAGAAGGAAGGGCATGACAAGGGCGCCAAAAAGTACTCGACGGTCTCGGGCCATCTCCCTGAGTTCCTTGAGGAAGACAATCCTCGCTTTCAAGCGGCCCCTCTCTCGTATCCCACCAAGGTCAAGAATGCCTGCTCCAAGGTGCTTGCCTGGGTCTGCTTCTTCATATCATCAGCGCTCCCAGAAGTCCGGACTCGGCCCTCGTGGATCACCACCACATCGTCGCAGAGGCGTTCAACTTCACTCATGATGTGCGTGCTGAAAATCACCGTCTTGCCTTGGTCCCGACAGCTTTCAATAAACTCCATGATGGACTGACTAGCTAATACATCAAGGCCCGCCGTAGGTTCATCGAAGAACATGATCGGCGGATTGTGGATGATGGCTCTGGCAATACTGACCCGTTGCTTTTGACCTGTACTGAGCTTATCGCAGAGCTGATTGAGAAACTCATGGAGATTCAACTTCTCAATAACCAAGCTGAGTGCCTCCGAAAGTTGGGCTCCCGACAGCCCGTAGAGTTGCCCAAAGTACTCTAGGCACTCCTTAGCGGATAAGCGGCCATAAAGGCCCGTTGACCCGCTTACAAATCCTATTGTTTCTCGCACTCGGGCCGGATCCTTCGAGATATCAAATCCGCCGACGATGGCTGAACCATGACCCGGAGAGATCACTGTGCTTAACATCCGGAGAGTGGTCGTCTTACCCGCACCGTTTACTCCTAGCAATCCCAGAATGCGTCCTGGTTGTGCCGTAAAAGAAACGTGATCAACGGCCCGAATCTCCCCGCGTTTGGGGTCGAAGAACGATTTTGAGAGTTCGTGAACTTCAACCATTCTGCTTAGGCCATTTGCGCAGCGCTCTTGGCCGCTGGCACACTCGCAAAAAAGTCCTTATAGAACCGCCTTACGTAGTCCTCTAAGAGGATGGACGCGCGATCGTAATCTGGTGAAACCAAGATCAACCCAGCGTGCTGAGGTTTGTCCAGCTTCCAAACTACTTCCTTGTCGTTGTATGAGGAAAGATCCGGATGCAGTTGGTTAGCCAAGGTCGCCAAGAGGGCTCCGTGCCTACGCTTGACCACCTTTGGTTTGACCTTTGATGGATCCTCAGCACACTCTAGTTGAGCCCACACCGTCCAAAGATTAACGCCCGTTGAAAATTCGACCAATTCGGCAATGTGGGCTCCACCGACTCGGGCCGATGTTTCCAAGAAGAAAACCTCCCCTTTCTCGTCCACTATGAATTCGCTGTGGCTCACGCCAAATTTCAGACCAAGGCCCTTCATGATCTGCTGATTTGCAACAAAAAGCTTCTTCTCAAGCTCGGATCCTGGCTGGACCGTTCGAGTTGTGAAGACTCTGCCCCCGTGAAACACCTCCATGGGCGGTGTTCCGTATTGGCTGGCGCAAGCGAAAACAACCTTCTCGTTGACAATAGCACTGTCTACGTGGCAGATCACACCGGGTACGAAACGCTCCAAAAGGAAACTTGAACGGCTGTCACCAAGTGCCTCAAGTTCCCGCCACACTTCTTCGCTGGTAGAGCACTTTTTGATGCCAATCGCATTGGCCTGAAAGCGTGGCTTGAGTACCCATGGCCCCGCAACGTTCTCAATAAAGTGATTAACCTCATCGTCATTGAAGACACCCGTGAATTCGGGAGCCTTGATTCCCGCATCTTTGGCGCGACCCCGCATAGCTAGCTTGTCGCGGAAATTGCGGGCGGTCGTGTCGCCCATCCCGGGCACGCGAAGATGCTCGCGAAGGAGGGCTCCTTTCTCAACATCAAAGTCATCCAAGGCGGCGATTCGATCAATCTTTGTTTGTCGGGCTAAGTAGCTGACCGCTTTCACCATGTTGCCCAAGTCCCATTCCTTGTTTGGATCAGGCAAAAAGTAGATGTCATCTAACGCCTCGTAGGGCCACTTTGCCTGCCGTAAGCTCTCTCCCGTAAGGAGGAGCACCCGCCAGCCCTCTTGCTTCGCCTGACGCATGAAGGCGGCGCCTTTTTCATAGCTTGAAAGGCAAAGAATTGTTTTCATCGGGGTGATCCGTCGGAAGCTACGCTGATCCGGACAGCATCAATGTTACCGCGATTTGCACCCGCAGGCTCTAATGAGCCGTCCCCTTTCTCAAGAGGAGACTATGCCCAAATACTTAACCGAATTTGTCGGAACGTTCTTGTTCCTGTTTACTATCGCTCTGGCCGTGTTTTCGGCCAGCCCCGTTGCAGCACTAGCCATCGGAGTCATGCTAACCGCCTTGGTCTATATGGGCGGACATATATCGGGCGGGCATTACAACCCAGCGGTTTCCCTCGCACTCGCCCTTGCTGGCAAGTTCAAGTGGGCTGACCTCATCCCCTATTGGATCAGCCAGACTCTTGGCGCAATTGGCGGCACCGCCGTCGCCCAATTAGTCACCGAATCCACGCCCTCCATCAAGCCGGGCGACCTCCCAATCCAGGTACCCCTGATCGTTGAAACTCTCTTCACCCTAGCCCTCTGTCTTGTCGTACTGAATATCGCAACCCATTCGAAGACCAAAGGGAACTATGCCTACGGCATGGCGATTGGCCTTACAGTCGTGGCCGCCGCTGTCGCGGGTGGCGGGATTTCGGGGGGTGCCTTCAACCCAGCAGTGGGGACGGGTATGTCCTTCTTCATGACGGACAAGAGCCACCTTTGGCTGTATTGGGCCGGCCCGATGATCGGAGCGATTCTTGCGGCAGTGATCTTTAAGGTCCAAGAAATGGAGCCAACGGAGAGCTGAGGGACCCAGTGGCCCTCTCGCGGCCGAGGTACAGACCCGATAACATGGTGTGGCCCTAGCTTATGGTAGCTTGGGTTAGTGGTCAATGAACGGATGTGGATTCGTGCGCGCGCTCCTCTAAGGATTAGCTTTGCCGGCGGGGGCACCGACGTCGCTCCATATTGCGATGTGCGAGGAGGGGTCGTTCTAAGCGCAACCATCAATCGCCATGCCTATGTGACACTTGTTCCTGGCGGAAATCAGATCACGATCCAAAGCTTGGATTACGACGCCTCGATTAGCTACGGGATTGAGGACCCGATTGTCTATGATGGACAGCTAGACCTCGCCAAAGGGGTGATCGATCATTTTCGAAGGGCCGAGCCCTTTCCCACGGGTCTAAAAATCATCTTGCACAATGACGCCCCTCCTGGCTCGGGCCTGGGTAGTTCATCAGCCCTTGCCGTAGCCATGGTGAAAGCCCTCGCCACATTCCTAAAGCTGCCATTGGACAGTTACCAAATTGCTCAGAAGGCATTTGATATCGAGAGACTTGAGGTTGGCATCATCGGCGGGAAGCAAGATCAGTACGCCTGCGCTTTTGGCGGCTTCAACTTTATTGAGTTTCATCGAGACCAATCCTTGGTGAACCAGCTAAGGATCCCCGAAGAGGTCATGAGTGAGCTTGAGTACCGTCTGGTATTTGCCTACGTTGGGGGCAAGAGAGTCTACAGCGACATCATCCAACAGCAGGTGGACAACTTCAAGGAGGGTAATGAATCAGCGGTCGAAGCCATGGACACTCTGAAGGAGCTGGCCTATCAAATGAAGAATGCCCTCTTGGTAGGCAATCTATCGGAGTTTGCCCAACTGCTTGACCAAGGTTGGCAGAATAAGAAAAGGATGGCCGACGGCATCACAAACCCATCCATTGACGCAATCTATACATCAGCCATCAAAGCCGGTGCCCTCGGTGGCAAAGTCACGGGGGCGGGAGGAGGAGGATTCATGTTCTTCATATGCGATCCTTTTCGCACTCATGAAGTCCAAGAAGCGCTGCGAGCTCAGAACGCATCCCTTGTTGACTTATCGTTCACCAATCATGGAGTTTCGGCATGGAATGCACCCGAATCGCGGTTTACTTCACTAAATAATCATGCTATCTGATGTCCAACGAATCTTAGGCGATCACCTTGCTACGATTGAGGCAACCCAAGCGATTGCCCCTGACATTGTGCGTGCGGCCGAGATGGTCACCGAGTGCCTCAGGAGTGGCGGCAAGATCATGCTTTGCGGCAATGGCGGTAGCGCGGCGGACGCCCAGCACATCGCGGGTGAGTTCGTTAGCCGGTTCTTTATGGAACGACGTGCTTTGCCGGCTCTAGCCTTGCACACCAATACAACGGTCATGACCGCGATCGGCAATGACTATAGTTTTGATGTTGTCTATGCTCGGCAGGTAGAAGCCCATGGCCGTCCAGGCGATCTCTTGGTCGCCATCACCACGAGCGGCACGAGCGTAAATATCTTGCGCGCTGCCGAACGAGCCAGAGACATGGGGCTGAGAGTCATTGGCTGGACGGGTAGCCATGAGTCTTCATTTCCAGCCCTCTGCGATTTGTGCATCAAAGTACCCAGCCGGAGCACTCCAAGAATTCAAGAAATGCACATCCTGATCGGGCATATCATTTGTGAACTGTCGGAAAGGGCGCTTTGTGGCTAGTCAAGCATTAATCCTTGCCGGCGGATTCGGAACTAGGCTGGGTGACATCACCAAAGAGACCCCAAAACCTATCCTTCCGGTTGCCGGGACACCATTCCTAAGGTTCTTGCTCTGGAATCTCAAGCGAAATGGTATCCACCACGTAACGCTCAGCACCGGCTACTTGGCTGACCGAGTCATGAACACCCTTGGCGACGGATCCGACATTGGGATGGAGTTGGACTACTGTGAAGAGACCGAACCGCTGGGGACCGGAGGGGCGACCAAGTTAGCGTCTTCACGGCTTGAGGACCCGTTCTTTGTCCTTAACGGAGACACCCTGTTCGACGTGAATTATTGGACCCTACGAAATCTGTTATCCGGAGCGAGAAGTGGCGCAATTGCCTTACGGGAAGTCCCTGATGTCACTCGGTACGGCGGTTGCGTCATGCAGGGAGATCGCATCACTGCGTTTCAAGAAAAGGGGGCCACCGGGCCTGGGGTCATCAACGCGGGAGTCTATGCTCTGACTCAGGAAACGGTTCAGCGACTTCCCAACGGTGCGTCTTCACTTGAGCGCGACCTCTTCCCTCAATTGGTCGCAGAAGGGGGGCTCGCGGGACTTATCTCAGATGGCCTCTTCATTGATATTGGCTTGCCTGAAACCCTTGAGGAGGCAACCATTCTGCTTCCTCGCTGGAAGAAGAAGCCTTGTGCTTTCCTCGACCGCGACGGAGTGCTAAATGTAAATACTCATCACACGTATCGCACCACCGACCTGCATTGGATCGAAGGTTCGCGGGAGGCTGTTCGATGGCTCAATGACGCAGGATTCTTGGTCATCGTCGTCACCAATCAAGCCGGAATCGGCAAGGGTATCTACGGGGAGAACGACTTCCACCATTTCATGGCTCAAATGCAGGCCGATTTGAGAGCCAGCGGGGCGCATCTTGATGATGTCTATTTCTGCCCATACCATCCAACTGAAGGCATTGGTGACTATTTGCAGGACTCCGAAGATCGGAAGCCCAAACCCGGCATGATCCTGAGGGCATTCAGTGACTGGGAGATTGATACGTCGCGGTCCTTCTTGGTCGGTGATCACGATACGGACATCGAAGCCGCCGAACGAGCTGGAATACCTGGGTACAAGTTTTCTGCCGGCGATCACTTGCTCAGTATCGTGAAGAAAGCCGCCTACAAGTCCTAAAAAGCTATGGCTGCGGGACAAGGATTCGAACCTTGACCGACGGCACCAAAAACCGCTGTCCTGCCATTAGACGATCCCGCAAGCCGGGGCATAGGGTACCCGCTTCGGCAATAAGATTTGAGTTCCATCATTCCCAGTAAACTCAGGAGCATGAACAGAATTACCCGCATCGCCGAAGCGTTGGACAGGGACAATGTGGACTGCGCTCTACTGAGTAGCGCCTCCATGATGGGCTACGCCCACAACTTCTTTGAAGGCGGGCACGAGCGGCTTCTGCTTCTTGCCATCAAGGCTGATGGCCAATGCGCCCTAATTGCACCTGCCCTCAGCGTTAGCCAGGCGAGAAGACATGAAATTGAGGACATTCGCCCGTGGAGCGACGGAGAAGATAGCCTCGACCTCTTCAAGAACCTGTGCGGGGAATGGGACCTTCGGACGGCCGTCATTGCGGTTGACCCCGAAATGCGGGCGGACATCTTGCTCCAATTGCAGAACTCGGTCCCCAGCGCGATGTTTCATTCGGCGGACAAATGGATCGCGCCTTTGATGGCACGAAAGGACGAGACCGAAATACAGAAGCTTCGCAAAGCGGCGCAAGTCGTTGAGGAAGTCTATGCTGACATTTTGCCAACAATTCGAGTTGGTGAAACCGAGTCCCAAGTAGCTGGCCGGTTACAATCCATGGTTCTTTCCAAGGGTGCTGGCTTGAATTTTTGTATTGTTGCTACCGGTCCTGCATCGGCGGAGCCGCACCACCTCAGCGATGAACGCCCCATCAGAACTGGCGATGTTCTCCTGATGGATTTTGGATGCGAACTAGATCATTACCAAGCCGACATTACCAGGGTGGTGAGCATGGGCCCAGCAAGCGAGCAAGTTCAAGCGATCTACTCAACTGTGAGAGCCGCCCACAACAACGCAGTTGATGCCATTCGGCCCGGCGTTACTGGTGCCCAGATTGACGACGCCGCCCGCAATGTTATTGACTCCAAGGGCTACGGGAAGTTCTTCACCCACCGAACAGGGCACGGTATTGGTATCCGCGGGCATGAATCTCCCAACATGAGCCCAGACAATGATCAGCCCCTTGAGCCGGGCCACACCTTCAGCATTGAGCCGGGCGTTTACCTGCCCGGAGACTTCGGGATCCGCCTCGAAAACATCTATGGCTGTGGCGAAGCTGGCCCCTTAAAGATAAATGAGTCACAGTTCGAAGAACGAATCCTCGAACTGTGACTCTCGGGGTGAGTGAATGTGGACTTACTTCGCTGCTTTACGGCGTCGTGAGATCAAGGTGCCAGCGCCAAGAGCCAACGCAACCATTGAAGTTGGCTCAGGTACAGCATCGCCGCCACCGCCATTCGGGATCAGCGCAACAGCTGGTAGCAACGCAAGCCAACCAAAGTTGGGGCGGCTCGTTGAAACCGATTCAACAACTGGTTCAACCTGAGGCGCCGTCGGAGTCGTCGGCGTCATATTGATCGCGACTGGCGCGCTTACGACGGGCTCTGCCGCATAGGTGGTCATCGGTGCCATTCCATCTGGTTGAGCTGGATTGGCCGAGATGACATCATTCATCGTAGTTCGCTTTGGACCTTGCGTAAATGGGTTACCGCAAATCTCTAGGAGAATCGGTGCGCCGGTGGAATCCACCCAAATCAAAGTGCCTCGCTTGAGGAGCTGCGGATTGGCATGGAGCACGCCGTTCTTAGGCACGCCGTACACCATGTAGACCCCCGTCTTTTCAAGGCGGGTCAGCTTCAGGCTCTCAACATAGGCAATCATCTCATCCCGATTCATACCGAAATGGCGTTGGTAGCGATCGGCCACAACGGGCTCGGCCTTGATCTGGGATATCAAGTCAACGTGAGTACGCGCTGGCCTCAACAGGTACGAATTACGAGGCATCGCAAACGCACTCGTGGCCACCACGATCAGCGATAGAACAACTGCATTCTTCAAAGTATTCATTTCATTTCACCCCTGAACCTACTGCCCTCCAGCGTGCA
>JADZDX010000062.1 GCA_020850835.1 Fimbriimonadaceae bacterium
ACCGTTTCACCCTTATCCCGACGAGTCGGGACGGTCTACTTTCTGTTGCACTTTCCATCGGGTCGCCCCGTCCCAGATTGCCCTGGGCGCTGCGCTCTTCGAAGTCCGGACTTTCCTCCCCCTAGCCAAAGCCAGAAGGCCGCCACCCGATCAACTCTCGCCGCTAGAATACTCGTTTTAGCGTATCCTTCTAGAGCGATCAGCCAGATGCCTACCCAATCGTCCCGTACCGATGATGCTGCCAAACTGGCGGAGTACATTCGGCTAAATCCGCAAGCGATTCATGGATCGCCTGAGGAACTTGCTCGGGATGCACAGGTGGATGCCGAGGTGGTCCGTCGCACAATTCGGCGGGCGGCGATCATTGCGCCGGTGGCCGATATTGTTCCACCTCCAAGGCAAGTCCATGTACCAAAGCCAAGTTTTGGGTTTGTTGCCAAAACTTGGAACAGTTTCATGCGCGACCCCGCCTTTGTCGTCGCGATAACCTTGGGATTGTTCCTTGCCATTAACTTTACGTTCAGCAACAGCGGTTCCATAACCAACCTCCGCGGTCTGTACATGTATTCCCTGCGGCTCGCCGTACCGACCATTGTGTTGCTCATCGGTTTAGCCCTCCAAGCCATCTGCTACTTCATTCATGGCCAAGCCATGAAGGTGGTTAGGGGCAGTATTGCCTTCTACATCATTGCTTCTTTGGCCGGGTTAGCCAACCTCCTGATGGACGGGGGAGTGAGCCCGGACGAACTCTTGATGCCATTTGTTGGCTTTGGATTTCTCTCATTGCTTTACGCGGCAGTTGCGATGATCTTTTCAATGGCAGGCGGCTACATCCGTATGCGTTTGGAGCGAGCCGACCGCAACAGACTGGATCGGCAGGAACTGCTTGAGCAACTCTTTGATATTCAAGAGAGACTCAAGGAGACCCCCGAAGAAGTAGTCCAGCGTCATAGCTGGCATAACCACCCTGTCGCGCAAGAAATTGAGTCGAACCTCTACCAGTGGTGCGCTCTCCTTGGCTTCGGTAGCTCGGCAATCATGGTGCTGGTTGCAAGTGCGGTGGTAGATCGCTACAAGTTTTCGGAGAACTCAGTCCAATACTTTTTGGCCGTTGGCGGGCTAGGATTTATCAGCATGGGGCTTCAGTTGGCGATGAGCTTCCTGGGTCGGCGATTCTTGCGGGCTCAAGTAGCCTCGCTAATCTTCTCGCTGACGAGCCTGCTGGCGATGTTGATGCCATTTGGAGGATTCGGGCCGGAAAAGATGACCGTGAGTTTAATTGCTGGACAATTGGCGTGGGCCGTGGGCGTTGGCTTGGTTGCCGGAGCAGGAGCGGCGATCGAGTCTCGAGCAAATGTTGAGTATCTCATGCGTGCCAATGATCCCGAAACCCTACTCGTCGAGTACATGGATCTTCAACGACGCTTGAACCCTGGCCCCCGCGAAATGACCGTCTTGGTGGTGGATGCGGCCAAGAGCTCACTCATGAAATCTACCGCCGACCCGTTCGTTGCGGAGTGGTCTTTCCGCGCCTATCAACAGTACTTAGAACGACTAACCGGGGAATTCGGAGGTGAGGTACTGAGCACGGCCGGCGATGGAGCGGTCATTGCGTTTCACGACCCACGTCAGGCCGTTCAGTACGCCATAGAGGTCCAAGCCAGGATTACGGACTTTAACAACAAGACTAACAAGCTTGAAATGCCATTCTCCCTCCGTATCGGGTTGCATCGCGGAATGGTCGTGGGCCAGATTGACAAAGTTCAGTTCACTGATGTCATTGACATTGCCGCCCACGTGGAGGCCGCTTGTGAGGTCGGAGGAATAGCCGTGAGCGAGAAGGTCTGGGAAGTCGTGCCTGATCTCAAAGGCGAGCCCATTGCGATTCCAATCGATGGATACACCGTTTACCAATTGGAGATGGCTTGAGGGCAATAGTCCGGGGCCTCGGTTTCTTGGGATACCAGGAAGCTTGGGAGATTCAAAAGCAGGTCGCTGAAGAGGTCATTTCAGGCGCACCGGACACATTACTCTTGGTTGAGCATCCGCCTGTGCTTACTCTTGGTGCATCCTTCCATTCGGAGAACCTTCTCTTTACTCGCGAGCAGATCGAGGCAAGAGGCGTCCAAGTCCACGAAACGGATCGTGGTGGTGACGTCACCTATCACGGCCCAGGCCAACTTGTCATGTATCCGATTTTTGATGTCAGCAGACACGGGAAAGACCTTCACCAGTGGCTACGCGACCTTGAGGAAACCCAGATTCAACTGCTGGCAGGCCTGGGGATTGAGGCACGGCGCTTTGCTCCGCACACCGGAGCGTGGGTGGGTGAAGAAAAAGTAGCGGCAATTGGCGTAAAGATTCGCAAATGGGTTTCCTTACACGGCATCGCCTTGAACTGCTCCAATGACCTGAAAGAGTTCGGACTGATCGTCCCCTGCGGGATATCCAACTATGGCGTCACGTCTGTGTCGCAACTCCTGGGGCGAGTCTTTTCGGTCGAAGAAGCCAAGCCGCTCGCAACACGAGCGTTTGAGTCCGTGTTTGGACTCAACTTTGAATAGCACTCCAAAGCTGATCAAGAGCAATATTAACAGCGCTCATTCGAATGAGTTCTCGCGAAGGCTCCTGAATCAAATACCGGGCGCATTTGGCTCCAGATGGATCCGCAATGGCAATAAAAACCAACCCCTCCGCGTTCCCTCGAGCATCGGGTCCCGGCCCGGCGACCCCCGTGATGGCGATGGACAAGTCCGTACCTAAAAGATGGCGTGCTCCCTCTGCCATCTGAATTGCCACTTGGCTGCTGACCGCACTGAATTCATCAATGTCCTCCTCCCGAACCCCGAGTTGTTCGATTTTCACCTTGTTCTGGTAGCAGACAATGCCGCCAGCGAAGACTTCGGATGCGCCAGGCGTCCTGGTGAACTCCGCGCAAACCAATCCGCCCGTGCAACTCTCGGCGACGCAAAGCGTCTGACGGCGCTCCCGTAGCAGACTAGTAATATCTTGCGACAAGTTCATTTTCGCGTGGGTCAAAGTTACCGACGATGCAACTGCACATTTAAACCCCCGTATACTATGCGCATACCCTGTGGGTGTGAGAAGAAGAAATGGGCATTTGGGACAAGATCAAAGGCGAGTTTATCGACATCATCGAGTGGACCGATGATAGTCAAGACACGATCGTTTACCGCTTTGAGCGGCAAGGCAACGAGATAAAAAACGAGGCAAAGTTGACGGTTCGCGAATCGCAGGTGGCGGTATTCGTGAACGAAGGTCAGATAGCGGATGTGTTTACACCGGGCATGTACACCCTCAACACTCAGAATCTACCGATTCTCAGCACGCTTCAAGGTTGGAAGTACGGCTTCAATAGCCCCTTCAAAGCGGAAGTCTACTTTGTGAATACGAAGCGCTTTACCGCAATGAAGTGGGGGACGGCGAACCCGGTGATGATGCGCGACCAAGACTTTGGGGCGGTCCGAGTCCGAGCCTTTGGCACATACGCTTTCCGAATCATTGATCCGGGTAAGTTTCTTAAGGAGCTCGCTGGCACCGATTGGCACTTCACGACCGAAGAAGTGAACGAGCACCTCCGAAACCAGATCGTCGCCAAGTTCCCGGAGGCGGTCTCGACAGCGGGGATTCCGCTCCTAGATCTGGCATCGAAGTACACCCAGCTCGGGGATAACATTCAAGTCGTCCTCAAGCCAGGCATGGAAGAAATTGGGGTTGAGCTTCTTAACTTCAATGTAGAGAATGTATCCGTACCACCAGAAGTTGAAGCGGCCATTGACAAGCGCTCCAGTATGGGCGCGGTCGGCAATTTGAGCGACTTTAACCAGTATCAAGCAGGTGTCGCCATGGAAAAGGCGGCCGAATCGGGTGGCCCGGCCGGCATGGGAATCGGAATGATGATTCCCCCTATTGTTCAGCAGAGCATTCAGCAACCCCAGGCAGCCCCAGCCCCGGCTCCCCCTGCCTTACCCACATTTCATGTTGCCGTCAATGGTCAGCCGTCTGGCCCGTATGATCACGCGGCCCTTCAGGCCATGGTCGCGAATGGAACGCTAACCCCGGATACCTTGGTATGGACGACCGGGATGACTGACTGGGCAAAGGCAAGCGCAGTGGCGGGCCTCTCGTTAGTGTTTGGTTCCGTTCCCCCGCCGATCCCTCCCCAGTAAATAGGCTAAGTGGGTTCCCCAGCTTCATCTGGCCAAAGTAACCCCGGCATCGAATCGTATCGGTGCGCCCAGTGTGGGGCCCAGTTGGTCTACCAACCGGGCTCCACTCAGCTTGAGTGTCCGTACTGCGGGCATACAACTCCGATCGCGCCGCCGGCAACCACGGTTGATGAGATCCCCCTTGCATTCAGCGATAAGTCACGGTTGAACTTGGAGCTAGAAAGGGATCGGGTGATTCACTGCAATAGCTGCGCGGCTGAGTTTAGCGTTGCGGCTGATGAAGTCACCCAGTCTTGCCCGTTTTGCGGCTCGAATGTGGTCGTTGAGGCTGAGCCCATTCACCGGATCACGCCAAACGGCCTCCTGCCGTTCGCCTTCCGCGAGTCAAAGGGGCGGGAGTTCCTCCTGAAGTGGCTAGGCTCACGCTTCTGGGCACCGAACAATCTCAAGGCTCAGGCCCTCAAGCATGGTCGCCTAGATGGAATGTACATCCCGTATTGGACCTACGACAGTGACACGACGACCAGCTACACGGGAATGCGCGGCGATCACTATTGGGAGACCGAATCATACACAGACTCGCAAGGCAATTCCCGCACTCGCCAAGTCCGCCGAACGGCATGGTCGTTCGCCTCAGGGACCGTCTATGTAGAGTTTGACGATGTGCTTGTTTTAGGCTCAGACTCGGTGTCTGATAAGTACGGCCAGAGACTCAGTAATTGGGATCTTGAGGCGTTGGTGCCTTACGAGACTCAATATTTGGTTGGCTTTCATACCCTAAGGTATTCCCGTGACCTTGAACGGTGCTGGTCTACCGCCCAGCAGTTCATGCAACCTGAGATTGATTCGTCAATTCGATATGACATTGGGGGCGATGAGCAACGAATCACAACGAAGGACACGGCATATAACGACAATTCGTTCAAGCACATCCTCCTACCGGTCTTTGCTGGGTCGTACCGTTACGGTCAAAAGAACTACAACTTTCTCGTAAATGGTCGCTCGGGAGAGGTGCAGGGCGAGGCTCCCATTTCCTTCTGGAAAGTGCTAATTGCGGTGATCCTCGCGCTTATCGTGATCGGCACCGCAGTCTTTTTCTACCAAAAGTCGGAACAGGGTCAAGGTAGTAGCAGCGGTCAGTCGGTGGAAGTTCTCCCGTTCTAACCCATCTTCCTTAGGTGACCAATGAGGAGGGCAACATCGCTGGGACGTACACCGCTCACTCGACTTGCTTGCCCAATTGTCCTTGGCTGCAGGCGTCCCAGCTTCTCTCGACTTTCGAAACTCAGACCGCGCACTGACCCCCAGTCAAGAGCGGGGGGTATCGCCATCTCCTCAAGTTTGCGGCTCTGTTCAATGTGGCGAAGTTGAACTTCGATGTAGCCATCGTAGGTCGCGTTGAGCTCCAGCTGTTCCCGTACTGACGGATCAAGACTGAGCCCATGCCGGTCAATACCCGCGGCGTCGGCCACCGCCTCAATGTCCTCGAGGCACAGTGACGGCCTCTTAAGTAAACCAAACAGCGTCTCGCGATTGGCGAGGGGTGCCGTGCCCAACTCAGCGAGTTCGTGGTTCAAGGAGGCTGTTACGGAATGCTCTCGCAACCAACACATGGAAGATCCCAAGTCTTCCATTTTCGCCGAGAACTTCGACCATCGCTCATCAGATACCGTACCCGCCATACGACCAACTGGTGTAAGTCGTTGGTCGGCATTGTCGTGTCGAAGGACGAGCCGATGCTCCGCCCGCGCGGTTAGCATCCGGTAGGGGTCCTCAACTCCCTTTGTCACGAGGTCGTCAATCATGACCCCGATGAAGCTTGTGTCACGGTTGAAGATGATGGGTGCCTCGCCCCGGGCAAAACGAGCTGCATTGATCCCTGCGACCATGCCCTGTCCCGCGGCCTCTTCGTAACCGCTAGTGCCATTGATTTGTCCGGCTAAGAATAGTCCAGGGACGAGCCGACTCATGAGGCTCAACTCAAGTTGCTGAGGGTCGGCCATGTCGTATTCAACCGCATAGCCTGGGCGAACCATTTCTGCATCTTCCAACCCTGCGATGGTCTTAAGCGCCTCAATTTGAACTTCAGCGGGCATTGAGGTACTAAACCCCTGCACATAAATGCTCTCGCTGTCCCATTCTTCTTGCTCCAAGAAAATCGGGTGGCTATCCTTGTCAGAAAAACGGACAACTTTATCTTCAACGCTAGGACAGTAGCGCGGCCCCACTCCTTGGATCTGCCCGCTAAACATCGCGCTCTGCCCCAAGTTCTCCCGTAGGATTGTGTGGGTGCGTTCATTGGTGTAAGTCTGCCAGCAGGGAAGGAGTTCCCGAAGGGGCATGGTGTGGCGGTGCAAGAAACTGACCGGGCCGGCATCAGGGTCGCTTTCCATTGGCGTTGCCCTCGCCAGGTTCAGGCTGGAGAGCTTGATGCGCGGGGTAGTGCCCGTTTTGAACCGACGCAAGAAAAAGCCCGCCTCCTTTAAGAAGGCACTCAATCCCGAAACGGACAAATCACCCTCACGGGCAGCCACAGTCTTATTGGATCCCTCATGGCAAAGGCCGTTCAGGAAAGTCCCGGTCGTCATTACAACTGCACGGGCCGTAACCTCGCGACCACCAATGCCCACGCCTGTCACCCGGCCACCTTGGGTAAGCACGGTATCTACGCTTCCCTCAACTAGATCTAGGCAAGCCTGGGACTCAAGGGTGCGGCGCATGAATGCGGGATAAAGCGTTTTGCAGACATGTGCCCGAAAAGTTTGAACCGCTGGCCCCTTGCCCGTGCCGACCCGGCGAATGTGAGTTAAAGTGTGGTCCGTCGTAACCCCCATCTGCCCACCCAAAGCGTCCACCTCTCGGGCGATGTGGCCCTTCGCTGGACCGCCAATACTGCAGTTGCAAGGGAGGTGCCCAATGCGGTCGAGCCGTAACGTAACACAGAGCGTCCGGCGCCCCATGCGGGCGCTGGCAAGGGCAGCCTCAATTCCCGCCTGTCCGGCTCCAATTACGACGACGTCATACACTGCATGTGAGAGACTACCGATTATTAGGGCAAAACTTTCAGAACCCGCTGACAAAGGGGTCCAAAGTGGCATATAGTATGGTATGCAAGAATGGTTGTTGCAAGCATTCTGCGCCGCCCCGAAGGTGGTTGAGCGCATTCTCCGAGTCTTTCCCCACGACCGCCTTG
>JADZDX010000063.1 GCA_020850835.1 Fimbriimonadaceae bacterium
AACTCGGTATGCGGACAACCTGACACGGAGGTTATACAAAAGCAATCATGGAAGAACTGGAACTCCAGGACGAACGGTCCGGAATCTTTACACGCCTTAAGGGGCTGTTTCAACGCGAAGAAGAGTACGTGGAGGAAGAGGCGTACGAGGCGACTCCAAATCCTCGCGTCATTTCTTCGCCAAGGCCAGTGCCCCGCACTCACTACAACATCACGGTACGCCGAATGGTGCAGTCATTCCAAGACGCGGTAGCCGCGGCCGACGGGCTCAAGCATGGTGACCAGCAAGTCCTGAACCTAACGGGTTGCGATGCGACTTTGCGAGAAAAGATCAAGGACTTCATGTGTGGCGTCAATTACAGCCAAGAGGGTACTTGGGAAGAACTGGGAGAGAATGTTTACCTCCTCGCTCCGCCCAACGCAATGGTTGATGTGGCTCCGGCAACGCCGCGAGTCACAGCGGCCAAGAACTGACTTTTCGTCATTCCATTACTCCTCACATCACTGGGGCCGCCTTCGTGTGGCCCCTAAATCGTGATTGCCCGGCCATAATGGGCTTATGTCTGGCTTCACAACCTTCACGGGCAAGATTGCCGTGTTGAACCAAGATAATGTTGATACTGATCGCATTATCCCCGCCCGGTTCCTCAGCATGGTTTCGAAGTCAGGATATGGCGAGCTTGCCTTCAAGGACGTTCGCGGACCAGAATTCCCCCTAGACCAGCCTGAAGCAGATGGAGCAGAAATCCTCGTTGCGGGCATCAATTTTGGATGTGGTTCAAGCCGTGAACATGCAGTGTGGGCTATCCAGCAGGCAGGTTTCAAGGCTGTCATCGCCAAGAGGACGGGGGATGCTCCTGGCTATAGCGACATTTTCCGTTCGAATGCCGGCAATTGCGGATTGGCACTCATTGAGCTTGAAGCCCCTGATCACGGTGCGCTTGTTCAACAAGGTAGTGGGGCGGAAGTAACCATTGACCTGCCAAATCAGGCCGTAAGTTGGACTGGTCATCGAGCAACATTTGAAATCGCGGCCGCTACTAAATCGCAATTGATCGAGGGGCTAGATCTCATTGGACTGACTCTTCGTCACGAAGGCGAAATTGACGCCTTTGAACAAACGTCAAATGTTTATGTTCCGAAGTAGACTGGGGACAGGATGATGAAGATGGGAATTCTAATGACAAGCTTAAGTGCGCTCGTCTTGATGAGCGCTTGCGGTTCGACGGCCACGGTTCAGGACGCCCCTAAGGCAAATGAGGGCCCAGAAAATGGGACGCATGCCCACAACGCACGTCGCCTCTTTCAACTTGATGATCTGCAGCTAGTTAAGATCAAGATAGATAAGCACACCTTCTTTTCGTGGGTAATGGACACTAATGCCAAGCGATCAGAGGGGATGATGTTCCTGCGCAACCCAGACTTTAAAGATAACGACAGCATGACTTTCGTTTTCGATCGGGCTCAGGAACTTGGTTTCTGGATGCAGAACACGCTGGTTGATCTCGATATTGCTTACTGCGATGCGAATGGCAAGATCATCCGGGCGGCAACAATGAAGTCATTAGATGAATCAACCGTACCATCGCGAGGGGCGGCAAAGTATGCAATTGAGTTCCGTGGTGGACTCTTTAAGAAGCTTGGTATCAAAGCCGGAATGAAGGTCGAGATCCCCAGCACTGTTCAGGCGAAGGAATAGCGCCGGATTAGCTCAAAGATTTCTCTGGCCCTTCCCAAAGGCCATTGGGTGGCTGCATCGCTGAGCGCTTGCTCGGGATCAGGGTGAATTTCAAGGAACAAGGCGTCAATCCCGACGGCAAGAGCAGCGCGGATCATAGCGGGAATGGATCCCCTTACACCTCCGGTCGCGGTGCCTTCGCCCCCCGGTCGCTGAGCGCTGTGGGTCGCATCAAAACAAATGGGCACTCCGTAGGAGCGCATGGTCTCAAGCCCAGGAAAGTCAACAATCAGTGTGTTGTAACCAAAGCTTGTGCCGCGTTCACAGAGCATGATCCCGTTCGCACCAAAGCTCCGAAGTTTTTGAACAATGTTCTTTGCATCCCACGGGGCCAAAAACTGCCCCTTCTTTACATTGACGGGTAGGCCGGTTTGCGCAGCTGCCTCCAGCAGGTCGCTTTGGCGGCAGAGGAAGGCAGGAATCTGCAATATGTCGGCGGCCTGGGCGACGATCGCGGCTTGCTCGGGAAGGTGAATGTCAGTTGTAACCGGAATGTTCAGCTTATCCTTGACTTCTTGTAGGATACGAAGGCCATGGTCCATTCCAAAGCCTCGCGTGCTACTGCCGCTGGTGCGGTTAGCTTTGTCGAAGCTGGCTTTGAAAACATAGTCAATCCCGTACTCCTGCGCAAGCGAGCAGAGGCTATCGGCGACCTCCAAGCATAGGTCTCTGGATTCCGCGAGGCAGGGCCCTGCGATCAAAGTGAGACGGCCCGTGCCTACTTGATAGGGACCCAAAGCAAAGCTATCCATTACTTTACGCCCGCCTTCTTGAACAGCCCGTCAAGATCGGACACGGAATGGAGTTCGTTGAACGTCATGGCGATTTCGCCGCCCGGCTTTGCGATGACCATGTGCGGAAGGCCCCGGATTCCAAACTGTTTGGTCGTCGCTTCAATATAGGCCGGATCAACTCCTGTGCTATGGTCAATCCTGAGGAGGACAAAGCCTTTGGTCACCGTGATAAATTTCGGATCGTCAAACACTTCGTGTTCAATGACCTTGCACTTTACGCACCAGTTTGCTCCGACATCGATGAAAATTGGTTTGCCACTTGCCTTGGCTGCTTCCCAACTCTGATTTGAAAATGCCTGAAACTCCGAGACGGTGCCTCGGTTTTCCGCGAGTAACTTTTTGAACTCTTCCTTTGTAGCCTGAAGCTTACTTTGGGCCAGAATGTTGGCGTAGGTAACGCCAACGAAGACCCCCAAAGCCAGCATGCCAAAGCCCTTTACTTTCCAAGTGCGGGCATCCGTGCTCTTTCGGTCGAATAAGTACAGGACAAGGGCACCCATAAGGAAGAAGGTGAGGTAGATCCAAGGCTCTACATTGGGGTCGCCAAGTTGGGGCACGGCCTGAATGAAATAGCCCAGCCCAAAGTAGATGACGGCAAGGCCCATGAATGCTTTGATAATCTTCATCCAACCCCCGGCCTTGGGGAGAGCCGTAGAGGAGTTGCTTAGCATGCCCAAAATAAAGTAGGGAATACCCATGCCAAACCCCACTAGGACGAAGCTCAGGATGCTGAGCGAAGGATTATTGAGTTTCGCAAGTTCGGTGAGGAGGAGCACGATGATCGGCCCAGCACAGGGAGCGGCGCCTATCCCCACCAAGGAACCCATTATGAGGGAGCCTACGGGCCCGCTTCGCCCCTTGAGATGCTTACTAATTCCCGGTGGAATGCCGATTTGGTACAAATCAAACATGGACAGGGCAAGCACGACCATAAATGCCCCGAGGGCGGCATTGAACCAAGGGTTTTGGAATAGCTGCCCAAAGACCCCGCCGCTGAGAGCGGCAATGCCCCCCACCACGCCGTAGCTCATGGCAATGCCGAGCATGTAATTGAAGGCGAGGCCCGCCTTGTTGGACTTTTCCCCGCTGGTGGCCTGCCCGGCAAAGAAGCTGATCGTCACGGGGATCAGTGGGTACACGCACGGTGTTAAGTTGATTGCTAGGCCAATGACCAAGAGCGCGAGGGCAAGCAATCCCCAGTTCTTGCTAACAAACGAATCTTGCAAAAACTTTCCAAGTCCGGTAGCCGCAGGAGCGGGAGGGGCCTTGGTGGTGGGGGTCGTCGTTTGCCCTGCAGTGTTTCTCTGAACCGCCTTGCCCTCAACTGTTAGCGGCGCGGTCGCATGGACCTCGCCAGGGGCGAAACAGTTAGTTTCATTGCATTGCTGGTAAGAAAAGATGAACTTGATCCCGTCAGGGCCGACCTTTGCTGGGGCTGAGAACTTGAAGGGGATGGAAATCGTGCCCGAATACACGAAGTACTTGTCTGGCAATCCGCCTACGATGTCTTCCTTGCCCCTTGGGTACGCGATGTCGCTTAGCCCAAATCCGTCGCCGTGTAGCTCAATTGGGATGATGGTTTGGTCGGTCTGAGGGTTTTGGTAGGCATGGAGTCCCTCGGCGAAGGTGACTGTCGCCACCGCCTCAATCAGCTGCCCGGGTGCCGCAACCGGTTGCTTGAGCTCAACCTTGAACTTCGGTGGAACATCTTGGGCTTGCACCAATGCCGAAACCAGCACAGCCAATAGCAGAACAAACCACCGGGGCATACCGCGAACCAACCGCAACTAGTGGCCCACCAATCCCATCCACTGCTTCAGTTTGAAAATAGTGGTGCTCTGATTCATCTGGGCAATGGCGAACGTCAGTGGAACGCCCTTCGGACAAACCTTGACGCAGTTCTGGGCATTGCCACAACCGGTGATACCTTCGCTCGAGGTCAGGTAGTCATGACGCTCATCGCTCAGGGTGCTCCCCACTGGGTGCAGGTTGAATAGCAGGGCTTGCCCGATCGCGGAAGGACCAACAAACTCGGATTTCTCGCTGACCTGCGGGCAGGCCTCTAGACAGCATCCGCACGTCATACACCGGCTCAAAGCATAACGTAGGTGTCGGACTTGATCGTCCTGAGCCGGTGCCATCCCGAGGTCAAAGGAGCCGTCAATAGGAACCCATGCTCGCACCTTCTTGAGATCTTCGAACATTCGGGACCGATCCACGCTAAGGTCGCGGATGAGCGGAAACTTCTTCATCGGTTCTAGCGTGACTTCGTAGGCATCCCCGACGACCACGCCGACCTTTTCAATAAGAGCGCTACAAGCTTGCTGGATCCGACCATTGATGTTCATAGTGCACGAGCCGCAGACCTCTTCGAGGCAGGCTGCATCCCAAACTGGTGGAGGCACGTGCTTGCCTTCAATGTTGACGGGGTTCTTACGGATCTCGAGTAGGGCCGAGATCACGTTCATGTTCGCGTGCAGGGGTAGCTCGAACGTATCGAAATAGGCAGGCTGATCCTTGCTCGCTTGCCGATGAACCTTTAGCCGAATCTTTGTTGGCATGGCGTTGTTTCATTTTAGCTTCGCACAAGCGAGGATTGCTGGGATTGAGCTGCAAATAAAAACAGACCCTCGGTCAAAATGACCGAGGGTCTGGTCTTTCTAACCGGAGAAGTTAGTTCCGCGGTTCGGCGATGAGGCCGGGGATTCCATTGAAGTCATACGGTGGATAGTACGCAAGACCGGCGGCGGCCACTGGCGTCGTTCCCACTCGCTGCATTTCACCCATTCGCTCTGGATCGTTGGCGAAGCGCATGCCGTATCGGATGGTCTTGGTGCTGGAGTCAGCAAAGTTGACCGTGATGCCACCACTGTATCGGTCCACGCCGGGGAACTGGTAGCGGGTCATGTTGCCAGCAGCCGGAAGGGCACCGACGTAGCCGCCTGCCCCGTTCGGGAATGCCACCTTGAGGGCGGCCGGCTGATTAGAGTACCAAGTACCTGTCGTGGTTGCATAGGCTGCGGGCTCGCCACTGGGAACCTTTGGCATTGCACCAGACAAGCGCCACTGAGCATCGTAGAACAGAACCGTGTCGGAAACCCAACCGATCATTCCTTCGGTAGCAACTGGGTCTTCCGAACCAAGAGCGACCGGAATGCCCGGATCTTCAAACACCGAGAAGTTGGGGCCGTAGCCGGCAAACTTGATCTGATTGGTTGGCGGTCGCTGCCAGTTCAGGTTGTTCGCCAAGGCTTGCTGCCAGTCAATCGCTGTTGGATCGCCAGGCGACTTCAGGATATCAATATTCTTCATGTACGGGTAAAGAGCGTCGTACACGGAGAAGATCTGTGAGCCATTACCTGGGGTGGCGACGCCGTAGGTTGCGTTAAGCGTGCAGTTGGTCAAGCAGTAAGCAGCCTGAGGGTAATTCCCATCATTATCCGATAGGTACATGTTGGTCGCCAAACCAAGTTGCTTGAGATTGCTGATTGAAGCAGCCTTCTTGGCGGCAGCTCGGGCTTGAGCAAAGACAGGGAAGAGGATTGCCGCAAGGATAGCGATGATCGCGATCACAACCAGCAATTCGATGAGCGTAAAGGCTTTACGAG
>JADZDX010000064.1 GCA_020850835.1 Fimbriimonadaceae bacterium
TATTCAAATACGTCCCACCTCTTGAATCGTCGTCCTTCGTTTGAGGTTCCTTCGCTCATAGGTACAGTTACTATGTTGGCGACTGCACCCCAAGAACTTAGAGTGAAATGTAAAAAAAGCCCCAAGCGCTGGCTTGGGGCTTTTTGATTGAGCTTAGATTACTTACTGCGCTTTGTAATCAGAACGTGTCCAGTCTTGGGATCCACATCCACATTGACGTTCAACGTATCGCTGATGAAGCTAAGCGGGACGATCGTTCGACCGTGATCAATAAAGGCGGCGTATTCCAAGGTCGTCTTCTGACCATTGAGGAGGGCTGTCTTACTGCCGATCTTTACAGTCGCGTTACGAGCTGCCCCGTTTGCGTTTACGGTCTTGTCCTCGTGCGTCCACTTAACCTTTCCACCCGCTGCTTCGTACAAATGGCGGAATGGGCTGAGCGCGATACCTTCTTGAACTCGGGCTGGCACATCTAGGCGTAGTGTTCGGGCATCGTAAGTCAAGGATAGTGTAACGCTAAGGTTGAGGCGAGTTCCGTGCGCAATCCGAATCGTCGCTGCGGCGGTATTCGCTTGGGCGACCGGTGCTGGCTTTGCCTGAACGGGCGGCTTCGCTGTTGCAATTGCGGGGAGAGGAGCCACTCGTACTGGCTTCGCGCTTGGCTTGGCCACGGGTTTCGGTGCTGGCTTGGCCACGGGTTTCGGCGTTGCCACCCGACGGCCGGTTGGCGTGAGGCTTCGTGCACCCGTTGTCGAAGCGGTTGGTGCCTGAACCTTCATGGGTTTTGCCGGTGCGGGCTTGGCCAAGACGGCGGCGTAGCCCCCGGACATAGTGGCAAGCGGAACATCGCTAACCACGGGAACGACCGGTGCCGTTGGGACGCCAACGCGGTCGGTTCGTCCGCCGGGATTATTGACGAAAACTCGTACCTTGCGACTTCGAGCCGAACGATTGCTCTCGTCAACAACCAGAATCTGCACTTCATGCCAGCCGTTGGTCAGCATTTCGGTGTCAATGACGTACTGGTAAGGAGCAACATTAGTCATGGATCGCATGTCGCCATCCACGATAAATGACACCATTCTCACCCTGAGGCTGTTCTTCAGGGCAACCCGAATATCAACTAGACCCTGGATGGTCGATCCGGCCTTCGGCGAAGAAATTTCGACATCCGTATTCGTTGGAGCTTCTACATCAAGGTTTGACTTTTGGGTTTCCAACAAGTTGCCGTCGCCGTCAAAGACCAAAACCTCAATCAGATTCTTGCCGTCATTCAGGGTAGTGGCATCCGTTCTGAACTTGACTTCGTTCGCCTCGGCGCCATTCACTGCCCGGGTTCCAACACTTATGCCATTCACCCGTAACTCCACCAATCTGGCGGCAACTTGAGTAAACCGCACATTGATGGACTGGCCGTTGACGGCACGTTCAATCACGACATCGGGAACGGTGAAGGCAGCATTCGCGGCCGTCCCTCCCACTAAAGCTAAGGCAAATAAGCCTAATTTAATCCAATGATTCACCATCGGTCTCTCCACATCTTCGCCAAACCCAAAGGCTTAGCGCATAACATCAGCATAGCCGGTTTTTCCCATTCTGTGCCACCCTTGCGGGTGTGGCTAAGCTGAGCTTCCTTAGAGACGGGCCGAACTCGGCATTTGGTTGGCAGAAAATTGATCGCGGCCTGCATCTTAACAGCCTCAGCTGGCAGGGCCACAATTGGAGCCACACGGTCTGGGTTGAACCGAACACTGAACACCGAACACCGAACACGTGTTTGCTCTTCATCTCCGGTGACCTCGTTGATGAACCCGATCAATGGACCTTCAATCAGCTTCAGCAGTCGGGCCTTCCCGTAGCGATGCTGTTTGGTATTCCCAACCAACCTCTATTTGACCTTCGGGAGGACGACCTGATTGCTCACTCCTTCGAGCAATCAATCCTGACCGGCGACAAATCCTGGCCCGTCGTCTTCGCCATGGCAACGGCGGTCATACGCTGCATGGACGCCCTGCAAGAGGCCTTTGGATTTCAGAACTTCGTGCTCGCCGGGGCCAGCAAGCGTGGCTGGACCGCTTGGCTCGCCGCTCTCACGGGTGACCCTCGGGTAGGTGGCCTTTGCTCCATCATCTTCGATAACTTGAATGTTGTCCCTCAGATGCAGCAACAGCTCCTGCAATGGGGAACCTTCAGCCCGAAGCTTGATGACTACACTCGACGCCACCTGCAAGCGATGATGGCCGATCCCGCCGGGATTGAGCTTGCCCAAGCCGTTGATCCATACTCCTTCCTCGGTGATCTCCAATGTCCGGTTCACCTCGTTCATGGTGCCAACGATCCTTTCTGGTGTGTGGATGCCACGACTCGCTATTGGGAAGCCTTACCTTCGCCAAAGTCGCTTTGTGTTCTGCCCAACACTGGCCATTCCCTTACCTCAGATGGGCTAGCCTCAGTCGCGAACTTCGCTCAAACATGTGCCGAGAACGAGTCCTTTCCCCAATGGTCGGCCCAATTCCGCGGGGGGGAAATTATCTACTCCGGCCCCGACCCCGATCAAATTTTGATTCACCACGCGCTGAGCGACGACTTGCACTTTGACGACAAATGCTGGACGCCGAGCCTAGACTTACCATGGGTCGAAGGCAAGAACGTTGCCTGCACGATTGAGTCGAAGTTCGGCAGCACGACCCTAAGCACGCCCCCTCGTATCATTCACTCTGGAGGCTAGGCTTTTGCCTGTCTCAGGTGGTCAGGCATCAGCCTGAGATTGACCCGTCTCCGCGACGATCACGCTGCCGATTCCACCGCGGACGTTGAACTCGGCTGTCACGCGCATCCAGCGCGGCGAACAGCAGGTGGCGAGTTCGTCAAGAAGCTGATTCGTCACCGCTTCATAGAAGATGCCCTTATCGCGGAAGCTGTTGTAGTAGAGCTTCAGCGCTTTAAGCTCGATGCAAAGCTGATCGGGGATGTACTCAAGGGTGATCTCGGCGAAATCGGGGTGGCCCGTCTTGGGGCAGACGCTCGTGAACTCGGGGAAGATGTGCGTGATCGTATAGTCGCGCTGGGGAGCCGGATTGGGGAAAGTTTCGAGCACGGTTGATTGTGGCAGGTAGCTAAGGGTTGCGGGGAATGCCTTGGTGTGGCTGGGTATTGCTGGGATTAGCTGGGTATGCCGGGTCGTTGCGGATTGTGCTTTGGCCATTTTAGCGACGCCAGCTACTCCAAGCTAGACCAAGCCATGCCCAGCAAAACCCCGCTACCCCCAGCCACAATCAGACCATGTTTGCCGTCGTATTCCCAGGGCAAGGCTCGCAGAAGCCCGGCATGGGGCACTCGCTCTACGAAACCTTCGAAGCCGCTAGGAAGGTCTTCGACGATGTTTCTGGGGCCCTACATGTTGATGTTGCAAAGCTCTGTTTCGAGTCAAGTGAAGACGAACTAAGGCAGACCCAAAACGCTCAGATTGCGCTTTACACCTGCGGACTGGCAGCATGGCAATCTCTTGACTTGCCGGGTTACGTCCAGGCATTTGCTGGCCATAGCGTCGGTGAGTATGCGGCGGTCGTCGCCTCTGGTGCGCTATCCGTTCGCGAAGGAGCGCGCCTGGTGTGGCGTCGGGGCGAGCTCATGAAGGACGCACCGAAAGGCACAATGGCGGCTGTCCTAGGGCTCGAGTCATCGCTGCTGGAAGAAATCTGCCGGGAGGTCAATGGTATTGTGGTCATCGCCAATGATAATTGCCCTGGCCAGTTGGTCATTAGCGGGGAAGTTGAAGCCGTACGCGAGGCCTCTGAACGAGCTGGGGAAGCCGGAGCAAAGCGGGTCTTGCCCCTGAATGTCAGCGGCGCATTTCACAGCCCCCTGATGGGTGACGCGGCGCGAGCAATGGGCGAAGCCCTCAAGGAAGCTTCATGGCAGCCTCAGGTCAAGCCGGTTGTTGCCAATGTCACGGCGAGCCCCGTCGAAGGATCCGCCTCGTGGGCGAACCTCTTGGAACGGCAATTGAGCAGCAGTGTTCGGTGGACGGAGTCGGTTCAGAGCATGGTTAGGGAGGGGATCACAACGTTCGTTGAATGTGGGTCCGGCGAAGTTCTCACTGGCCTCCTGAAGCGCATTGATAAGGAAGCCAGAGGAATTGCAGTCTATGATGCTTCCTCGGTGAACGAGGCCAAGCTCCAACTCGGGGCGGTGAACGCATGAGGTTTAAGGATCAAGTTGTCGTCGTAACGGGAGCGAGCCGAGGCATTGGCCGAGCAATCGCCGAAGGGTTTGGGCGCGAGGGGGCCAAGGTCGCATGCATTGCGACCTCAATGGCGAATGCCGAAGGTACGGCTAAGAATATTTCGGGAGCCAAGGCCTATGCCCTTGATGTGAGCAATGCTGACGCGGTAACCGAAATCTTTGGGCAGATAGAGAAGGATCTCGGCGTGCCTGCGGTGCTCGTGAATAACGCGGGCATTACGCGCGATCAGCTCATCATGCGCATGAAAGATGAGGACTTTGATAGCGTCCTTGCCGTGAATCTGCGCGGTTCCTATTTGTGCTCGAAAGCGGTCTGCCGAGGAATGATGAAGGCACGATCTGGTCGCATCATTAACATTTCCAGCATCGTCGGGCTCCATGGCGCCGCTGGGCAGGCCAATTACGCCGCAAGCAAGGCGGGCCTCATTGGGCTGACAATGGCCCTCGCAAAAGAGTTTGGATCAAGGAGCATTACGGTGAACGCGGTGGCCCCCGGGTTTATTGAGACGGATATGACGGCTGACCTCCCGCAGGACATGAAGGATCAGACGATCGCCGTTGCGCCGCTTGCCCGGTTGGGTACGCCAGAGGATATCGCCGGTGCGGTCTTGTTCTTGGCTTCAAACGATGCGAGCTACATTACCGGGCAAGTTTTGACCGTCGACGGCGGCCTAACCATCTGAAAGTTTTTCCACATAGTCCATCCCCAAATGGGGAAAAGTCGACATGATTGCAGGCTCAAAGATTTTGTGAGAATGTTACGGTGGTTTAGCCTGGTGGAAAACTCCAAGAGGTTGTGAGGCTTGATCAAGCACGTGGGCATTCTTCCTGCCTACTAACCCGCCACCCTCCAGCAACGGGGAGAAAGGGCCAATAGAATACGGGTACCATCATCCTCGCCTGGGGGCATAGCTCAATGGGAGAGCACCTGCTTTGCAAGCAGGGGGTTAGGGGTTCGAGTCCCCTTGCCTCCACCAGACTTTTCATTCGTAATTTGATTTGAGGTTACTTAGGTGTGCGTCCCAGGCCTTTGCAATCTGAGACATCCACACCGACATTCCAGCGATGACCTCCGGATCAAGTTCTCGCAAGGCAACCCGGCCTTGGCGCAAGGTGCGTACAACTCCGCTTGCATCAAGAACGGCCAAGTGTCGAGCCGCAGCTTGACGAGAAATCCCGAGATCGGCACTGAGTGCGTTTGTGTTGAGGGGACCAAGCCGACTCAGCCGACTCACCATCTCGAGTCGGCTGGGGTCTCCAAGCGCATTGAAAACCGCGGCTGTCATAGGCCGTAGCTCTTGGCAAGCTTGGGAAACTCCTCATCCCAACCACCAAAGTTTTGTTCGAAGGCCATACCTTGTCGCTGCTTGGCGATTCGCAAGAAGCCACTCTCGGTCACGGTTACTTTCGTACCGCCCTCGCACTCCTCTAGTAAGAACTCGACCGTGGTAAGTTCCCCTTCAGGGTGCGACGAAAGCCGAAACGCATCGCCTGGATGCCACTGATAGACTAGGCACTTCCCGGGATCCAAGCGAACAATTCTGCATTCGCAGCGAAGTTCGCCCCAGATGAAGTCAACCGAGCCGCCTTCGACAAAATCACCTTCGATCGCCTGGGGGAACCAACTGGCTAGCGCCTGGGCACTTGCGAACGACTTCTGCCAGACCACACCGGGCGTGGCAGGGAGGATGACTTGGCGTACGATGGAATCTTCTATATGCAACATAATCATTGCATATCATACACTAGTTTTAAGCTTCATGCAACTGCCTCATATTCCAAATCGTCTGTAGCTCGGAATGTCGCTCTTGGTCGCTCTCACCGTCGCTTCGATGTCTGTGAAATGGGAGGCTATGGGGCCGGTTTTTGGCAATCCTACCAATGTGACGACCGACCCTGGGTTTCATCATGTTTTCACGTTCGAGGTTAAAGACAACCAGGCACGCTACATCATTGACGATCAGGTGCTGCCATGGCGGTCCACGCATGCCAGCCAGTTCGCGTTTTGGTTGGGGGGCGGCAAGGATTGGTTTTACCGATTTACCGATGGGAGCGAGACGGTGCTTTGGCTGAACGGCAAGGAAGAGCGACGAGAACCGTTCTCAATGTATCCAGTCTCAGTGTCGCCGAAAGTGATTTTGCTGGTCAATGGCAATCGTTCAGAACTCGAAGTAAATGGGAAGTCGGTGATTCAAAGTAGCGACATTTTCGTGGAGGTGATGAAGCAGGGGCTGGTTACGATGCACAAGATCGAGAACGATCAATGGCGTATCCAGTGTGGGAAGTGGAGCATTGTCTCCAGCGATCAGCCGGACCCGATGGAACTCAAGGATGGTCGTATTGTGGTGCGGGCGAATGAGAGGATCTATCTGAATGGGAAGCCAGTTGGTGGGTTGCCGAACCTGGACCGGGATGATGACTTCATGGCCACGCCGAGCCAGCGCGGCTGGGTGCTCCAAACCGTTAAGGAACCGAAGGAGTGTTATCTCAATGGGGTCATGATGAAGACAGGAACGCTTGGGCTGTTGCCTATCGAGGACATGGAATTCGAGCGCGGGTTGTTAATGAGGCAGGATCAGGACTCCGAGGAAGAGGAGAAGCCTTTCAAGCTCTATCGTGTGACCACAAAAAACCCACCGCAGCCGTTTTCCGACCTAGTTGTTAGGCATGTCTACGAGTACAAAGAAGGTCTCAACGACGGCGCAGCCGCGCTGATTGAGCTCGGCGAAGATCACAACGCGATCATTCACTCGGCGAAGACCAGTAAGAACGAGGAACCTAAGGTCGTTTGGGAATCGAAGCAAAGGCTCAGCAGCGCTACGGAGTACGGCGGGCTTTCCCTCAGCCCCGACGGCACGCGCCTTGGCTTCCTCACCGACAACCTGTTGGGCGAATATGTGCGGATTAATGACCAGATTTTCGGGCCCTACAAAAGCGTGGACTATCTCGATGAAATGGCGGTTGTTTTTAGCCCCGATGGCAAGCATTTCGCCTACGTGGCCGAAGAAAACAACAGCCCCGACCTCACGTTATTTATTGACGGAAAATCCACGGGCGTCAAGTTCGACGGCATCGTGAAATACGGCTCTCCAAAATGGCAAAGCAACTCACAAGTCCGGCTTGTAGTCGGCAAAGACACCCTAAGGCCGGAAGGCAAGGTGTATCGAGTTACTGTGAACTTGTAGCGGGGGCTACTGACCATTTTCACATGTCCTCATCCCGGCTCTTTGGCTGTGGTATGCAAGAGTTTCCGTAGCAGGGTCGGGATGACGTGGATTGAGAATGGGGTGCCTGAAAGGTAAACTCTGCCTCAATATGAACTCGCGAAAGTGCCTCATGGGCATGGCCACTGAGGAACTCGCCTCGCTGGCAAGCGAGATGGGCGAAGGGGCGTATCGCGGGCGACAGATTGCGAACCGGCTTTACAAGCAAAATGCCCTCGATCTTGAGGACATGCCCGAGCTTCCCAAGCATTTTCGGGAGAAGCTGGCCGAGGCGGCAGACATTTGCCCGATCGAGATTGCCGAGCACTTTAAGTCGACCGACCATGTACAAAAATTGCTCGTGCACAACGGCGATAAGAACCTTTACGAGTGCGTTCTTTTGCCCTACGAAGACCGCGTGAGCTGCTGCTTGAGCACACAAGTTGGCTGTCCCATGGGTTGCACCTTCTGCGCGACGGGGCTGGGCGGATTCGACCGAAACCTCTCGCACCACGAAATCGTGGCCCAATACCTCTTGCTACAAAGTATCACGGATCGGCGTATTAGCCACATTGTTTTTATGGGTATGGGTGAACCGCTCCTGAACCTTGACAATGTTCTCAAGGCCATCAACATTTTCACCAAGGAAATCGGACTGAGCGCGCGGCATTTGACCATCAGCACGGTCGGCCTGGTGCCGCAAATCAAGAAGTTGGAAGAGCAGAAATTGCCGATCCACCTGGCGCTGAGCCTGCACTCGCCGCTGGACGAAGTGCGCGATTCGATGATGCCGGTGAACCACAAATGGCCGGTGCACGAGGTGGTGCGCACGATGCGCGAATACCAAGAAGCGACCGGCCGTAAGGTGACTTTTGAGTACCTCTTGATCAAGGGCGTGAACGATACGCAAGAGCAAGCTAAGGAACTGGCCAAGTTGATCAAGGGCATCCCGTGCGTCGTGAACCTCATCCCATGGAATTGGGTGGACGTAGGGCAACAGGGCTTCAAGCGTCCTTCGCGAGAGCGCGTAAGGGCGTTCAGGAACGCATTAGAAAAGCTTGGGGTTAATGTGACGGAGCGGGTAGAGCGGGGCCACGATATTGCGGCGGCATGTGGTCAGTTAGCGGGCCGTCACCAGGGCAAATTCGCCAAGCGATCAGCTACTGCCGGTGCTCCTGAGAGCATCCGCATGAGCACGACTTCTTGAACAGTCGGCCAACAATGCGGATCAAAAAGTGAACTACGCGCTTCACTCCTCACACAGTACCCGTTCGGCAAGGATCAATCCCACGAAATCATCTACGGGTTCAGGAGGAACCTGCATTGAGGCAGGAACGATTCGCCGCCAACCTCGGCGTTTGTGATATTCCCAGTAGCGTTCGCGTGCCTGTAGAGTGGTATCCGTTTCGTCTACAAGCAACACGCCTAGGCTAGGTGAGTGCGAGTTGATGCGTTCGACCGTGGCCCGGGATCGTGTTCCGGAGCCAACGATCACCATGCCAAAGGGACGAAGGGCTTTGGCTTCATCAATCTTGGCTTCAAGATCAGCATCCGGGCAGACAAAGCGCCAGAGCAAGTGGATTTTCCCTTCGGGATCTCGCCTAACGAGCGCCATGCCGTGCTTTGAGCTACCGGGATCTATGGCAAGAACCGTTTTGTCCATGACCATTAGCGTAGGCGGAACTCCAAGAACAGGCGATCAGCGCGCCGAGTTTCGCCAGCCGCGATGGCCTGCACCCTCACATTACGTCCGTAATCGCGGATTTGTTGCATGAGCGAGATAATCTGGTTGTCATTCACTTCTCCCAGAGGAGCATCGGCGCCGACAACAGGGAGCATCTTGTCGCTGAGAGCCTTTGGCCCAATGATGTCACGGATGAAATTTCCTATGGCATCCAGAACTCGTTTGTCGTCCATGGAGCCATCAACCCTAGTTTCAGCAATGACTTGGCCCTTCTGGTAGACAACCGTGTTGGGCTGAATACTGACTTGGTAGTAGATGGGCTCTTGCCCGAAATGATTGTACAGAGCGCTTGCTATCATGACCATTGGCTCGCCTTGCGAGGAGGTATCGCGAAGGATATTGTTGATCTGCTGCTCGGGCGTGAAGTCACCGTTAAATAGGCTCGCTGCTTCCTGTCCTGCGCCCGGCTTTGCGCCCCTAGCTTCGGCCCGAATGCGGGCGGTGCGCATTAGCGAACTCAATCCTAGCTGCGCCTGTGCTCGGGAGGAATTTGCCTCGATGATCCAGCGGGCTAACTCCTGCCCCCGAGCGATGGTCATGGGTTGAGTTCTCGGCACGTTAACGCCCTGCTTGATCAACCCTTCGAGAAGGCTCTCTAGGTTGCGCTTTTCGGTCTGAAGCCCGTCCAAGTCGGCCATAACCTTGGCTAGTTCTGCATTGCGCTCCGCAAGGTCCCTTCTGAACTGTTCGTCCACGTCAGCGGCCACCTTTTGCAGGGTCTGAATCTGGGCCTTCAGATCGGCTCCTTCCTTTTCTAATGCTTGATTTTCTTGCTCAATAGCGAGGTTTCTCTGCTGAATTTCGCGCAAGCGGTTGGCGGCATAGCTGGCCTGCGCCTGATTGGTCTTCGCCGAGTTTTGTGCCGCGGTGGCTTCCTTACGTAGGGACCCCAGTTGCGCGATATTGCGAGTGACCTCTGCCATCAGGTTGCGAACCCGCCCCGATAGCGACTGAGTTCGCTTGGACAGCGAGGCCAATTGGGCGGTTCGACTTGTGAGCTGGCTCTGTGCTTTGGAGAGAAGACTTCGTGTTGAACCAAGTTTGATGGTTGTCTCGCTGTTCGTCTTTCGGAGTGTTTCACCCTCTCGAACCAGAGTACGCTGGGCCTTCTCGAGGTCATCAACCTCAACGGCCCGTCGGTCTAAGTTCTTTTGGCTAACTCGGAGTCGCCCCTCGACTCTCTGCAATTCGTCCTTGATTGCCTGCGTACGAAACAGCATTTCGCGCACATCCGAAAAGAGGAGGGACATCAGGGCGATGGTCGCAATCGGGATGAGCGCTCCCGCGCTCGCGGTGATGAGCGCTGCCGTATGCTTCGGCCGCATGTGGCCTAGGGTCAGGCGCTTCTTACCGAGGCTCCTCCCCAATGAATCCGCAAAGAACGCGATCGCCCCACCCATAAGGCAGAGAACCAAAATCAGGGTTACCGAACTCGTTTGCATCTAGCGATTCTTATAGTGAATGGCGACCATCGCGCCGATGACGCCCAATACGACGGGGAAGAAACTCGCGAACCACGCGGGAAACGCTCCTCCCTGACCCGTAATAAACAAGACGTTGCTCAACATGAAATAAGCGAAAATGATGAGAACAGCAAAAAGAAAGCCCGTTGCCCCTCCGGACCTCTGGTTCCGGATACCCAAAGGCGCACCCAACAAGGCATAGACGACGGCGGCGAGGGGGATGGCAATTTTGTCCCAATAGCCCTTCTGGAGATTGTAAACCTGCTTCGGTAAGACACTGGGATTAGCTTGCGCATCCTCTATCGCCTTTTCGATCTGGCTCATGCTCAGCGAGGTCATGTCCTTTGCGTTTTGCGCGATGATATCCTCGGGCGAAAACTTTGGCTTCGCAATCTGCTGGGGCCATGCTCCGTCGCGAATCTCTGCGTAGTACATGCCGTCGCTGCTCACCAAATGGGCTGCCCCCCGGATTCGCCATTCCTGATTATCTTGATACTCCAGTTCTTTGGCAAAGAGCACAAAGGCAGGTTGTTGGTTCTTATCGTAGGCTGTTACCTGAGCATCGCGAAGGAGCCGGGTGCCAAAGTCAAAGTAGACCGCTGTCACAAAACTGGTGATTCGGTTGCGAGTCTTACCGTTGACTTTGTCTTTGGTTGTCACCGCATAGCTGGCAGGACGAGCGGATGCACCGTCCAATTGAGCCATGATTTCTTCTTTGAGGATTGTGGCTTTGATCGCCGCCGCCGGGACGACGAACTGCCCAAAGAGAAACGAGATGAGCGCCACCGTGACCCCGAACCCCGCGACCGGAATCATGATGCGACCGAGACTGGCTCCAGCCGCCCGGATCGCCGTGATTTCGCTCTCGCCGCTCATCTTTCCAAAGCCAAGGAGGGCCGAAAGCAGCATTGCCATGGGAAAGGTCTGGACCAGCATCCCCGGAAGCACAAGGGCCACCATCGAGAGCACCGTCCAGATGCTGATGCCGCTGGCCACATAGTTTGTAAACTGGAGGAGGAATGTCGCCGCCAAGAGCAAGACCGTAAAAACGGCCACCCCGAACACAAACGGCCCAAACATTTCCGCAACGATAAAGCGGTCGAGTCGCTTCATGCGCCCCCGAGAAAACCAGTGTCATCCACGCCTCTATCGAACTGCTCTCCAAGATAGTGCTTACGTACCATCTCGTTCTGGGTGATTTCGTCGGCCGTCCCGCTGGCAAAAATCTTGCCGTCAATCAGAATATTGTTGCGGTCCGTGATCTTCAGGGTGGCGGCTACGTTGTGATCGGTAATCAGCACGCCGATATTTCTCAACTTGAGCTTGTAAATCAGCCCTTGAATTTCTTCGATCGTCACCGGGTCAATTCCAGTGAAGGGTTCATCCAGCAGGATGAACTTTGGATCAGTACTGAGGGAGCGGGCGATCTCTACCCGCCGGCGCTCGCCACCGCTGAGGACGCCGGACGTTCGATCCAAGATATGCTGGATGTGGAGCTCTTCAGCGAGTTCATCGGTCTTTTTCTGAATCGCTTTGCGGGACGCTCCATTGATCTCCATGACGAGGCGGATATTGTCGCGCACCGTGAGCCTTCTAAACACGCTTGTTTCCTGAGGAAGATAGCCCACCCCCGCCCGAGCCCGCCGGAACATCGGCATATTGGTCACGGTCAGGTCATCGAACCGGACATGCCCGCTATTGGGCTTGATCAAGCCAATAATCATATAGAAGGTTGTCGTCTTCCCGGCCCCGTTGGGCCCAAGCAACCCGACGACTTCGCCTTGGTTCACCTCAAAGGTGACGCCGTCCACGACGTTGCGCCCCTTGTAGGCTTTGACTAGGCCCTCGGCAAGAATTTTCATGGTTGACGGCCGGACGCTTGCCCCGGGTTACCTTCGGCGTAAACTTCTTTAACGAATCCCTGGGCATCGAGGATCACGCGGAATTTATCGCCTTCCATTCGGCCCACAAGGTCGGGCCCCTTGCCGGTTACCAACACTCCGCCGGTCAGTTCAATTTCCTGAGCGCTGGAATTGAAGGTGAGGCGGCGCCCGGTAGCGGTGAGGTCGGTTGTTTCCAAAGCCCCCTGTTTATTCCTCCGCTTGTTGATCAGTCTCAAGGTCACCGGGCCCATGATTTCTGCAGCTTCAATGGGTTGCGAAGCACCGATCGCAAGCTTAAAGGTCCCGGCCGTGCCAGTCATTTGCATCCACTGATCTCCATTGGCGAGGGCGCTCGTCAGGATGACCGGACCCCTAAGCGCAAGACTACCGGTCTTTTCATCTCCCGAGAAGTCGGCTTGATCACTGGTGAGTACTGAGTTCCGGACTAGACCCTTTTCAGTTCGTTTCATTTCGGTCCGGACCTCTCCAGCAAGATTGGCTTTGCTGAGGATGGACTTGCCGCCCACACCTTGTTTGAGGTCGCCTTCAATCGTCCTCGCCTTCATGTTCAGGCCCTGGCTCCTCCAAGTCCCCACGGCTGGCGTTCCTGTGACAATAAAGTGGGTGGTCGCTTCGTTGACCTTGGTTGCTCGCCACGTCGAAAAAGTAAGCCGCATATTGCCCGTCTCATCCGAAAAAGTCCCCTGCGATATGGCAAGAGTGGCGAGCAGTGGAGCAATGAGCGCTTTCATCTTTGGATCGTTTCTGTAGCTTTGTGGAGTCCCGAGATCGTTTAAGTCTGGTGCGGCCCAGATAGTATCTAACTTACTCGTATTGAAGCGCTCGCCCCGAAGGGCAACGTTTCCTTTGAGTTGTATCATTTTGATCTCTGGAAGCCATTCCAGTCTATCACCCAAAATTCGGTTCAACTGAGGCTTGTCACTGAGGACCACGTCTCCTTGTAAACGCAATGCCTGCGTCTTTTGTTCGGCAAACCCCTGCTTGGACCTAAACCTGGCCGCCGCTTTTCCTTTGTCGTAGACATCGCCAGTCACGCCTTGCATCTGAGCCGTTATAGCGCCGTTGGGATCAACATTTACTTGTGCGGTTACGGCATTGGCCTTCCAGACTTCTAAGCGTTCCTTGTCGCGACTCAGGACACTAATCCCGCCCGCACCGATGCGTTGGGCCGGTTCATCATTGCCCTTGGAGCTCGCTGCCTTCTTGGGTTCGTCCTTTGAGGATGAGCAACCGGCCACAACGATGGCAAGAGCAAGCAGGCCGACAATTATCTCGAAGGAGGAACGCTTCACGGGTTCTATCCGCGTTCTCCTATTGCCAAAATACCAACCCATTGGTCATCCATTATCACAACTCCGGCATCAAAGGTTGAATCGGATAACGGTGACCAAGCAGTGACTCCCTCATCATCATAGGATAGGACGTTCGTGAAGTACTGGCGCGGCATTTGGAAGGTGTCGAAAAGGTGTTCGGCGATCGCCCTCGCCTCAATCCCCTCCATCATCCAATAGTCCGTGATGAGAGATTTGCCCAAGACACGAACAACAAGTCCCTCAGCTCCATAGGAGTCCAGGGAGGACCACTTGTCACCAAGTTGAGCGAGGCCAAGTTCCTCGCAGAGGAGATCCGCCTCTACTTCAGGATCATCTAATGACTCGCGTCGGCGAAGGCGACACCAAATGGTTTGGCCTCGCTCTCCGTTTTGAAGGCTCTCCGCGACCTTCTCCCATTGCCGAAATTTAAGGGCAAATCGCTTATCACTAGAGGGATCGGTCATCGCAGATCCCCCATTTTAGCCGACCCGCTTCACCCGGGCTCGATCAAAGAGGAGTTCGATCACCGACAAAGGACCGATTCCTGTGCCGTCCGTTGTTGCGGTCGCCGCGCCCGCTGCCAGCCCCCATTGAAAGGCAGTCGGAACTGGATCGCCGCCCTCAAGACGGGCCAGAAATGCACCGAGCATTGAATCTCCGCTTCCGACTGTGCTGACCGCGATGACCTGAGGCGAGTCCCCATGGTAGACGCCCTCCGAAGAGGCTAGGACGGCTCCTTGGGCGCCAAGACTGATGATGACCATCTCGGCTCCCGCTAGTTCACGCAGACTTTGTGCCGCTTCTACCGGGTCTTGAATCGCCTGACCCAAGAGCCGTTCCGCCTCCTTCAAGTTTGGCTTCAACAGGGTTGGGCGCGACTTGGCGGCTAAAGCTAGGGCATCGCCATCGGCATCCACCAACACCCGTTTATCCTTGCACATGGCAACAAGCTCTTGATAAACGGTCAAATCCAGTCCTGGGGGTATTGATCCGCATAGGCACACCCAGTCAGCTTGCGGTAAGACTTCTTGAAACAAAGAGCAGAAAGTTGCCCACTCCTGGGCTGAGACAAGGGGCCCGAGGGCATTGAGAGTGGTCGGTGGATGGCCGTCGTCGGTCTCAATATTGAAGTTTGTGCGCGTTGGTTCCGCCGTGGGCACAAACTGGTGGGGAACCCCATCCCGGTCAAGAAGCCCCCTCAGGAAGTCTCCGGTGGGACCTCCAGCAAAACCAGTAGCAAGGGTGTTCCCGCCGAACGCATGAGCAACTCGGCTGAGATTGACCCCTTTTCCCCCGGCGTCAATTTGGACCTTCTGCACTCGGTTCGTGTCGCCCAACTTGAGGCTATCCAAAAACAAGGCTTGATCAATACTGGTGTTGAGGGTGACAGTGAGGATCACCGGGCCATGACCTCAACCAGCAACAACTTTTCGGGGTCAATCTGGCGCTCAGTACTAAGGACATAGCTGAGCGGGTGGCTGACCAACTTGGTGCCGTCCACCCCAACCATCTCACCCCGGTGCCCGCTGATGAGGCGGTTGGCAGCATGGGCACCTAGTTGTAGGGCGAGAACCCGATCAAACGCCGTTGGGCTACCACCGCGCTGCATATGTCCAAGTACGAGATAGCGCGCCTCGTATCCCGCATGTTTCTCGATAAAGTCTCGAACGTCTACGGCCCGCAAGGCTCCTTCCGCCACAACGATCAGGCTGGATCGCTTGCCCTTTTCGTGCATCTTCCGCAGATCGTCGCAAATTTCAAGGAGGGAGAATGGGATCTCGGGAATGATGACGGCTTCGGCTCCGCCCGCCAAGCCCGCCTCAAGAGCAATAAATCCATTGTGGCGCCCCATCACCTCCACTACAAAGACTCGCTCGTGTGAGTAAGCCGTATCGCGGACACGGTCGATCGCATCCAACGCCCCGTTGACGGCGGTATCAAAGCCAATGGAAAAGTCGGTACCGTTGATGTCATTGTCAATGGAACCCGGCACTCCCATAACTGGGTAGTCAAAATCCTCATGGAGAAATTTTGCACCTGTGAGCGAACCGTCTCCCCCGATTACGACCAATCCCTCAACGCCATTTGCACGGAGATTTTCGACGGCCTTAGCCCGACCCTCATGAGTTCGGAATTCCTTGCTGCGTGCCGTCCGCAATATCGTGCCGCCTTGCGCGATAATGCCCCCTACGGTCCGGCTTTCGAACTCGAGGATCTCATTGTTCATGATCCCCTCGTAGCCATGGTAGAAACCAACCACTTCGGTTCCTTGACCAATGGCCGCTCTCGCGGCTCCGCGAATCGCCGCATTCATCCCCGGGGCATCCCCTCCGCTCGTGATGATTCCGATTCGCTTCATCATTTTTTATTATGGAGCGTGAGCCGACCCGGTGGAGATCACTCTGGGATTCCATCCGTCCGATTAGGGAGAGGGTAAACCATCGACTCATTTGAAGCCATAAGCCGTATTGAAGCGGCATCGCTAGCCCGTATCGCCCCAGCGGTTCGGCAAGCAATCGCAGATAGTCCGGATCCGGTGAGAGCCGCAATTCATCTAGAGCGGTGGTTGGCGGCGACCGCGAGCCCGGCTACCTTTATTAGTCTCCTGAATGAGGGTCATCCAGAATGGTTAATGAAGCTCCTCGCCTGCAGTAGCCAAGTCGCCGATATTCTCGTACAGAACCCCGAGATGGGCGCCATCTTCTTCGAAGACTTTCCCATGCCAACTCTGGAAGGTCTCCTCCAAGAAGGGAGTCGCATGCTGGAGGTGGCTCACTCCACCCAACACCGACTTGACCGCCTTCGGCTCCTAAAGCAAAAGTGGACCCTTCGGCTTGCCTATGTCGAAGTGAACGGTCTCTGGGAGCCGAGCACTAGCTTGCAAGTGATCAGCGACCTTGCGGAAGCCATAGTCCGCCTTGCGGTGGAGGCAACTTGGCCCCCCTTTGCGCTGGAGAAGGGGTTGGGACCACAGTGCCCGCTCCAGATCGTGGCGTTTGGCAAACTTGGCGGGCATGAACTGAACTACTCCAGCGACATTGACCTTGCGTATATCGTGCCTGACGACCTTACCGATACGACGGCGCTGGAGCGATACTGTACTCATTTGGGGCGGGCCCTCGAGAACCAGATGGGGCGAGGAATGCTCTACCGAGTGGATTTAAGATTGCGACCGTACGGGGCTAGTGGCCCGATCCTGAATCGCATAGGCGCGGTTGAGGCGTACTACGACCGATACGCCGAAGTCTGGGAACACCTTGCTCTCGTGCGTTCGCGCGCGATTACTCCAGGAAGTTGGTGGAACAACCTGCGGAGCCGAGTAGCCTTTGGTTCTCACCGCAGTTCTTGGCAGATTGAAGAACTGCTTAAGCAACGGGAGCGGCTTGAAGAAATCACAGTTGGGGATGATCTTAAGCGCGGGCCGGGCGGGATCCGGGACATTGAGTTTCTCACCCAAACATTGCAACTCGTGCATGCAGGCAGGAAGCCTGAACTGGAGGAGCGGCGCACATTGGCAGTCCTTCCCCTTTTGTCGGCGGCTGGGTTGCTGGCCGAAGAGGATGCTAAGTTCCTTAGCGATGCATATTGTTTCCTCCGACTGACGGAGCATCGGTTGCAGTTGGAAGCCAATGTGCAGACTCACACGTTGCCTGAAGACCCTATGCAGCTTGGCCGCCTCGCCCTTTCTTTGGGCTTCAAAGGACCCAATGAGTTTCTAATTCACCTAAACCAAGTCAGGGACCGGGTCAGGGATATCTATTTGACTCTGATGAGGCCCCTTGCGTCGAGCGCGACCGAAGCGCCTCCGGGCTTAGACTGGTTAGGCGATTACGCCTCGGCGACCATCGAAAGTGAGGGGGGATTAGCTCGGGTGCAAAAATTGGCGTCCAACGCGCCAGTGTTGATTGAGGACTTCCAAGGAGAACCGGCGCTGATCGAACAACTTATATCTGGCGAGATATTGGAGGGTTCTGAGTTTCGGATTGATCCATCCATAAACATCGCCAAGTCGGCACGGGTGGCCCGAACAAAACGAATTGCGAGATGGGCTCTGACCCACGAAGGGTCCCTCGGCGATTCGCTGGATGAGGTGACAGATGCCCTCCTACGCCACCTGTTGGGAGCCCTTCCGCTCGATTGCGTTGCGCTCGGAAGCTATGCCACCCACGACACGGGGCTCACCAGCGATGCCGACTTGGTGCTGTTCTGTCCCGCAGGAGTCCGCCACCTTGACGCAGAGCAAGCCGCCCACGGGTTTCTCCAGCAAGTTCAAGCCTTACGAAATCAAGGCTATCCCCTGAGCGTTGATTTGCGTCTAAGGCCCGATGGCAAGAAGGGCATGCTGGCCCGAACCTACGATGGATTCCTTGCCTACGCGCTGACGGACATGGAACCCTGGGAACGGCTAGCATGCGGCCGTTCAAGGCTGATTTCTGGATCAGTAAGGGCAATTGAGACTTTGCACGAGATATCGTCCGGGTTGGACCCCATCGCTCTTGAGAATCTCTTGTCCGTTAAGCAGCGCTTGGAGACTGAACTGGCTGGCCAGGATGACCTAAAGCATGGGCTCGGTGGCTTTGATGACTTGAATTGGCTTATCCAACTGCTGACGTTATCTCATCCTTCGGTCAGAAACCTCACAAGCGTGACCACTCCGCAGCGTCTTAATGATTTGCGTAAGGCAGGGCTTTTGAGCGAAGCTGAAGTTGAAACCCTGGTAACGGCTCACCGGAACCTGCTAACAACACGCTGGCTCTTGGAATGCAGTGACCAGAGTGTTTCTCCGGACGGAGCCTTGGATCACCGAAAGCCGTACCGGGTTGCCATTCGAGAATTATTTGAACGTAAAGTCGCCGAGCTACGGAGCCGATAATTCTTCTTGATGTCGGCGGCCCATAAATTACAAGAAGACCTCCTGTCGCTGTTCGTTGTGGAATCGGTCCAGGACGAGAGCGGGCTTCAGAAATACTTGAGGCGGGTGTTGGAGGTGGCGACTCGGTGTTTCCGGACAACCGGGGCCTCCATCTTTCTCCATGAGGACGGGGTCTATCAACTTGCGGCTAAGCATGGACCAGGGGTCCGGACGCCAGACGGAGCCGTCATCAAGCCGGGATTCGGGCTCGCGGGAGAAGCCATCGCAGAAGGCCAACCCCGAATCATCACCGAGGGTGAGAGGAGCGATATCTCCAGTTCGTTGATTGTCCCCTTGATGGAAGAAGGATCTTGCATCGGGGTCTTGAATATGGCACGTGGCCATGATGAGCCTCACTTTGGCCCCAAGGACATGGAATACGCGCAAGGTATAGCCGGGCAAATCGCGCTTGCTGTCCATAATGCTCGCCTATTCGCATCAACTCGCGAAATTAGCCGCCTAAAGCGACTGGCGGAAGTCGGCCAAATGACTGCGGCCATCGCCCATGAGATTCGTAATCCGTTGACGGGTATCTACGCGGCCGCCAAGATGATCCAAGAGGCCCCCGAAATGGCCCCAGAAATGGCAGAGATAATTGAGGACGAAACGGACAAACTCAGTCAACTCTGTGACGAGTTCCTCGAATTTGCCCGGCCCATGAGGCTCACTTTGGAACGAGCTCAACTTGGGGATGTTGCTCGTGGAGTGGTACGGTTGGTCAGTTCAGATTTCGATCAAGCTGGTGTTGCATTGGAGCTCAATTCAGCAAAGGTAACTAAGGGAATTGACCCAAGACGCATTGAACAGGTGATGAGGAATCTTCTCCAGAATGCGAGGCAAGCGACGCCGAAAGGTGGAACAGTTAGTCTGGATGTTTGGGATTGGGGATTTACAGTTCGAGATACGGGGGAAGGCATGAGTGAGGAAGCCCTAACCAAACTCTTTTCGCCCTTCTTTACGACAAAATCAAGCGGGACCGGGCTTGGCTTGAGCGTCGTGCAGAAGATAATCCACGCTCACGGAGGGCATCTTTCGGTCGAGTCAGCCTTAGGTGAAGGGACCACATTTGAGGTGCACTTACCATGAATGGCCCTCTGCTGATCGTTGACGATGAACCGAACATCCGCCGTATCCTGCAAGTAGCCTTTGAGAAGGCGGGTATTGAGACGGTCGTTGCCGAGAATGGGCTCCAGGCTCTTCGAGTTTTGGAAACTGGGCCAGTATCTGGCGTTCTTACAGATGTGACCATGCCCGAGATGACGGGCTTTGAACTTCACGATCAAATCATCGCCCGTTGGCCTGACTTACCCGTGATCATCATGACCGCCTACGGCACGATTCCTCAGGCAGTGGCGGCCATCCGGAAGGGAGCCTATGAGTTCATCACAAAGCCCTTCGACTTGGATTCGCTCAAGAAGATCGTAAAAAGCGCGCTCGGCGAAACTCCGGCACCTCGGGCCAAACGAGGGGCTAAGAAGGGCAAGGCGACATTCATTGCCGCGAGCCCGGCAATGAAGGAAGTTGAGAAACTGGTGCAGCAGGTTGCCGATACACGGGCCACTGTCCTGATCACGGGCGAGAGCGGCACCGGAAAGGAAGTTGTGGCGAAACTTCTCCACGAGTTGTCGCCTCGAGCGGGCCAGCCCTTCATCGCGGCTTCCTGCGCCGCCATCCCCGAAAGCCTGATGGAGAGCGAACTCTTCGGCTACGAGAAGGGAGCCTTCACCGGCGCTCAGGGCTCAAAGCCCGGTCGGTTTGAACTGGCCAACAATGGGAGCTTGTTCTTGGATGAAATTGGTGATGTACCGCCTTTAATCCAAGTCAAGTTGCTAAGAGTGTTACAGGAGCGGGAGTTTGAGCGGCTTGGGGCGACCGCGCCGACAAAAGTTGACGTGCGATTGATCACGGCAACAAACCGTGATCTCCACCAGATGGTCGAAGATGGTGCTTATAGGTTGGATCTTCTTTACCGCCTCCAGGTTGTGGAAGTCCACCTCGCTCCGCTTCGTTCGCGTGTCGAAGATGTTGGCGCGCTTGCATCTCACTTTTTGGCCAAGTTCTCCGCCGAAAATGGCAGGAGCCTTTCAACAATTTCTCAGGATGCCATGCGACGATTGGAAGCTTATGCTTGGCCGGGCAATGTGCGCGAATTGAGCAATGCGATTGAACGCGCCACGGTGTTAGCCGCCAAGGAAGAAACCGTGTTGGAAGTTTCGCATTTGCCGAGTGCGCTCCGACAAGCCGCCTAGCGCAGAGTTATCCAATACGGGTGCTTTGGGCGTACTCGGCGCTCTTGTTCACCCAGTACTGGAACTTATCAAAGCTGTCAAGAACTTCTTTGGGCATGCGGACATATTCGCGCATGGGTTCGGCATCGGGCTCGGTGCGCATTAGTTCTGCTCCAGGAAGTGCGAGTGCTGATTCTCGATCCTGCGATCCCAGCTTTAGGCCGACGTCTTCACCATGAAGGAAGGCGAACATCTTCTCACCGGTGTACACCCCCATGCCGTTGAACATACGACGCGCACGAACATCAAAAGCTTCGGCAGCCTTCATGACTTGTTCGTAGCGCAACGGGCGATAAACCATCGGCAAACTGATCCAAAAGATGATTGGATGGCTCTGTAGGCCACACGGCAGTCCAATGACGTGCCCTGCTGGAGATTATACCTTGAGCGTGGCGGGTAGGCTCATCAGCAATGTCGAAGAGCCTCCTGATAGTGGACGGATATTCGCTCCTGTTTCGTGCCTTTTTCTCAATGCGATACATGAGCACAGCGGCGGGGAAGCCAACGAATGCCCTGTATGGATTCACCTCAATGCTCTTTCGACTGATCGAGGACCAACGTCCAGACTGCATTCTGGTTGCCCTAGATGCCGTCGGTCCCACATTTCGCCACGAAGAGTATGAAGAGTACAAAGGGACCCGGCGTGAGACACCTAATGAGCTAGTGGAACAACTGGCCGGGTCACGGGACTTGATCACGGCTTTGGGTATCCCGATTTTGGAGTTGCCCGGGTACGAGGCGGACGACATCGTTGGGACGATTAGCAAGCAAGCAAAGGCCAGTGGCTACAACACCTTCATCGTTAGCGGAGACCTGGACTCCCTTCAGTTGGTGGATGAGCACGTCACAGTTATCACACCCAAAACAGGCGTAACGGAAGTCGCGATCTACGATGTGCCGGCGGTCCTTCAGCGCTATGGCTTTGGCCCCGAATTGATTCCGGACTACAAGGCACTCGTGGGGGATAGCAGCGACAATATCCCCGGCGTGCCGGGGGTTGGGGAGAAAACGGCTAGCAAACTGATCCAAGATCACGGGACCATTGAGATGTTGATCCAGAACTTGGGTGGGGTAGAGGAGAAGTTCCGCAAGAAGTTAGAGCCCGCTCTCCCCCAGATTCCCAAGAGTAAATGGCTCGCAACAATCGTCCGCGATGTCCCCGTCACCTTTGACTTTGCCCCATACCACATCGGCCCCGAGAATCTAGAACGCGCCGAAGCCATGTTGCTGAGTCTGGAGTTCAAGACTCACGCTCGGCGATTGCACCAAGTATTGGCGAGGTACTCCGGCCAAGAAGGGATTAGCGTCGCGTCCGTTGAATCTGAGTCCTTAGATGTTGCCTCCAAGACCCCATTTTCGCAGTACGAAGAACTCGAAAAGTGGTTCAATGGTCGTCCGTTCGCGCTGACCATTGTTGCGGGCGCGCCCCAACAATCCATGTTTGATGATGTCCACGCGAGTGAGGCGTGGATCGCAATCGGCGAAGAAGTCCGGTATGGATCAGCACATCTTGGCGAACAACTATTCCTAGCCCATCCGGAATTAGCCATTGGCCATGATGTCAAGCCGCTCTACAAGTCGTCCGATGCTCCCTTGGTACCTCCTCGATTTGACTCTATGCTCGCTGGTTATGTCTTGCAGAGCGGAAGGAGTAACTACACATTGCGGGATTTGATCCAAGGGTACTTGGATGTCGCGCCACCTGAAAATCCCGAACAGGCTGCGGTCGGGTTGTACCGTTTGGAGCGAGTCATGCGAGAAAGGTTAGCGCTTGAAGAACAATCGCAAGTGCTAGATACGATGGAGCTACCGCTGATACCCATCCTTGCAGAGATGGAGCGAACAGGCATCAAGCTGGACAGTTCCTCCTTGCAAGATTTTTCGAAGGCTCTGGAGGGTGACATTGTCAAGGCGCAGCAAGAGGTCTTTGAGCATGCGGGACAGGAGTTCCTGATTTCATCTCCGAAACAGCTGGGTGAGGTGCTTTTTGATGTCATGAAGTTGCCGGGGAGTAAGAAGACAAAGACCGGCTGGGCAACAGGCGCGGAGATTCTGAACGAGATTGACCATCCGATCGTGCGGGCAATCCTGCAGTATCGTGAGTTGTCAAAGCTTAAGAGCACCTACGCCGATGCCCTCCCCAGGATGGTGAAGGATGATGGAAGAGTTCACACCACGTACTCTCAAGCGGTGGCCGCCACCGGGAGGCTCAGTTCAAACGAGCCGAACCTGCAGAACATTCCTATCCGAACTGAGGTTGGCCGAAAAATCAGAAATGCATTCGTTGCGGGAGAGGGCCGTGAACTCGCGTCCTTTGATTACTCCCAAATTGAGTTACGGTTGCTGGCTCACCTGTGCCGCGACGAAAACCTCGTTAAGGCTTTTGAAGACCGTGTGGACGTGCACACAGTGACTGCCTCCTTGATGTTCCATGTGGGTAACGAAGACGTCAGCAAGGAGCAACGCCGCTTGGCAAAGATGCTCAACTACGCTGTGCTTTATGGAGTTACGGATTTTGGCCTTGCTCAGCAGCTGGGAGAGGGCTTTGGCGTCAGCGAAGCAAAGGAATTGATCACCCAGTACTTCGAACGATTCCCGAAGGTGAAAGAGTATACGGACAGCTCCGTTGCCGAGGCACGAAGTAAGGGCTTCACAACCACGCTTCGCGGTCGGCGGCGGTATTTCCCCGATATACACGCGGCAAACCGGAATGAAAGGCTCTACAGCGAGCGACAAGCCATGAATGCGCCTATCCAAGGCGCAGCCGCGGACATGATTAAGCTAGCGATGATTGATGTTCGCCGAAGATTGGGGGTCTCGGCAACCCGGATGTTGCTCCAGGTTCATGACGAACTTGTGTTCGAGATGGCGCCCGATGAGCATGGGTTGATTGAACCCATTAGGAGCTTGATGGAGAATGCGATGTCGGTGAACGTGCCGATCGAGGTTGATGCCAAGATTGGCCCGAATTGGAACGAAATGGCGGTGGTAGAGCGATGAGATTGGAGTACAAACGTGGGGCGTTAGAACGGGGTGATTTAGATCCGGACCCGATCCGTCAGTTATCGTCATGGGTGGATGAAGCTGTGGCCGCTCATGAGGTGGAACCAACCGCGATGTGCCTCGCGACCGAAATGCACGGTCGTCCCAGCGCTCGGATGGTCCTCATGCGCGGTATCGGACCGGAGGGTTTGGTGTTCTATACGAACGAGGAGAGTCGCAAGGGTAGGGAACTCCTTTCTAACCCGCAGGCGGCGGTGTGTTTTTGGTGGAGTCTACTGGAGCGCCAAGTACGAGTAGAGGGCGCGGTCAAGAGACTGAGCACGGAGCAATCTGATCAGTACTTCGCCAGCCGCCCGCGAGATAGCCAGATATCGGCCATGGTGAGCCCACAAAGTCAGGTGATCCCATCGCGCGAAGTCCTCGAAAGCGCCGCTCAAGAAGTACAAGAAACAAAACGCCCCGCCCATTGGGGAGGCTTCGTGCTTCAGCCTGATCAGCTTGAGTTTTGGCAGGGTCGGGAGGCCAGGCTGCACGATCGTTTTCGCTACCAGTTGCGGGATGACGAATGGGTGATCGAGCGGCTAGCCCCCTAGGCTTTGCCGATGATCTTTCGTACGGAAAACAGGGCCGCATTTGCTTCCGGATCTAGTGAACTCAGCAAATTTTCTACCAGAACAACCGCGTCGCTTTCGAAGTGATAACTACCATCAATTTCGCCTTGCCAAATAGATTCTACGACCCATTCTGGGATGGGAAGAAAAATGATTCTCTCTGGTGGTTCCCACTTGATGGGTAGGATCAGCGCTCCTTGTTGGTCGCAGTAGATGAACTCAACGGTGATCCGACCGGGGGCTAGGGAAGTGCTTCCCATTTGCGGAGTTCCCTTGGCCCGTGCTTCTCGTAAGAGGGCTGGGTCATATTCGCCGAAGCTGGGTTCTTGCCCGGTCGAAAGCTCATCGTAGAGGGCGCGTTTGCGCGCCGCTACATACGCGTTCAGGCTCATTTCGTGCGCCGCATTTCCTCTTCGCCCTTGTTCTTCATTGTCATGTTCGCTTCAGAGCTTTTGAACTCCAGCGTCATAGTTACCTTATCAAGGCAATAGAGGATCGAGAAATCCTTAGGGTTAAGATAGACAATCGCAATATCGTTCACTTGAGCTGTCAGCTTCGCTCCCGTGATATCTGGAAAGGCGGGCTTGCCGTTGTCGTATTCGTCGAGATTGACATCAAGATCGGCCGTTGTGGTGTACTCAATGACGAGCACATCTTGCTCCTCCCATTTTGATGCTCCACGAAACTTCCCTTTGACAACTTGGTTGGGCTTAAATAGTTTTTCCTGCTTGATGGGAATGCTCCACTCATCGCCGGGCTTCACCGCCTTGGTAGGGAGTTGGAAGTAGTACTGCGACAGATCGCTGGCCCCGAGCGCATCCCCGATGGGGTCAACTTCTTCATCTTCGTCTTCGCCCCCTGCCTCGGTGGCCTGGACTTTTATGTCGGCACATTCCATGAAAGGATTGACCTTGGCGGTAAAGATTTCATCATAAAACTCCGGATTTTCAATCTTCGTAGTTTCGCCATCCGAGGTCTCCGTACCCGTATAGTCTGTGTCCGCATACCTGAACATCGCCTTGCCATCAGGCTCCACCTTGGAAAAGGTAAAGACTCGATTATTCAATAGGGACATTGATGTTTCGAACTCCTCACCATCTGAGTTCACAGTTATCGTATGTTCGCCTTTCACCTTGAACTTTTCAACGAGGTCATTCGTAAACGTACGGCGCATGAGGATCGCATCCTGGGAAAACGCAGTTGCGACAAGGACAAGCAGGGCGAAAGTGAGGGATCGCTTCATGAAGATTCCCGCCAGAATACCGGCTTACGCAATAGGACGTAAGGTCGTAGATAAAGTTCCAGGAGGTAAACTTTTGTACTTGGACAGAGCGAAAACGTGGCGTGAAAAGGTCGGCCTTGCCGAGATGCTGAAGGGCGGCGTAATTATGGATGTGGTCAATGCAGACCACGCCCGGATTGCGGAGGATGCCGGTGCCGTGGCAGTCATGGCCCTAGAGCGCGTTCCTGCCGATATTCGGCGCGATGGCGGCGTCGCTCGCATGAGCGACCCCGAGCTCATCCAAAAGATTCAGGAGTGCGTCACGATCCCAGTTATGGCGAAGTGCCGAATTGGTCACTTCGTCGAGGCTCAGATACTTGAAGCCTTGGAAGTAGATTTCATTGACGAGAGCGAAGTGCTAACTCCAGCCGATGTTGAGAACCATGTAGATAAGCACGGGTTCACGGTTCCCTTCGTGTGCGGTGCGCGGAACCTTGGCGAGGCCCTTCGTCGCTGTGCGGAAGGCGCGGCGATGATCCGTACAAAAGGGGAAGCTGGTACGGGCGACGTAGTGGAAGCGGTGCGCCATATGCGCACGATTTTGGGCGAGATTAGGAACGTGCAGAATGCTCGCGAAGACGAACTCTATGTCTTAGCTAAGGAGCATCAGGCGCCGCTTGAACTGATGCGAGGCGTGCATGAGTCAGGTCGCCTCCCGGTGCCGAACTTTAGTGCCGGTGGAATCGCAACCCCTGCTGATGCCGCATTGATGATGCAGCTCGGGGCTGAGACCGTCTTCGTAGGTTCGGGCATCTTCAAGAGTTCGGAGCCAGAGAAGCGAGCAAAGGCGATCGTAGAGAGCGTGCTCTTCTACAAGGATGCAAAGAAACTCGCCGAGATTAGCAAGGGCCTTGGAGCACCGATGACGGGCATCAACTGCGATTCGCTAACCGAGGGCGAGCTTCTAGCGGTTAGAGGGTGGTAACCCTCACTCGTCCGAGCTTGAAAGATGCTCTTTGAATTCGGGGATCGCCTTCGTAAACGTTTCTAGGAACTTCTTGACTTCCGCCTTGCTCGGGGCAACGCTTTGGTCAAGATCGGCCTCAAGCGCACATTGCTCATCCGTAGAGTAAGCCTTGGTATAGCGCTCGTCTCGATTCCAAGAATCCAACGTTTCCAGAGAAGCTTCCTTATCAAAGAACGCGCTCACCCCAAGACTGGTTGCAACATCACCTTTTCCGCCGTATTGGAAGAGCAGGACGCTGTAGCCGTCGCCCTCAATAGTCCAGAAGGTCTTGTCTTCATCATCCTTGTCCTCATCGGCCTTCAGACCAAGGTCTTTGATGACCGAAGAAATATCGGTGGCGGAGATAGATTTCTCCTCATCCGCTTTGGCGGCAGGAATCCAAGCCAAGTTGGCAAGGATGGAAACGGCAAGAAGGGGCGCAAGCCAAGGATTTCTCATAGCGTTAGATGGGCCGAGCCCATGCAACTTTGAACGTTTGCACCCCTCCAAATGTTTCTGCTATTTAGAAGACTTACTCGTCTTGGAACTTCTTGGCAGCTGCCGCAAAGTCATTCAGAAACTTCTTGACGACAGCCTTACTGGGCGCTACGCTGACATCGAGATCACTCTCGAGCATCACCCCTTTGTCCGTTGAATAAAGCTTATAGTACCGGTGGCTCGCATTCCAATCGTTCATATCTGAGGCGCTAAGCCCTGCTGAGTATGCTGCGCTTGCGCTGATACTGGTCGCTTCGTCACCCTTCCCGCCATACTGGAAGACCAAGAACTTGACATCGTCCTTAGTCTTGACAAGCCAATAGGACTTTCCTTCGTCGTCCTTGTCTTCCTTTGGAGCCGTATCCAAGGTCTTGATGACTTCGCGCAAATCGTTAGCCGAGATTGTCTTGGGCTCATCCGCGAGAGAAGCAGGCATCCAAGCAGCTAGGCTTCCAACGGCAAGGAGGGCGAGAAGAATTGGTTTGGCTTTCATAGCGAAGGAATGACGCCGCCGACGCTAGCGAAGTTGCTACGAAAAGGGTTCGACTAGGTCTAAAGTCAAACGGCGTTCAAAAGGGCGCTCAAGGGGAGCATTGCGCACTTCATACGAACTGGTGAAATTGAGATGCCCAATGCACTGAGTACATTCTCGGATGTAACATTCTTCAGGGCCGTGGTTGGGACACCCGTCAGCGCCTCCGCCAGTAAATCAGCGCTTGCCGTGCAGATTGCGCAGGCTTGACACTGATGTCGGATCTCCTCAACGACTCCATTAGAGATTCGAATTTCCCACCTAATGACGTCCCCGCAACTGGCGTTCAAGCCTCCGGATGAATGGGTCGCGCCGGGGACTGGGCCTGCAAATCGCGGATGCTGGGAGCGGTCAATAATCTCGGCTTGATATAGGCTATCCATGGAAGAGGTGATAGAGGTCAGTGAGCCCAGTGACCAAAGGCGCGATATCTTCTGGCGTGGAGTAAATACCCAGACTTACCCGTACGCTTGCCGGTACACCCATCGCCCCATGGGCGAGGGCCGCGCATTGCTGGCCCGCCCGGACGCAGATACGACGATCGCCCAAAAATTGGGCAACATCATGGGCGTGAACACCCTGCATGCTAAAGGAAATGATACCGGAATCGGGGTGGGGGCTGGCCAGAATGGATAGTCCGGGGACGGGCCTAAGTTGGTCGAAAAAGGCAAGGGCTAAGTCATGGGTGTGCTGGCGCACGGCTTCCATGCCGACCTGCGACAGGTACCCCAAAGCGGCGCCCAAGCCGATCACTGCCTCCGTAGCTGGTGTTCCTGCTTCGAACCGTTGTGGAGGTGGGAGATAAGCACTTTCGAGCCGTCCAACTTGAACGACCATGTCGCCGCCCGTCAGGAGGGGCGGCAGAGAGCTAAGCATGCTCTCCCTCCCCCACAGGACTCCCGTACCAGCGGGAGCGTAGAGCTTGTGCCCAGAGAACACCAAGAAATCTGCTCCGAGGGACCCGACCGAAATTGGGAAGTGCGCTACCGATTGACATGCATCAGCGATAACAATGGCTTCACTCCCTCGCGTGGTGAGAATGTCTCGAAGGCGGGGAAGGTCGGTAATTGACCCCAGCGTGTTGGAGACATGGGTGATCGCGATGGCTTTGGTGCGCTCACTCAAAATGGAGGACAAGGATTCGAGATCAATCGCTCCCTGTTCATCCAGTTCCAAATACCGCAAGGAGAGGCCATGGCGCTTAGCGGCTTCTTGCCAAGGCAGGATCACGGCATGGTGGTCGGCGACTGACACGATGACCTCGTCCCCCTCCTTCCAAGATTCGGCCAATGGCAAGCCGTGCGCCAAGAGATTCAGGCCCTCGGTTGCATTTTTGGTGAAGATGATTTCTTCCGGAATGGCTCCAATGAAGGCAGCTGCCGTGCTTCGGACTTGCTCGTACTGGTCAGATAGTTCTACGGAAGATCGGTATAAGCCCCGATGAATGGGGGCGTAGTTTTCATAACATGCGCGGACAGCTTCGATCACCACTGATGGTTTGTGAGTCGTGGCCGCCGAGTCTAGATACACATCCTGAGGGTGGTGGGAGAAGTAGGGGAAATCAGCGCGAACCATCGGAGAATCAGGAGCTTTCGTGGAGAAATAAGGTCGCTTGAGTCCTAGGGTTGAGGACCCTCGATGAGCTAAACTGAGAGCGTATCCTGATGCCCAATAAGTTACCCAACAAGCCGGAATCGGAGTCTGCGTCAGTGTTGGTTGACGGAGCACAATTAGTCGAAGCTTCCCCCATTCCAGCGGTTCTGCCCGTTTTGCCTTTGCGCGAGTCTGTGATCTTCCCAACTCTGATTGCGCCCCTGAGCGTTTCCCGTCAATCCAGTGTTGAAGCGATTGACGCGAGCGTCGCTCAAGATCGAATGGTTGCCGTCCTCACTCAACGATCGCCGTTTGCCGATGAACTGGGGATCGAAGATCTCTACAGCTTCGGATGTGTAGCTATCATCCGGACCTTGGTCAAGATGCCAGATGCGACTAGGCTGATCGTGCAGGGACTCTCCCGGTTCCGAGTTACTGAGGTCCTACAAACAAAGCCCTTCATGCAGGTTAAGATTGAGGTGGTCGAAGAACCGGCCATTGAAGATGGTCAAGAAGATGAAGCCGAAGCCATGCGCCGTTCCATCGCCAGCATGTTTGAGCAAGCGGTTCTCTTGTCGCCGGCCCTACCCGATGAGCTCCGCAATCTGTCGCAAGCCGTAGCTGAACCCAACACGATGGCCGATCTTGTAGCGGCGCACCTCCAGGTTGCGCCGGAAGAGAAGCAACGTATTTTAGAAACCGTTCCCCTCCTGGAGCGCCAGAGAGGGCTTCTCAACATACTGAACAAAGAAGTCCGGGTGCTGGAACTGACCTCCAAGGTCCACGAGGAAGTATCGTCTGAACTCAGCCGCTCCCAGCGAGATCACTACTTGCGAGAGCAACTGAAGGCTATTCAACGAGAACTCGGTGAGTTTGGAGACTGGGAAGAGGAACTGGACAACTTGCGCGACCGGATGGCGGAGTCGGGTTTACCGGAAAGCGCCTGGCCCGAAATCAACCGCGAACTAGAGCGCTTACGCCGAATCAGCCCTCATTCGCCCGAGCATGCGGTTGCGAGAACTTACCTTGAGACCATGGCGGCCTTGCCATGGGAACGAAGCACGGAAGATCATCTTGACCTTGCGGAAGTCCAGGCTGAACTGAATCGCGACCACTTCGGCCTAACCCTCGCCAAGGACCGAATCATCGAGTTCCTCGCAGTCCGAAAGGTGAAGAAAGAAGGGCGGATTCGTCAACCCATTCTTTGCTTGGTGGGCCCTCCAGGCGTTGGAAAGACGTCGCTCGGGCGGTCCATCGCCGAGGCAATGGGGCGCAAGTTCGTTCGAATTTCGCTCGGCGGGATGCGCGATGAAGCGGAAATCAGGGGGCATCGTCGAACCTATGTTGGGGCCATGCCAGGGCAAATTATCCAGAGCCTGCGGCGCGCGGAATCCAATAATCCGGTGTTTGTCCTTGATGAAATTGACAAGCTTTCCAGTGACTTTCGCGGAGACCCATCCAGCGCATTGCTCGAAGTATTGGATCCCGAGCAAAACCATGCGTTCCGAGATCACTACCTCGACGTTCCCTTTGATCTCGGTAAGACCTTTTTCATTGCCACTGCGAACCGGATGGACACAATCCCCGCCGCCCTGCGCGATCGCATGGAAGTTATCGAAGTCGAGAGCTACACGGAAAACGAGAAATTTGAGATTGCCCGCCGGCACCTAGTACCGAAACAGGTCGAAGAGCATGGCTTGAATTCGAACAAGATTGAGTTCCCCGAGGTAGTCCTGAAGGAAGTAATTGCCGGCTACACGCGGGAAGCTGGCGTCCGGAACCTCGAACGAACAATAGGGAGCATCGTCCGTAAAGTGACTCGCCAGTTTGCCGAGGGCCGTCGGGCCAAGGTGAAAGTGAGCAAGAAGTTAGTTGAGGAAGCGCTTGGCCCACCTAAGTACCTTCGCGATGAAATCGCGGAGCGCCCCCTGCGCCCCGGTATGGCGATGGGCTTGGCTTGGACACCCGTAGGAGGAGACGTGCTCTTCATCGAGGCCGCCATCATGCCGGGCAAGGGAGGTCTGACCATTACGGGGCAGTTGGGAGATGTCATGAAGGAGAGTGTCTCAGCCGCCCTAGGCTTCATCAAGTCGCACTCTCAGCCATTACAAGTGGACCTTCAGCCTACAGAACAACAAGAGATCCATGTCCACGTCCCCGCCGGAGCCGTACCGAAGGATGGTCCGAGCGCTGGCTTGGCGATGTTCGTTGCTCTTCTCGGTCTTCTCGCCCATCTCACCCCCAAGCCCAGACTGGCCATGACGGGGGAACTCACATTGACGGGGCAAGTGTTGCCTGTTGGTGGGATAAAGGAGAAGGTACTGGCGGCCCATCGAGCAGGGGTCCACCTTCTGATTCTGCCCAAGGACAACAAACGCGATGTCTTGCACGAAGTCCCGCAAGAGGTGCGTGAAAGTCTGAAGATTCACTACGTTTCGCGGGCCGAAGAGGTCGTGAAACTAGCATTTTCCTAGCTGGCGCTTGTGGAATATCCCCTGCAGAGGGCATGTATGACTTGGGCTAAATGGGTTCTGTTTGTTGGCTTGGCGCTTACGCAAGGCGGATGCGCCCTGATGCACTTACATGATCCACCCCCTCCACCCGAGGTCGTGCTCATCAGCGAGGCCAAGGCCGCCCATGAAGCCGCCTCCATGAGTCGGGCTTACTTCTTGGATCAACTGAGAAGTCGCAAGGGCGAGCGCTTCCGAGTTCGGGCCTACATCCCCTGTGGCAATGACGAGGCCGAACTTCTTTGGCTCAATAATCCCGTCCTTCGGGGCGATCGCATCCGTGGGAACTTGTCCGAGCGGCCCATTGTCCTTCGGGGCGTCCCCAGGGGCGGTGTTGTCGAGACCGGGACCGACATGATCGCCGATTGGGTCATTGTCCGGAACGGGCGGACCTACGGTGGGTTTACCGGCAAGGCTCCATAGGGCCACCCGAGTACAATCTCCTAAATGCTAGACCGAAAGCTGCTCCGCGAGCAGATGGATTTTGTTGTCGCTCAAGCTCGCAGGAAGGGGGTCGAAGTGCCTGCCCATGAGTTCCTCGTCGCTGACGGCGAGTTCCGATCCTTGAAGGCCCAACTGGATGAGCTGAGAAAGGCCATGAACGAGAAGAGCAAAGCTATTGGCATGCTCATGGGACAAGGCAAGCGGGATGAGGCGGAATTGGCTAAGGCCGAAACGGGCCAACTCAAAGAGCAGATTCAGAACTTAGAGAGCCGAGAACGAGAGGTCGAGGAGCACATGACAGCGCTGGAGTTGCAGTTCCCCAACCTACCGCACGAGAGTGTTCCAGACGGGCAGGACGAGCACGATAATGTGGTGGTTCGAGAATGGGGCAAGAAGCCAGATTTTGACTTTGAGCCAAAGCCGCATTGGGACCTTGGCGAGAGCCTGAAGCTCCTTGATTTCCCCGCCGGCGCAAAGATCAGTGGGAGCGGATTCCCGGTCTACACGGGCATGGGGGCGCGGTTGCAACGAGCCCTCATTAGCTACATGATCGACTTCCAGACCGAAGAGAGGGGCTATCGCGAAATCTATCCGCCTTACCTCGTGAATTCTGAGTCGCTCATTGGGACGGGTAATTTGCCGAAGTTCGAAGAGGACCTCTACAAAACGCAGGATAATTTGTATTTGATTCCCACCGCCGAGGTCCCGGTCACAAATGTTCACCGCGATGAAATCTTGGAGGTCTGGCAGTTACCGATAAAGTACGCGGCGTATTCAGCTTGCTTCCGGCGTGAAGCCGGAGCGGCGGGCAAGGATACGCGCGGTCTCCTCAGAATTCATCAATTCGATAAGGTGGAATTGGTCAAGTTCTGTTTGCCGGAAACCAGCTACGACGAACACGAATCCATGCTCGCTGATGCCGAGCAGGTCCTTCAAAACCTAGGGCTGCATTATCGAGTTGTTCTGCTTTGCGCCGGCGATATGGGCGAGAAGGGTTGCAAGTGCTACGATTTGGAGGTTTGGTCCCCCGGCGTTGGACGGTACTTGGAGATCAGTAGCGTGACCAACTTTGAGGCTTACCAAGCACGGAGAGCGCGCATTCGTTTCAAGCGAGAGCAGGGCGGGCCGACCGAGTTTGTCCACATCCTGAACGGCTCAGGTTTGGCCACTCCGAGGCTTTTCTCGGCCCTTCTTGAGACCTACCAGCAGGCCGATGGAACGGTCGAGATTCCCGACCCTCTCCGTCGCTACGTTGGCACCGACTGCTTGGGACCGTAGATGAACTTCACCCAAGCAGCGAAGAGGGCCATCACAGCAAGCCCTCCAACAACCCATTGGCGCCCGACGGTTTGGTCGAGTAACCAGATGTTCAAGCCTGAAATGACCGTTGCGATTGCAAACCCGATCCACGCGGCCCATGGCTTATTAGCGTAGGCTCCCATCTTCGCTTTGTTGGTCGTAAACGCGACCAACGGGAAGATGGCAAAGGGAAGTTGCATCGAGAGGACGACCTGAGATAGCACCAGGAGCTGTACCGTTTCCTTGCCGCCGCTGGAATGAATCAAGATCAGCGCGGGAATAATCGCAAGGCTCCTGGTGAGGAGACGCCGCACCCAGGGTTTGACCTTGATTCGCAGAAAACCTTCCATCACGATCTGACCCGCGAGAGTCCCGGTGATGGTGCTGCTTTGACCAGATGCCAATAACGCTACGGCAAAGACCGTTGCACTCGCCCCGCCCAAGACGCCGGTCAGTAGCTTATGGGCATCACCGATCTCCTCGATGACTGTGCCCGTCTTCCAGAAGACCGCAGCGGCTAGGATCAAGATGGCCGCATTCACGAAGAACGCGAGGCTCAAGGCAACGATGGTATCTACCGTATTGAACTTGATCGCCTCATCCAGACCTTCCGCTCCCTCCTGAGGGCGGCGGGTTTGGACAATGCTACTGTGCAAGTAGAGGTTGTGTGGCATAACGGTCGCTCCCAGAATTCCGAGCGAAATCAGTAAGGCTTCGTTCCCCGGCAAGCTGGGAACAAACATGCCCTTAACCACTCCGCCCCAATCCGGTCCCGCCATCCACATCTGGGCGGCGAAGCAACAGAAAACAGTGGCCACTAAGACCACGACGATGGCTTCAATTTTCCGGAAGCCAAATTTCATCAGCGCGAGCAGGAGGAGAACGTCGGCGGCCGTGATGACGACGCCGTAAAGTAGAGGTATGCCGAACAGCAAATGAAGGGCGATTGCGGCCCCAACGACCTCGGCAAGGTCACAAGCAATAATGGCAATCTCGCAAAGGAACCAAAGAACCATCGCGACGGGCTTTGGGTAGTAATCGCGGCAAGCCATGGCAAGGTCTTTGCCGGTCACAAGGCCAAGCCGAGCGCACAAGACTTGCAGGAACTGCGCCATCAGGTTCGACGCGAGGATCACCCAGAGAAGGGCATATCCAAACTTGCTCCCGCCGGCTAGGTCAGTGCCCCAATTGCCGGGATCCATATATCCGACGCTGACCAGATAGCCCGGACCCGCAAAAGCAAGGAAGCGGCGAAGCCACGACCCCGCCTTAGGTACAGGAATTGATCGAAACGCCTCGGGAAGGGAACGAAATTGCTCAGTCGTTTGGTGGCTCATGAAATGTAGTCTTGGCTAAAAATTATTGTAGCACACATTTGCAAATTGGGAGAAATCACCGCTAATATGGTGACAAGTGCGTGATCAGAAGTCTGCTCGATACATTCAAACCCGCGATGCCCATCGTGCTGAATTGGCCGAAGACTACGTCGAAGCCATTTTGGATCTGATTGATGAAGATGGCCACGCTAAATTGACAGAAATTGCCTGGCGCCTCGGGGTCGCGCACCCGACCGCCTTCAAGTCGCTGCGGCGTCTTGAGGCCGAAGGCCTCGTTGAGCTCACTCCTTACAAGCCGGTGCAACTGACTCCTAAAGGGATGGAACTCGCCTTAGCGTGCCGCGTAAGGCACGAAGCAGTGGTCAATTTCTTGGTTTCCCTAGGAGTGCCTCAAGGTCAGGCTGAGCTTGATGCCGAAGGCATCGAACATCACGTTAGCGACGTGACAATTCAGGCCATTCAAGCTCGAATGAAGACCCTGCGGGTCTAGCCGCTTCCCTGATATCGCCGAGGTACCCGGCCCATGATGCGGGTTGTAATCTCGTGGCAATTTGTCCCTGCCAACTCGGCAAGCTCGCGAACGGACACGTTCGGACCGATTAGCTCGGCAACATCTCCGATCGCAACGTGATCTAGGTCAGTGACATCAACGAGGAGTTGGTCCATACACACGAGCCCGATTATCGGGGCTCGCTGACCATGAAGGGTCACAACACCTTTGCTGGAAAGAGCGCGCGGATAACCATCTCCGTAGCCGACGCCGAGGGTCGCGATCCTCGTATCGCGTTGGCATGAATATGTCTCGCTGTAGCTGACGGTTGCCCCCGCTGGCACTTTGCGCAGCGCGGTTACCCGTGCGTTCCATGAGAGCACGGGCCGCAATTGGCCGTTGGTTACATCGTAGGGATCAATGCCGAAAGCAAGGATGCCGACTCTGACCATTTGGCGCATTTCATCAGGAGCATGAAAGACACCCGCGCTATTGCAAGCATGGACTATCGGCACCGCGCCGACGACGCCCACTAGGCCGTTAAATGCCGATGCTTGAGCATCGGTGCGCGGTTGGTTAAAGCCCGAGTCAACAAAGTGCTGGCAGAACCCCTCGAGTTCTATGTTTGGCAGCCTTCGGATTGCTTTCGCAAGTTCGGCCGCCCTGGAGGGATCACAACCAAACCGGCTTAAGCCCGTGTCGACTTCAAGATGGAGCTTTGCTCCGCTGTTCTGCTTGCTGGCGGCATTAGAGATGGCTTCCGCGACCTCCAAGGACTCCACCACCACCCGCAGATCATAGTAGACCGCTTGTTCCGCCTCAACCGGAAGAATGGGCGAGATCACGATGATCGGGGTTTCCAATCCAGCGCCCCGAAGGGCCACCCCTTCTTGAACCGTAGCAACACAAATCCAATCAACATGCCCATGTGCGGCCGCTCGGGCTACTGGGACCAACCCGTGCCCATAGGCATCCGCTTTGGCAACCAGCGCAAGGCGACAACCCTGGGGTAGCGACTGCCGAACCACGTCCAAGTTATGGGTCAGCGCGGTCAGATCAATGTCAATCCAGGTCCGCGGGTAAGGGTTCACGCTAAGATTGTGGCGCAGTTGGTGTGATGTCTAATTCGATGGTATCGGCACCTCGAATGACCCGAATCTTGACGGTAAAACCCGCCGTAGCCGCCACGAGTGCCTCCTGGAGGTCGTTAATATCGCGAATCGGCTTGCCGTCAAAAGACACAAGGATGTCGCCGGGCTTGAGGCCAGCAAGTTCGGCCGGAGAACCTGGCGTCGCTCCAGTTAACCGAAGCCCACGGGGGTCCTCAGCGCCCATATCGGGGATGAAGCCAACCCTTACTCTTCGTGTCGTTCCCGGATCGCCACCACCTTGAACAGGCTTTCCAGTGAACTCCAGTCGGGCATCCATCGCATCCAACTGCTCAATTACTTGCTTCACGCCCTCTAGCACGAGTCCAACACCCTTGAAGTTTATGGTTCCCGAGGTGTCTGCTTCGGTGTGATACTCCGCATGGAGCCCAGTGTTGAAAAAGAGGGCTGGCACCTTTGCCGCCACGAACGAAGCGTGGTCACTATTGCCTGGGGTGGAGAAGACTGGCTTCACATCGAGCCCCGGGATTCGCAAGCTGGCCAGCACTTGGGCGAAAGGCAACGCGGTGTCGGCCGAGAACACGGTTAACCCCTCCGCTGCGCGCAAGCGTCCGATCATGTCCATGTTCACCATGAAGTCGGTCTTGCCCAGAGTATCGGCGTTGGCGGCAACCCACGCTCGAGAACCAAGCAGCCCGAGTTCTTCCCCGCTATAGGCTTGGAAAATGATGGTGCGGCGATTGGATCGAGCCTTCGCAAAGGCGTCCGCTAGCGCCAACATGCCGGCCGTGCCGCTCGCATTGTCGTCGGCGCCAAAATGGGGCAGGGCATGTCCTGAGCGGGAACCCGTCTCCCCGTAGCCGAGGTGATCATAGTGCGCTCCGATGATGATGAATTCTTGCCGGAGCTTGCGATCATGTCCCGGCAGAACTCCGATAACATTACGGGCTGTCCCTTCATTCGGTTGTAGGTCTGTGCACGCACGAAGCATCAAGCCGTTCTGCAGGGGCGCCATCCGGTTCCATGCCGCGGCCGTGACGGCAATAACGGGCACACCTAGGCTGGCGGGCACCCCTTGTGTGCGGGTGGGAATGGGTAATTCTAGCCCTCCCGGATTCTGAGGACCAACGAGAATGAATCCGACCGCGCCCTGACCCTTAAGGCGCAATAGGTTCTCCGAAGCGCTTCGAGGGATCGCTACCCACTTTCCGGCCACATTTTCGCCGGCCCCTAGCCAGACAACCGGGGCGGTCAGGAGGGTTTGGGTCTTGCTCCCGTACACGGGCATGTAATCTCGACCGAGTTGCAAGGGAAACAAAGCCTCGCCATTCCAAAAGCGGGCGGTATTGAGTTCTCCAGGACGCTGACCCACCGTAACCGTAAACGGGTCAAAAAAGCCATCCTTGCCGCCGGGACGGAGTCCGCTACGCTCCATTGCCGAGGCGATATATTGGGAAGACCTTACCATGCCTCTTGATAGGGTCATGCGTCCCTCCATTTCGCTTGAGGCTAGGGCACGTATGTGCCGCTCGGCGAGCGAGACATCAATGCCAGAATCAAGGGCGGCAACGATAAAGCCAATCACTGGAATGATAGCTCGTAAATGCGGATGACCTTGTCAAGCCCGCCGGTTGCGAGGCTCTTTCCATCAGGGCTAAATGTAACCGTGCTCAGTGGCTGTGGCGAAGCTTCAATCTTGCCGTGCCCACGACCCTGCATCACGTTCCACAGATACACTACGCCATCTCTTCCCGCGCTCGCCAGCAATTGCCCATCTGGGTGGAACGCGATGGATTCGATTGGCTTCTCATGACCAAAGAACGTCTTCACGAGGTCATAGTCTCCCATGCGGAAAATCCGGACAGAGCGGTCCACCGAGGCAACCGCCAGCATACGAGAATCCGAACTAAATGCAAGGGCCGTAACCGTTGAGCGGACCGAGTTAAAGCTATGCAATAGCTTGCCGGTGCTTGAGCTCCAGATCTTGACGGTGGCATCGGCCGAGCCCGTGGCTAGATACTTGCCATCGGCTGACCATTGCACGGCGGTGACCGACTGGGTGTGCTGGTTGCCGACAAAGGCGGCATCCCCCGTTGCAGTTTTGCAGACTTGGACAATGTTATGGATTGAGCCAAGGGCAACGTACTTTCCGTCTTGAGCCACGCTCACACAACAAATCCACTCAAGCGGACTGTTTCGCCAACTGACCATTTCGCCACGATTGATCTGCCAGACCGAAACTAAGCTCTCCGAACACCCAGCTGCGACGATATTGTCATCGCCTACGGGGTGGACAACATTTACAACGCCTCCCTCGAGTCGCAGCGAGCGGCGGACCGTAAAGTCATCGTCCCACCACAGAATCTGATTATCGAACGAGCTGCTGACCAAGCGGTTCGTGTCCGGCTCGAAGGTAATAGAGTAAATAGGCGTCCGGTGATCTTTGAGACGGTGGGCAAGCCGAACGCTGACCGACTCTTTGACCGGTGCATCAGGAGCGCTGACGATCGCCGCGCCCGGAGTGCCAAACAGTGAGGCGTCATACTCCATACGTCGTGCGGGATCGCTGAGGGTCTCAAACGCCGTGTTGATCAGCGCCATCCGTTCGTGCGCCTTTGGATCGGGATTGATATCGGGATGATAGGACCGAGCTAACTTCCGGTAAGCGATGCGCAATTGTTGGGATTTCGCCTTGGGAGCTACTCCGAGGATTTCGTACAAACTGACCACGTCTAAGCGGAGATTATGAAGTCCCAATGGCCTCAAAATCTACCCTTTGGTGCCATTTTCCAGCTTCGGAGTAATCTCGGTCCGTGAAGGTCTACATCTCCGCTGATATTGAGGGTATTTCCGGCCTCGTGAGTTGGTCACAGTGCGGGCGACCCGATGGCGAGCACTATGACTACTCTTGGGCCCGCGAACGGATGACCGCTGACGTGAACGCGGCCATACGAGGTGCGCGACGGGCCGGGGCAACCGAAGTGGTCGTCAAAGATAGTCATGGAAACAGCAAGAACCTCTTGGCCGATTGCCTAGAGAAAGGTGCCCAACTGATCTCGGGTCACGGAGCCAGTACCCAAGGCATGATGGCCGGGATTGACCGCACATTCGCGGCGGCAATGCTCATTGGCTATCATGCGATGGCGGGAACGCAGGGAGGTGTTATGGAGCACACTATCACCGGCTTTGTGCATCGGTTGAAAATCAATGGTCAGCCGGCGGGCGAGATCGCATTGAGCACGGGCGTAGCCGGGTGTTACGACGTGCCGGTGGTGGCAATCAGCAGTGATTCAGCCGGTTGTTCCGAAGCCAAAGCCCTATTGCCCGGGATTCAAACCGCCGCCGTAAAAACCGGCCTCGGACGATACATGGCTCAGTGCCTCCACCCTGAAGAGGCTCTCGTTTTGATCGAGAGCGCCGCGTTTGAGGGCGTTAACTCAGCCAGTTCCCTTGACCCGTGGCTACCCGATTCCCCAACGACCATCAGCATCGAATTGAATCGCAGCGAAGAGGCCGATCTCGTAGCCGTTCGACTACCTGGAGTGGTTCGCGTGGACGCTTACACAGTGGAAGTCAATGCCGACTCCTATGCTCAGGCACACCAAATGGCGTGGGCCGTATTCGCCCTAGGTTCACTTGGGCGGGGAAGCCAGGACTAAGTCAGTCATCCATGCGGCGGACAATCAAATCCAAATACTCAAAAAGCATCACGCGCCACCAGGGCCAATCGTGCCCAGTACCGGGACGGTCATCGCACCAATGCGGGATGCCCTTGCGACCCAAAATGTCGGCCAGTCGGTGATTATCTTGGCGGCAGATGTCTTCGTGACCAGTGCCGAGGATAATGCCCATTCGGTGGAACTGCTTCAGTAGCTCAGGATCGTGCATGTTGGACATGTAGTCCACGGGGTTGTTAAAGTACACGTCATCACTGTAGTAACCGTAAAAGAACTGCTTGATGTCAAAGGCGCCGCCCATGCTAATGATCTCACGGACACGGTCCGGATGGCGAAAACCGAAATTCACAGCGTGATAGCCTCCGAAGCTACATCCTCCAACCATGACGCGGGTGTGCCCGGTTTCGTCGTAGGCCCTGCCGAGCACCTCCTCCAAGATCATTCGGTCATAGCAAATGTGGTTGTGAATGCGATGCGCCGGGTGAATGTCGTAGGCATAAAAGCTCTGCTTATCAATCCCATCCACGCAATAGACCTTGACTTTTCCTGCCGCAATGAATGGATAGATCGCCCCGACCAGACCAAAGTCAATATTCTGGTTGTAGCCCCCCATTGAAGTCGGGAATAGAATGAGTGGCACGCCTCCCTCACCAAAACTCATCATTTGAGTTTCTTGGTCTAGGTTAGGGCTGTACCATTTGCTGTAGTTCTCGGCAACGGGCATTGACCAAAGGGTACCCGCCCAGTATTCTAGCTAACAGCAAGCTTGCGGCTAGTCATCTTTCCCGTTTTAATCGTCCCCGGTAATCGTGTGGTTTTCGGGACGGCACGAGCGGTGGAATCTCTTGCCCAGCGGGGGGATCCATTCCCTCGGGGGAGCAAGAACAAACGAATGTATATCTTGACTTGGAATGAAGAACATAACACGGTTTACGCCGGTCTTGGCGGCGTAGTAACGCAGGCCGAAGGCTGTGTGTTAGCGGATGAGATTACGGAGCTACTCAACAAGGTGGGCGGAACCGGTGCGACGGTCGAGCTTGATGCCTTCCGGGCGACTCGATTTGCCCATGGAGCTTTTGAAGAACTTGAAAGGCTTCGCGAAGTATGCTCCAGCAAGGGTGCGGCCTTGTCCCTGATTACTGACGAGCGAGCCAATGCAATGAGCGCGGAGGTCCGGGCCATCCTTGATGGCAACGCCAATGTGGTGCCATTAGCCAGCTAGCTGGCGTGTCGAAAAATTGACGGCGGAAGCAAGCTTGCTTCCGCCGTTCTTCTTGGCAACTTACACTTCCGGTTCCAACAGGCCGTACTTCCCATCCTTCCGGCGGTAGAGCACCTCGACCCGATTCGTGACCTCGTTCTTGAACACAAAGAACGGGTAGCCAAGCAGGTCCATCTCCAGAGCGGCCTCATCAATTGTCTGCGGCTTGACCAAGAACTGCTTGCGCTCCTTGATATGGACGCGGTCGTCGTGATCCTCGTCTTCATGATGCTCCTCAAAGCCCCTAGGGACAGATTGCCCACTGTGGCGGTACTTGTTCACCAGCCGCTTCTTGATCCGCCGCAACCGATTCTCTAGCTTGTCTGCCACCAAATCCACGGCGGCTCGCAGGTTTGCGTCCTCCTCCTCACCCCGTATCGTGAGGCCGTCGGCAAAGATGGTGACTTCTAATTTGTGCAAGTCACGCTTGCCGCGATGCACCTCTCGGTGAACCAACTCAACGCGCGATGCTTTGTTGAAATAGCGGTCAAGGCGCCCAAGTTTCTCTGCGGCAAAGTCTTTGTCGTGATCGCTCAGGTTTCCAACGGCGTTTCGAACGAGTACTTCCATCATTTGTCTGTGTCTCCTAAGGCGCGGCGCAAAGTTGCAATTGCCATCGCGGCGATGCCCTCCTCACGTCCGAGTGCGCCCAAACCTTCATTCGTGGTTGCCTTCACATTAACCTGGGCGGTGGCGATGCCCAAGGTGCTTGCGATAGTCTCCCGTATCTCCTTGCTACGGGGCATGATCTTTGGCGTTTCAGCGATTAGCGTAGCATCAAGATTTTCAATCTCCCAACCCTCGGCCCTCAACAAGAGCCCCGTCTCCTTCAGGAATCTCAAGGATGGGCAATTCTTCCATTGCGGGTCACCGGGAGGATAGTGCACTCCAATATCCCCAAGCCCAGCTGCCCCAAGTAGCGCGTCTACCGCCGCATGAAGGAGAACATCCGCATCAGAGTGCCCTGCAAGGCCGGGTCCATCAAACTGTACACCGCCGAGCATCATGGTACGGCCGGGGTCTTGAGAAAACGTATGAATATCGTAGCCGAAGCCTGTTCGGGTCACTGACATACCACCCACCATCGCTCTTGCCATTTCAAGGTCGTCTCGTGTCGTGATCTTGATGTTACGCCTATCTCCTTCAACAAAGCAAACGCTGACTCCAGCTTGTTGCAAAAGGCCAGCATCGTCAGTGGCCCCCGTGTTTGTCTGGTGCGCTCGGATGAGGTCCTCTCGCCGCCCACACTGGGGAGTTTGGATACTCCATAACTGATCGCGGTCAAGGGTGTAGCCGTCGTCTTGGCGCACCGTATCCGTCATCCTTACTGCCGCGGTGGCAGCCCCCGTCTGGCGAGCCGCTTCCACCGTTTTTCGGATCAGTTCCTGGGTCACGAATGGCCGAGCGGCGTCGTGAATCAGCACATAGTCGTATTCAAGCGGGATTGCCGATAGACCGTTACGGACGCTCGCCTGCCTGTTCGCGCCGCCGGCAACGACGGTATCAACGCCAAAGTCGAGTCCACGACCACTGTCCACCACGACTACAAAGTCGCAAACGGATTTCATTGTAGCGACGGCCCAAGCCCACACAGATCTGCCACCCAGATCTTCAATTAGCTTGTCCTTACCGAAACGAGACCCGCTGCCGCCGCACAGGACAATCGCGGCGACTTTCAACGGGCGCGCCTTCGCTGGGTACCTTCGTCGTCAATGCCGTCGTCAGGGAGTTCGGCGAAGATCATTTTGCCCCGCTCCGTCTGGTGAACCTGCGAAACGACCACCGAAACATCTTTCCCGAGCGCTCGGGCCCCGTGTTCGACCACAACCATGGTGCCGTCATCAAGGTATCCAACCCCCTGCCCAGCATGGGAACCTTCTCTCGTAATGCTCAGTTCCAGCGGCTCACCCGGGAGAACAAGCGGTCGAACGGCGAGGGCAAGGTCGTTGATATTGAGCACATTGACGTCTTGGAGGCCAGCCACCCGGTTTAAGTTGTGATCATTTGTGACTAGGTCCGCCCCGAGGGCACGAGCAAGGCGCACGAGCCGCCCGTCGACCCCGTCGCTGCCTTCCGCGGCAAGGCGGTCATGAGTTCCAATATCAAGGGTTACTTTGGCCTGTAATTGCCTTAAAACCTCTAAGCCACGGCGTCCACGTTGGCGCTTCAGGCCATCGCTGTTATCGGCAATGTACTGCAGTTCGTTCAACACGAACTTGGGCACGTACAACTGTCCCTCCAAGAAGCCCGTGAGAAAAATGTCGTAGACGCGGCCGTCAATGATGACGTTGGTATCCAGAATCTTGTAGGCCGATCGCCGCCCCTTGCCCCGGTTTTTCGACCACGGCAAAATATCCTCTACCTGCCGGATCACATACAGGGCAATGGAGGAAACCAACAACATCATGCCGAGGGTTGCGAAAGTAGCAGTAAATGCCCCTAAAGCTGTAAATAACACCATGAATGGGACGGTGAGGATGACCCCGAACAGGATGCTGAGGAAGATGTTGACCTTGTCACCCGAGTGAGCCCGTTCCCAAGCTCCGAAGGTCCGTTCGAACCCCTGGTGGAGGGTATTACCAACGGCTAGCCCAAGAACCGCCCCCAGGACACACAGGGCGGCAAGCGGGGTTGGGTTGTTCGCGTAAGACGATCCCTCCTGGAAGCGCTGATAGAAAAAAGCAAGGAGCTTCGCCCCATTTTGGAAGGCAATGTAGGCAATGCCGACGGCCCCAAGGGCAAGGAATATGAATCGAGCTGGATTACGGCGCATTATGATCGGTACCTCGTTGAGATGAGTTCAAAATGACAGCCCTGCAAGACCGGGAACGTGAATGCGTCCTCAACATTGCCATGGGCAAGCTTAAATCGTAGAGCGTTAGTGGGCTGATTGGCTCGCGTCGGATCGTAGGTAATCCACTCCTTGCCGCTCCAAACTTCATCCCAAGCGTGGTAGTACATTTGGCCATTGTCATAGATCAGCCCGCTGGTCACCCTCGTAGGTATGCCCGCGCTTCTCATCAACGTGGCTCCAAGGATCGCATAGTCTCGGCACACCCCCTCTTTGGAAGCCAAGACTTCGGTGGCATCGCGAAGCACCCCGATTCCTGCGTTTGAGGTCATCGTCCGCTCAATCCACTGGCTGATCCGTTCACTCGCGGCCAGAACGCGCTTCTCGTCGCCTACGATTTCGGCACTGAGCCGCCTGAATTGAGGGCTTCCCGCTGGAATATGAAGGCTCGGTTTCAGCCATTTTTGCGCGTAGCGGGCGGCTTCAGTGATTGCTTCATCCTTCGCTCTGCCCCGGTCAACCGGGTGGACTGAAACAATCCAATCTGCTCCGTTCTTGGCGATGGTCTGATAGGCATCGCTGGGGCACCGGCTCAGGTCGGCGTGGGAGACCCGGTACTTCACCGAGATGAGGTCAAAGGGGCGGACAATCTCTGGGGACACCCGAATGGCCGCTGACTCGCCAAGGTCCGTTCGCTCAGTAATGTCGGCCAATGCCACTTCCTTGGAAACGGGCACCATGACCATGCCGAGAGCCGCCTCAATCTTGATGACATCGCCCTTGGCGGAGTAGTAAATCTTCGATGTCGCCCGTGGGTCCTTGACCGTAACCAAGGTCGCATCATAGGTCTTCCCAAATACCTCGACCTTCCGGGGCCCGTCTAGGGTGACTTCATTCTCAATGAGGGTCACCGTGGTCACATCGAGCACGTGAACCTTGTAGGATGTAGTCGTGCCCGCTCCGTTGAGGATCAGCGCCGAAGTGGCATCCTCAACGACCTTGGCTCCCGGTGGAATGGCGAGAGTCCGCTCGGTGATCGCGCCGGCATTGTTTATCACAACCTTAATCTCTTTGGCGGCAAACTTCGCGGTGACGACCTGAGTGCGGCCGCCGCTCTCACTTGTAGTGCGGATCTCCTTGGGTTGACCGTCCTTATCGGTCAGGGTTTGACTGACGATCCGCATGTCCAAATCCTGACCCATTAAAGCCGAGCGAAAGACCGTCTCTGATTCGCTCCACCCATCCTTCAGCTCGCGCGACACCGAATACCCAACTTTGCCGCCATTCAAATAGATAGCAAAGTACTGGTCAGCCGCACTCGCGAAGGCGGCCACCAGACCTAGGACTAAACTCGCACCAAATCGCTTCATCTTGTTTTAACTACGCAAAGGATACATTGTGTGAACCCAACGCGCTAAACCTTTAGTCTATAGACGCGTGGCCAAGGGGCCACAATGCTTAACGCGAAAGGTACGCTTTTTATTCCGCCATGTCAAAGCTGGTCATTGTTGAATCTCCCGCCAAAGCCAAAACTATCAGTCGTTTCTTAGGTGGGGGGTACACCGTAGAAGCCAGCTTTGGTCACGTGCGAGACCTCCCGAATAGCGCCAGCGAGGTTCCAGCCGAGTACAAAAAACTCAAGTGGGGGAAGCTCGGCGTCAATGTGGACGACGAGTTCCAAGCGATCTACGTGGTACCCGCCGACAAGAAGCGGCACGTTGACAACTTAAAGAAGGCCGCCAAGGGTGCCGACGAAATTCTGCTCGCAACGGATGAAGATCGCGAAGGCGAGAGCATCTCGTGGCACATCTTGGAACTGCTCAAGCTACCCAAGAGCGCAAAGGTCTCCCGCATTGTCTTTCACGAGGTCACGCCGGAAGCCATCAAGGCTGCGCTTGCAAACCCCCGACCGCTGGACAATGATCTCGTAAGGGCGCAAGAAACAAGGCGCATTCTGGACCGCCTCTACGGGTACACGTTGAGCCCGCTCCTTTGGAAGAAGGTCGCCCCAAAGCTCAGCGCTGGCCGAGTCCAAAGTGTCGCCGTCCGCCTTTTGGTGGACCGGGAGCGCGAACGCCGTGATTTCGTCCCCGCCGAGTACTGGGATCTGGCCGCCCAATTCGGTACGAAGGAGGGTGACTTTGATGCCCGTCTCATTCGCCTCTCTGGGCAAAAGCTGGCAACCGGGAAGTCATTTAGCGATCGTGGAGACCTGATTGATGAAACGAAGTGGTTGAAGGAAGCCGAAGCCCGAGCCCTGGGTACAACCGCGCAAGGAGTGAAAGACTGGCGGGTTGCCAAGGTTGAGTCGAAACCAGGTCAAGAAATGCCGCCCAAGCCATTCCAGACTTCGACTCTACAGCAAGAAGCTAACCGTAAGTTGCGCCTCAGTTCGAAGCGCACTATGCAGATTGCCCAGAATCTGTATGAAGGCGTGGATTTGGGTGGCGAACGAGTAGGCCTCATCACCTACATGCGTACCGATAGCTTGACCCTGAGCGAACGGGCGCTTCAACAAGCTAGGGAAGTTATCACCCAACTCTATGGAGCTAACTATCTTCCCCCGCATCCGGTGCAATATAAGACGAAGGCGAAGGGGGCCCAGGAAGCCCACGAAGCCATTCGCCCCACCGATCTCAGTCGCCGCCCCCAAGACATCAAGCCGTACCTTTCGCCGGAGCAGTTTGACCTCTACGAATTGATCTGGAAACGCACGATAGCATGCCAAATGTTGCCGGCCCGTGTTTTGCGTACAACCGCCGAAGTTGAGGGTGAGAATGCCGGACACAAGTTTAGCTTCGCTTCCAGCGGCAAGACCATCGAGTTTCCAGGATTCTTGCGAGCTTACGTTGAAGGATCTGATGATCCCGAGTCTGAGCTCGGCGATCGAGAGCGAATTCTTCCCCCGCTTAAGGAGGGACAAGGCGTAGACTTGCGAAAGCTAGACGTCGAAGATCACGCTACGCGGCCTCCTGCCCGCTATACAGAGGCTTCCCTGGTTGGAAAGTTGGAAGAAGAAGGCATTGGGCGACCGAGTACGTACGCCAGTATCATCAGCACGATACAAGATCGAGGTTACGCGTTCAAGAAAGTAAATGAACTGGTGCCGACCTTCACCGCTTTTGCCGTGACTGACCTGCTCGCCCAAAACTTCGACGGGCTTGTTGATCTCAAGTTCACCGCGAAGATGGAGGATGAGCTTGATGAAATTGCCGATGGCAAGCGAAACTGGGTCAAATATCTGCGCGGATTCTACTCAGGCGAACACGGCCTAGAACAACAAGTGGATTCAAAGGCGGAGGGAATCCCGTACCCAGCAATTCCCTTGGGCGGCGATATTGTCCTAAAGGTTGGTCGTTTCGGCACGTACATCCAACTGGGCGATGTCCGGGCGACGGTCCCTGAGGGCACGGTGCCTGCCGATTTTGACCTTGAGAAGGCACTGGCACTGCTGGGTGGCCCAAGCTCAGTAGGCGTTGACGCCCATAGTGGCCAGAGCGTACTTGTGAAGTCCGGGCGTTTCGGAACGTACCTCGAGGTGGCCCAGACCGAGGAGGAGAAGGAGCGGGGTGACAAACCCCGGCGAGCCAGCTTGCCTCAAGGGCTTACCCCCGACCAACTTACTGAGGAGGACATGCACATCCTTCTTAGCTTCCCACGAGAGTTGGGCAACGACCCACGAACCGGGGAGGCAGTGACGGTCCTCATCGGACGGTATGGCCCCTTCGTCAAAGCCGGTGACGAAATACGTAACGTTTCAGATTGGCGCACTGCCGGTCGTATCACCCTCGAAGAAGCCAGCGAGATATTGGCCCAGCCAAAGAGTTTCGGCAAACGGGCAGCTAGCCGAGAACCCGCCAAGGCCATCCAAGAGTTCGGGAAGCTGGAAGGGGCGCAAGGCAATGTTCGTGTGCTCAGCGGACGCTACGGCCCGTACGTCACCGATGGAAAAACCAATGCCACGCTACCCAAAAATGTGGCACCAGAAACACTCACCGCCGAAGTTGCCGTAGAATTGTTAAAAGCCAAGGCTGCGGCTGGGCCGTCTAAAAAAAGGCCCGTGCGACGCGGTCGCCGCTAGGAAGAACATGATCTCATCCCTCGTTCTCGCCACCCTTCTGCAACAGGTTCCCTCCAAGGCACCTCCGGTGAAGGATTTCTACAGCGCTACAGTCAAAGATATTGATGGTAAAGATTTTGCCCTGAAGCAAACGAAGGGCAAGGTAGTCATCGTCGTGAATACGGCCTCATTCTGCGTTTACACGCCGCAGTACCGATCGTTACAAAAGCTTTATGCTGACCATGAGAAAGAGGGGCTGGTTATCTTAGGATTCCCGGCAAATAATTTCCGTAACCAAGAGCCGCACTCCAATGCCGAAATCAAAGAAATGTGCAAGCAAGAGTACGGAGTAACGTTCCCCATGATGGCAAAGATCTCGGTAAAGGGCGAAGATATTCACCCGCTGTACACCTGGCTGATTGCCAATTCCCCCCGGCCAAAGGATGACATCGAGTGGAACTTTGCCAAGTTCATCCTTGACCGGAGCGGTAAGGTGCGATACCGAATCATGCCGATCGTCGAACCCCTTGCCGACGATTTCACGAAGCCCGTCCTCGAACTTCTCGCCGAAAAAGCCTAGCGGTTTCGAGGATCGGTCGCCGCCCGGAGGCCATCGCCCACAAAGTTAAGGGCGAAGATGGTCAAGCTGAGAATCGCGCAGGGCCACACCAAGAGGAGCGGCTGCGTGTTGATGTACGCCCGTGCATCGTTGATCATGCTGCCCCAACTTGGAGTTGGTGGGGTAACTCCAATGCCCAGAAAACTCAATGCCGATTCGGCAAGGATTGTCCCGGCAAGGTCTACCATGCTGACCGCGAGCAGAATGCCCGTAAGGTGAGGCAAAACATGCCGCGTAACGACCAAGCGGGTTGGCATACCTAGCGCCCGAGCAGAAACGACAAACTCCCTGTCCTTCAAGGTAGCAACTTGCGTCTTCACCAAACGAGCGACTCCCGGCCAGACCGTAATGCTGAGAGCAACGATCACCGGCACCAAGCCCGTACTCCAAACACCAATGATCAAGATCGCCAGAAGGATGTCGGGAAAGGCAAACATTCCGTCGGTTAGGCGCATTAGCGGGTCGCGAAACCATCGCTTTCCAAAGACCCCAATCACACCAACGAGGGTGCCCAGAGTTAAAGCAATGAGTTGCACCGAGAAGCCAACGATGATTGACATGCGAGCACCATAGGCAACACGGGCGAAGACATCGCGACCCTGCTCATCCGTGCCAAACCAGTTCGCAGCGCTCGGAGGTTGTAGGGGGGATGCAACCGGGTTGAGGTAGTCGTGGCGCATCGTCGGCCCGAAAATCGCGAAGAGCAAGAGCAAGATTAGATAGCTCACGCCGATCCAGAACAGCCCTTTCAAACTTGAGCCTCCCGAATTCTGGGGTCAAGAGTCGGTTGGATGAGGTCCACCAAGAGATTGATGAGAACAAACAGGGTTCCCGCAATCAGCACCGTGGCCTGAATGACCGGCGTATCGCCTTTCTTGATTGCTTCAATCGCCGTCGCTCCAATCCCGGGAAGGCGGAAGGCGGTTTCAATGATGAATGATCCCGTCAGCAGGAAGCCAAAGTTGGTTCCGATGGCGGTAACGACGGGAAGGATCGCATTCCGCAACGCATGGCGCAACGTTAGGCGGATGGGCGGAACTCCCTTGGCCCTTGCCAACTTGATGAACTCCTGCTGTAGGGTTTCAATCATGCTGGCCCGGCACAGGCGAGTGATCTGCGCCATAGGCCGAGCCGCCAAAATGACGACCGGCATCAGGAGATACATCCACACTGGTCCCGCCAACTGGTTTGACCAGCCACTGGGCAAAATATCCATGTTTACGGCAAAAATCTTGACGAAAACAGGAGCAAGGACAAAATTGGGGATGGTGACGCCTAGGGTGCTGACAATGAGAATCGTCCTATCGCCAAGTCGATTTTGGGAGACTGCCGCAATCGTGCCCAACAATATGCCCACGATGGCCGCCAGCAGGATCGCGCATGTGGCGACCGTGATCGTCATCGGCAGCGTGCGTTTGACGATATCCACGACCGGTTCTCGTGTGCCGTGGAAGCTATTGCCAAGATTTCCCCGGCTGAGGCCACCCAAGTACTCCACGTACCGGACTCCCCAGGGGCGGTTCAGGCCCAATTGCTCGCGAAGGCGGATCACCGCTTCGGGGGTCGCTTTCTCACCGGCCAAAATGGTCGCCTGATCTCCCGGCGAAATCTCGTCCGCCACAAACGTGATGAACGAGATAAACAGCAGGCTGAGCAGAGCGTACAGTAACCGAAGTCCCAGGTTCTTGGCGATGGATGACGACACCGCGCCGGAGAATACCTTTCAGACTCCGCTGGTGCGTTCGCGCCATTCTGCCGATGGTATAGTAGTTCAGCGCGGAAAGGTGGCTGAGTGGACGAAAGCGCCCGCCTGCTAAGTGGGTATACCAATTGGTATCGCGGGTTCGAATCCCGCCCTTTCCGCCAGTCTTCGTCCAGGTATCCGACAGAAACTCAAACCAAAGACCCCTCTGAGGTTGTCTTCAAGATTATGCGAGCGGCTCCCGTCCTCATCTGCTTCGTCGCCGGAATTGCATCCGCGCAGGACTTGCAGGGTTATTTGCAACAGCGCAACAAGCTGGGGATTAGCCAGTCCGCCTCCGTGGCCGCCCTCGAGACGCTCGTCGGGCAGAGAACAACCGAGATCAAGGGGATCGTCAAAGGCACCATTCGTATTGGAGATGGAGGGATGATCATGGTTGAGACCGTGAGCGGAACCCCAATCTCTGTGAATGCCAGCCCAATTCCCGGCTGGCTCCAAAGCGGCAATGTCACCGCCCGCATGATCGTTCGTGCTTCGCGCGAGCACGATGCCGCCTCGCTTAAGGCCGACCTTGTCGCCGCCGCCCTCGATTCGCAGGTGACGGCGTGGGAAAAACAGGCCGCTAAGCCCGCCCCAAAGAACCCCTCTGATTTGTCCGGCCCCATTGGGAGCAAAGCCCCGCCCACTCGGCCAGCGACTCGCCCCACGCCTGCACCGCCCAAGGACGGCAAGACGTGGTACGTCCCGGCCAGCGACGCCGTCCCGTTCTACCGAGATTTCATTCAAAAACAGAACAGGCGATTGTCCAGAACTGAGGCCGAAAAGATCGCGCGCGGCGTGATCGGCTTTAGTTTGCAATATGGCGTAGATGCTCGCCTCGTAATGGCGATGATCATGGTCGAGAGCGGATTCAATCCTCGATCAACGTCCCGCTCCGGGGCAATGGGCCTGGGGCAACTCATGCCAAGCACCGCCCGCGGTCTAGGGGTATCAAATGCCTACGATTCTATGGATAACCTCTACGGGATGGTCAAACTCATCCGCGGGCACATTGACAAGTACACGGCCCAAACGGGCGGAGATGAATACCGATCTCTGGTGCTCATGCTTGCGGCCTACAATGCTGGCTCAGGTGCGGTCAGCCGCCACGGCGGCGTCCCCCCCTATCGCGAGACTCAAAACTACATAATTAAGGTCACGAACCTTTATCGCCAGTTATGTGGCGAATAGCTGGACTATGGCGAGCTCATCAAGTATCTCTGGCGCCGCACTTCGCTAGACACAATGTCATCTAGGTTTCGGGCAGCCTTCCAGCCTAGGTGTGTAGCAATGTTGGTGTTTTTGCCAACGCGAGTTGCAGTGTCCCATCCCCGTTGCTCAATCTTGATCGTAGCATTCTGCTTTGGCGTGAGACCAGTAAGTTGCTGTACTTTGTCCAGCACTTCCTGGTTCGTTGTACAGGTTCCCGTACAGACATTAAAACACTTTAGCTCCTTCATACCAGTGCGAGCAATGTCGTCAATTGCTAAGTGAATGGCGGAGCAAACGTCCAAGACATGAACATAGTCTCTCGATTGGCTTGCATCTGTGAGTTTGAACCTGTTATATCTTCCTAGTGCACTCGCCACACATAACGGAATCAGGTGTGTTTCAGGATAGTGGTCAGATCCGACTTCGTGCCCCGAAGCATGCCCAGCCACATTGAAAAGTCGAAGGACTGTCACCCCGCATCTGGTACTCTTTACACTGCCAATAGTGTTCTCGCACGAGCGGTAAACGTCTTGGCACTTTACCGGCTCCGTTGGCCTATGCCTGGCCTTTGGCTTGGTAGCATTGCTGGTCGGAGTGATATCCACGTCCCCTTCGCAGGACTCCTCAGCCGTATCTCCATAGACCAGCGCTGACGAGATATGAACAACCCCTTCGATTTGAGGAATTTTTTCAGCCGAGGCCTTGATTGCCTCTGTCACTAATCTCAATTCATCCCCATATCTGTGGTCAACAGTAATCTTGTGAGGAGCGTAACCAGCGAGATTGACGATTGTGTCGGGCCGATACAAGCTCAGGAATCTGTGCAGTTCATTTGCGTCCGATGCGTCCAGCCTTAGCCAAATCACTCCATTCTGAAAGGACTCGGTGACCGTGACCCGTCTATCTATTGCCATCACTTCGTAGCCTCGTGCGACTAAGTAGGGCACCAAGACCCGCCCGATGTACCCGCTGGCACCGATGATGGCAACGCGGCTCTTGCTACGAACACCGGACAATGTGTGGCGGCTCTGGACTGCCGAAATGTATTTACCTGAGACCTTCATTTCATGCGTGATTGACCACGCCCAGAATGCGCACATCAAAGCAAGGATGAAGGCGGCCGGAACATAAAGAGGAGGCTGATCTGACTTCCAAATGCGGCCAAGCGATGAAAGGTCCCAGGCTTGGGGATTTGAAGTGATCCAGCTTAAGCTCGGGACCGAGTTGCAAAACGCGATAATAAAGAACGCGAGAATTGCGACAACGTTTGCTCCATTGGACACCCTAGGCAAAACGTTCTTTCTTTGCCGAACGGCGAAGACATATGACTTATCAGTGATGGGTTCTTCGCGTCCTACTAATTTGAGGAACTCCCAATAGTCCGAGGCGTCATAGCCTGTCGGAAAATTTGAACGCAAGTAGCCTACGATGTGTTCGATGACAACAGTGTGTGATCGGTTCAAAGAGAGACCCACAAATGAAATAAGCGGTACTGCAAGTAGGAACCATGGGATACCTCCTGGCTGGGTCGCCTGTTGCGCAGCACCAAAGGCCGTGGCTATCGCACCAATTTGAATGCCAATGTACTGGTCGCGCAACTTAATGCGTTCCATCATCTCCTGTCTAGCAGAGTTGTACTCTGCAACAGTTTGTGCATCCACTATTCTTTCAGGCTTAATCGTCTGCATGTCCGCACGTAAGCGAAGAAACCGCCATGGTGCCAGACGATAGGCGCTAATGTGAGGATGCAGGGAACAACTGAATTGGCTGCCGCAGCAGGACTCGAACCTGCGACCCGCTGATTAACAGTCAGCTGCTCTACCAACTGAGCTATGCGGCAACGCGAAGGAGGTTATACCCCAAACGAAGAGAATATTCGGTCTAGGACTCCGGGAACTGCAGGGGTATATGTACTGAATTGTGCGACCTAGGCTCGCCCCCGCATCCGAGCAATCCACCGGCGGAGCCGGAGCATAAGCGGGTCGGGGATGCCGCTATTCCGAAGCCATATATCTTGATCAGCCCGGCTCTGGGTGACTTGGGTCTCCCGCCACTGTATATATTCAGCCGGATCGTCATAGGTAATGAACTCGGGTATGGCCCCCTCAATGAACGCCAGATCGTAGCCAAGCGCTTGAACCCGCCGCCCCCGCCAAGCATCCTCCCAGACCTGATACCGTTCGTTCGTAATGGGTTGGGGGCCGACAAGCCGAGCGACATCCGGCCGATAGGCGTGAAATGCCCCAGCGACGTGATGCCCTCTTTCGAGGGGGCGGTAGGTGGTGTTGCCCACGGTTCGGGGCGAGAGGACGCGATGGGCTCCCACGAGGCCTTGATCGCGCGGCCCTACCCAAAGTCCAGCCATGCCCAGGCGGGGAAGATCCCGAAATGCCTGGGCTACCAAGTCTTGCCAACCAGCCCCGGGAACGTAGTCATCGTCCATCGTCACATAGAAATCGTGCTCGTCCAACAACTCCTTTAGGGCCATGTTGAGGGCCGCTGGCTTGCCTTCAGCACCGTCGAGAATGTGGAAATCGGTTGGCTGGGTGAAGCTCGCCCGCACCCGAGCCATGACCTCGGCATGCCCGGGCCGATCCTGCCTAATGGTTGGAATCACGACGAGCCACTTAACCGAACTCACCGCATGGGCCATAGCCTCAGGATAGCCCAAGCCGGGTATCCTGAGCGCTCTCATTCCGATTGTCTTATGGCGACCACGATGCAATTCAAGCGCGAGGACCTGAATCCTTGCACCGTCAAACTGAGCGTTACCGCTTCTCCCGACCAAGTCACCA
>JADZDX010000065.1 GCA_020850835.1 Fimbriimonadaceae bacterium
CTCGGCTGGCTCATCCGCACTCATTATACGAATCACCGAACGAAAACGCCCGCTTCAAAATCGCTTGCCGCAATCGCGTGGCGCGGGTGAGGGAGGCGGTGAGGGTGGACTCCATTTGGTCCGCCACACTGAGGCGGCGCTCGACTTCGGCGACGATACGAATTTGCTCGGCGAGGGGCGGGAGGGGGATCGACAATGCCGCAACTTTGCCGATGCTAAGTGTGTGTAAACCGGATGAGGAGCTTGAAACTCGTTCAATTTCCCTTCTACCCAATGGGGATAAAAGGTAATAAAGAATCCACTTTGAATCTGCATTGGGCCGAAGTCGAATCAAGTGATTTTGATGCAGGCACTGCTCGATCTCACCACGCCACTGAGCGACGCGCCCGATCTGATCCGGGCTTCCGTTACCCTCAACCACGAGCAAGTCGCCGGGGGAGAGGGTGCACTTAGTAATCTCTCCTTCCGTTACACCGATTTTCTCGACTCGGTCGAGCCTCACTTCGTTTGCATATACATTTCCCACTCGAAGGTACGGAACTTGTATCGGCATGGCTCGCCGTTTGGCGTTCTTAGTGATACCCCCGGAAGGGATGGCGACTTGCCCGACAGACGTGCAACACCAGCCGTTTGGCCAATGCCCTGATGGCTGACTTTCCTCGTTCCCCGACTCGTGGGTGCAGGACCTTGGCAGCTTGGCTTTGCCTTTGCCGGTCCCGGCCGCTTTGCGTTCGACGAGGATGCGGGTAAGGAGTTGGGGGCCGGTTTCGTAGTCGCGGCCCTCGGCTTGGGCTAACTCGTGCTCGGTGGGGACGAGGCGGCCGGTGACGGCCGCTTGCAGGACCGACGCGCGGTAGCGCTTCAGGTTCTCCTGCGCCCGCTTCAGCGCTTCTATCGCCGCATCAAGGCGTGAGAATTGGAGGTCGAGCTCGTCGGCAATCTTCTGCTGGACTGCAGGTTTCGGAAGAGCGAAAGGAATATCTAGCAGTTGCTTCTTCGTAACCCCAGCGATCGTCGTGCCCCGTGAGATATGCCGAAACTCTTGGGTCCGAAGTTTTAGTTGGTACGCTGCAAATCGGGTGACAACGCCATCTAACTTAGGCACCAAACCTTGGCAATCTTGGCTGTACGCTGTAGGTTGGGTAGCGATTCCCACTTTCCCTAGCCCCACCCTTGTCGCCACCAGCAGAGCTTCCTTGGGAACAACATGAGTCGCAGAAGAGGCAACCGCTTCTGGTGTTATGAACTTTCGGCTCGTGACTCCGAAGTCATCGTCTAAGTCCGCACTCGTGGCCCATGGAATCGAGCCGTGCCAGTACTCGGCAACGCCCGTGGCCGGTGTACCGCCTCCCCACACCCGGAAGACCTGCTCGACCGTCAACTGTTGTCTTGCGACATCAATGCCGCCCGGGGAGGGACTCATGCTGCGAGCACCTCATTCAATTCCCGTATCACCTCATCCAACCCTTCGCCAAAGACGGCCCAAGCGCGGCCCAAACCTCCCGCCTGATCAAAAGGTGATAGTTCAAAGTCATCCCGGCCAATCTGCATGCTTGCCGCTATGTGGTCTTTCATCATCGTGAGCCATCGTTTCTGCTCCGTTGTAAACATGCGGCCTGTAGCCTCCTGCGAGGCGAGCCAGGCAGCGAAGCGATCTTCGACCGACTCTTTGAACGGCGCGAGCACCGTTTCTTGGTCCAAGGCAAATCGAACTAGCGAAACCAGGTCGGTCACCATCTTGCCGCCGTGCCCGCGCACTTTTGATTGCTCCAGCATCTCGTAAGCGTGCCAAAGGCCTTCGGGCGTCCAACTTCGCGGCGGCGTGCCGATAGCGTCGGCGAGCTTCTTGAGGTCGGCAAGGGTCGGCGATTTGCCCCGTTGCCGCGCGTACATTAGGCTGATGGCCGTCACTTCGTCGCGGTTCTCTTCAAGATACTCGCGGAATGAGGTAATCGTGGTCCTCGCCCGCTCGGTTGCTTCCGCGCTGGCACCGACGTGGAGCAAGGTGTCGGGTTCACTATCGTGGAGCACGATCTCGCTATCATCCTGCGCTTGCTCCAACAGCTTCCTCAGCGAGGCGCTGTATAGCGGCCCCACCGCTGCCTCGCGAAGCTTCGTCGCCTCGACCGCGGCGGCTTGCATAAACTCCGCCGACTCAACATCGGAATGGCTACTGACCTCCAGCGTCCTCGCCTCGATCTTGTCGGGGTCCACAGCATCCACCAGCTTCTGCACCAGAACTTGTAGCGGATGCCCAAGCTCCTGCTCGACTTGGGCGCGGACATTGGGGGCCATGATTCGGTCGAGCCGGGCTAGGCGGCTGGCCAGAGTGCTTACCACGCTCTCATCGCAAATCCCATTTGCCACGGCGGCGAAGATCGCCTTGAGCGGCACGGTTGGCTTCTGTTCCAAGGGCGGCGAATCCGAGAACTCGTGCTCGGTGACGCCCACGGCATCCACCAGCACATAGCGCATCTTGTTCTCGGCGTCGGGGGTCACGTTGCGGAACTCGGTGCTGCTGAGCACCCGGCACCCGCGGCCCTTCATCTGTTCGAAGTAATTGGCGCTCTTCACGTCGCGCATGAAGAATACGATCTCCAGCGGCTTCACATCGGTGCCCGTGGCGATCATGTCCACCGTCACGGCAATGCGTGGGAAGTAGCTGTTTTTGAAGCTGCTCAGCAGGTCCTCGGCGGTGATCTTCTTGGACTTATAGGAGATTTCCTTCGTCACCGGGTCCACGATACGCACCGTGCCCGATTGATAGGTGATCTTCTCGCAGAACTCGTTGGGCGCGGCGAAGACTTCGCGGGCGATGCGCACGATGGTTTCGGCATGGTCGTCCGACTTTGCGAAGATGAGAGTTTTGGGAACGTGTGTTCTACCGGGGAAGCACTCGGGGAGCATGCGCTCTTTGAACGCGGTCAAGATCGTGCGGATTTGATCTTCCACCTCAATTGCACGGTCGAGCTGATTCGGTTTGTAATTCGTATCGGCGTCGGTGTTTGCCCATCGCTTCTTTCGGGTCTTCCTATCTCGGTATCGAACGGGCGTCCCCGCCTCTACCTTCACACCTTGCTCCGTGATTTGCGTCTCGATCGTGTAGACATCAAAGTCCACGTTCACCTTGTCGGCCACGGCTTGGGCGTGCCCGTACTCCATGACCAGGTTCTTTTGAAAGAATCCTAGTGTCAGCTTGCTCGGTGTAGCGGTAAGGCCAATGAGCTGGCAGTCGAAATAGAACAGCACTTGTTTCCAGAGGTTGTAAATGCTGCGGTGGCACTCGTCGGTGAAGACAAAGTCGAACTCTTCGATCGGGATGCTCTCGTTGTAGACCACGGGCAATGGTTCCGTTCGCAGCTTCTCGATCTCGGTCAGTTGCGGTTCTTCTTCGAGGTCTTCATCGAATTCGTCTTCACCCTTCAGGATGCTGTAAAGCCGCTGAATCGTGGTGATGACGACCTTGGCGGCGGGGTCTATCTTGTTCGACTTCAGGTGCTGGACATTGTAAAGCTCAGTGAACTTACGGCCATCGTCCGGAGTCACGTATTGCTGAAACTCGCCCAAGGTTTGGCGGGCGAGGTTGCTACGGTCGACGAGGAATAAGATGCGCCGGGCCTTGGCGAACTTGATGAGGCGGTAGCTCTGGGCGACGGCGGTGTATGTCTTACCGCTCCCGGTTTGCATCTGCACCAGGCTTCGCCGCTTACCCTTCGCGAGGCTCTCTTCCAGTTTGGTGATTGCCGCAATCTGGCAGTCGCGCATGCCGGTGGTGTTCAACTCCGGAAGGTTTTGGAGTCGCTCCTTCGTGGTTTCGCCGCCGTCGGGGATGTGCACGCCATTTGCGGCCATCGTCACGTCGCCAAAGCGGGGATAGCGATGTTGCGCCCAGTCGCGTAGGGTTTCGGGGCGGTGAAAAGTGAAGACTTCGCGCGCCTGAGCATTCGGCTCTAGCGTGTTCGTGAAAAAGGTTTCGTTCGCCGTAGTTTGGTAAAGGAACGGCAATGGACTCGCGATTGCCGGCAGCTCGTTTGGCAGGCCGCTCGTGTACTTCTCGGTTTGAATCTCCACCCCGGCAAGGGTCGTCCCGTCGGGCTTGGCTTCAATGATGCCCACCACCTTCTTATCCACATAGAGGAGGTAATCAATCCGAATCTTGCCGCCATTTGCCGTGAACTCCGTGATCGCGACACCTAGCCCTTGGGCGATATTGTGCTCGCCATACTTTTGCACGAGCCAGCCCGCTTGACGCAACTTGGCGTCAATCGTATCTCGTGCGATCTGTTCGGCGTTCTGGTTCGGCAAGGGCGAGCGTAGTGTTACTTTACAACAAGCAGTGCACAAATGTGTGCTGACCAACCTGAGTACTACTCGCTATGACCGCCCCAGGATTCGTGCAGTGTGCACGCAAAATGCGCGGAGTGTCCGCGCATATTTATGCGAAAACCACTGGCGAAATAAACGGGCAAGGCGGCGGGATTGTCGGGAGGAGGGCTTCAGGACGGGTGGGGGCGTGCCGACAATTCGAGATATGGCCAAGGTCAAAGAGGGCGTCGTTCTTAGTGGGCTCAGCGGGCGGGCGGGGAATGCCGTCTTCGTCAACACACCAAGCGGCACGGTGCTGCGCGATCGGCCCTTGGTCAACGACCCCAACACACCCCTTCAGCAGGCGACGCGAATCAATATGGCCCGCGTGGGCGAGGTCTGGAAGAATCTCTCACTGGCCCAGGCCGCCGCGTGGCGCAATTATGCCCTCCTCGAGGCCGGAATGAGTAGCGGCAAGAGCGTGCCGCCGAACCTCGTTTTCACTCGGCTCGCGATGAAGTTCCTGCAGATGCACCCCGGCGCACCGATTCCGGTCGTGCCTCCGGCGACGATTTTTCCGGGGGACGCCGTGCGGTTTACGGTTGCGTTTGGGTTAGTTAGGGTTGGTTCGGGTGGTTCAGTTTGTCATTCAGTTCAGAGTTCAGAGTTCGGACTCCGAACGGGAGCAATCGAGATCCTTGCCGACCGCGACAATGCGCCGGGGGTGGTGACCGAGGTGCTTCTCCAGCCCCTGCAGTCGGTCCACCGGCGGACTTACCTTTCCCGCTATCGCACGGCGGGGTTCTTTGCCTTCGAGGCTGGGGTGCCGGTGTTCGTTCCTACTTCGGCGAGCGTGGTCGCAGTGGCGGTGCGGTTCGTCTGCGCGGCCACAGGGCAGGCTTTATCAATTACGGAATTAGGAATTGTTGGGGGATAGGGTTTGGGGGTTGGGGTGTGGTGTAGTTCCTAGGGGGATTAGTGGGCGCTGCCTTCTGAAGACGGCTACGATCCGTGCCACCTTTCTAGCACAGCTTTGCCCAGATGGGATCGTTGTATGACGGGATTTTGCGCTCCGACCAGCCGCACCCGGCAAAACTCCCTATAATGGCTTTATGCTCAGCGCATTACTCTCCGTTGCGATCGGGATGACACAACCTGCGCCATTGCGACCGCCACCGAATGGGGGGATTAACTATCTTCTGTCGGAAAGCGATACAACTCGGCAAGAGGTGCACATCACTTGGACTTGGCAACTGCAACCCGAAGCGGCTCCTCTGGTTGTAGACGGCACATGCCAACGAAAGTGTGTTGTTAAGAAGCACTTCACACACACCCAATGTGACAGTTCGTGCGACACCCGGTGTGAAGAAAACCATGTGATTGAGGGCCAAGCCGTAGTGTATTGGTCTGATAACTTCACCGAGACAACGATGGCCCAGGCGGGAAGAATGTTTGGCATAGGAGACGAACTAATCAAAGCCGTCAACGCGGGAGCCTTGAACGAGTCTAAGATGTACGAGTACGTTGATAATCCTAACCTGATCCCAAAGGTGAAAGTACCGCATTGGCACGATCAACCTTGTGGATGGTCTGGAAAGAAGGCAGCGACGGTCTACTACATATTCAACCTCGAATCTAAGTTCTACCGTTTCGTAAAGTTGGACGATGGATCGGAAACGCGGACGGCAGGCCCGGTGGGAGTGAACCGTCTCATCGTAAAGATTCCCGACATGACCAAGCTATCGAACAGTGACCCGTGGACCAGTTGTCTATGCGAGGTTGCGCGCAAGGTAGACATTGAAGACAAGGAAGTTGGGATGGCAGTTCCGCCTCCCGTTGAAGAAAGCGCGGTGGTCTGCACCGATTCCGACGGCAAAATGGTCGCGTGCTCGGATCAACAGATCAAAGACATGGACATTGAGGTCGTGTGCAATGACATGAATCATGCTGTTGTGACCTGCGGCAATATGCCAGCTGAGTGCACCGAGGTCAGCATCCCCGCCGGCTACGAATTCGACTGCGTCGACGGAAGCGCGCAAGATACACAGTTGCTTCAGGACCTCAAATTCCAACATGCAGTGCCGCCACCCCCGCCACCGGTCTTCGCATCCCTGGCTCCAGTGGCGGTGCCAAGGATGGTCGCTGAAGTGAGCTTGAATGCATTGACGGCGTGCTTAGAGATCGAGAAGAAGGAGCCCAATAAGAAGCTCAGATATCGCCTGCGACCGCCAAGCAACCTGAAGCGACTGCTTTCGGCTCGGTTCGCCGCAAAGGCCCCGCGGCGCGGTCTGCAAGACCAAGTGCGAACTTGGATCGTGACCGACAACGCGACGATCGCGCAAATGGAGAAGGTCCTGGTGCCGGCTCCCTCGAACGCAATGTACATGCGCGAGCTGCGCAACGCGCGCAAGATCGGGGCGATCGACTTCAGCAACAAGAAGGCCATCGCAATGTACGACAGCGAATTGCTCTCAACGCCGGGCGTGGACGAGGAGACACTGAAGAGTTTCTGGGACGTGAAGTCGCGATACGATCGTGAGGGGACATTCAAGTGGATAATGACCCTTGGGGGTAAATCATTTGCCGAATGGTATGACCAGACAGCCGAAGGTCCAACGAGCAAGCGCTTGGGCGAGTTGATATCCGGGCTCTGCGGATGGGGCGATGACGGGATTATGGCCGCCGCGGAACTACTCGTTGCCAAAGAACTCGACCCTCACCGGGCTACCGTTTCTGGCATTCCCGAAGCGAACATGATTGCCAGCCGCCTCACCTCAAAGTGCGACGGCAAGCTCGCCGAGGCGATTGTGCGGGCGATCGAGAAGAACAGCCTGCCGGGCGCGCAGTTCGCATTGCTGAATGCCGACAAGTCGCTATCCGCCGCACTGAAAGCGAGGCTGGCGAAGATCAAGTAGATTCGGCAATCACGGGCGCGCTCGACATCGGCCCAAGTTCAAAGGCTTCACGCAGGTCAACGAGAATCTTGGTCAGTGACCCCGGGGGTTCAATTGTGTCGCTGAGCGTCGAGAGGCCGGCCTCGGCCAGCATGCGCCGATCGAGGGGACTGGGCTCCGCACGAAAAGTGTAGGTCCAAGCCAACAGCGCTCGGGCCGCGCTTTGGGCAATGCTCTCCAGCCCGAGGAGCCGGGCCGTCGTGCAAACAATGAGCGCAGTGGAATTCATCTTCGCTTTCTGGCGACTCTTAAGGGCTGAGTCAATGGCGACTAGGGCATGGGCGGCGGCACCGGGCGATCCCATACGGGCGAATGAGAGGCTGACCGCAGCGAGACCTGCTGAGTCCTGACGGACCGCATCATCCAGATGGGCCAGCTTCAACCACTCTCGAGCGGTATTCTGCCCGCGCTCGAAATCTCCCCGTAAATCACAGATATGGATGATCGCCGCGAGGCAATGGGCGACGCTGTAGCGAGCATTGGCATCGTTCATGGTCGCCAATTCGTCCATCACCGATTCCAATAAGCTCAGCGAGGCCTCAAGGTCAAGGAATGCGAGCTCGGCAAAGGCACGATTGGCCCGGCACACCGCACCTAAATAGGTTAGGTCCTCGCGCTCGCAAAGCGTATCGGCCTCGGTGTAGCGGTCCCGAGCTTCATCCAAGCGACCTGCATTGGTCGCTTCCATGGCGAGGTAGTTGTTCGCCGCAACTTGGTCAATGACCCGGGGGGAGAGTAGCAATTGGCTGGCGACATGTCGGATGTGCTGGAACTCCCCTTCTTGAGCATAGTATTGCAAGAGGCGCTTTGCGACATCGCACCGGTCTGACGACCACCCTTCGGTTCGACTGAGCACCAATTCAAGCAGTGACTTCAACTCGTTGCCGTGGGTGACGACGGCCCAATTCACCTGCTTTGCCGCAAGTAAGGGTAGCAATCGCTCGGGGGACTCTTCTGCAAGCATCTCAAGAAGGTCCTGAACAAACTCCACCTGCACCGACGATGCGATGTGGGTTCGCGGCTCGGAATAGCCGCGCGCGAGGACCTTGGCGGCAACAGCCGCTAGGTCACTATGGATTTCGATACCGCTGGACTCACCAATGGCGGCCTTGAACTCACGGTAGACCTGCTTCGCTTCGCCCGTTCGATCAAGCCGACCCAGCAATTGGAGGTGAAGCTTGACCGCCGCTTGATCGAATGGGCCTGTCTCTCGGGCCTGCTGGATATGCCGGAGGGCCATTTCCTCTTCGCCTCTGGCACCAAGAATCTCGGCGAGTCCGAAATGAAGGCGGGTCAGCAAGCTCAGCTGACGTTGTCGGAAAGGCTCCATCCATAACCGGTCCCATCCTTCGAACAGGGGTTCGCGAATGAGGTCGGCAAGCGTGTAGGAGAGCATGAGCCGGTCGGCGGGGTCCACCTCGGCCGCGATGCGAAGCTCAAGACGCTTGGCTTCACGCCAGCCTGACTCGGCATGGAGAGAAACTTCGTTGGTGCGTTCATCAACGCGAAGGGTTCCGCCCATGGAGTTCTTTGCGTAATGGAGGGCGGGCCTCAAGTTCTTGAACTGGTCGGAGGGCAGGTGTTCGGGCCAGATGGCGTCCGCGAGTCGCTTCCGGTCGAGCTGTCCCGAAGGTTGCATCGCGAGTAGGGCGACGACCTCTGCTGCACGTGACGTGCGAAAGGACGCCGCACCCCCCGATTCTAGCGTCGCTTGGAATCGTCCGAACACCTTTACACTTACGCCCGCCACGAGGGAGATTTTAGCCCCGTTTGCAAACGATGGTCAAATGATAACGCCATGATAATGGGGCCTGCAGTAGGCTGCGCTCTTCGCCATTGCTGGCTTCGGTTTCCCCGTCGGCCTCGCCATTGGTTGCTCCCGTGAAGCTGAACGCGCTTACGGCGTGCTTGGAGATCGACAAGAAGGAGCCCAACAAGAAGCTGAAATACCGGCTGCGCCCGCCAAGCGACTTGAAGCGACTGCTTTCGGCGAGGCTGGCGGCGAATGCTTCGCGCCGAGGCTTGCAGGATCAGGTACGCACCTGGATCGTTACCGACAACGCGACGATCGCGCAAATGGAGAAGGTCCTGGTGCCAGCTCCCTCGAACGCAATGTACATGCGCGAGCTGCGCAACGCGCGCAAGATCGGGGCGATCGACTTTGGCAACAAGAAAGCGATCGCGATGTATGACAGCGAACTGCTCTCAACACCGGGCGTGGACGAGGAGACTCTAAAGGACTTTTGGGAGGTGAAGACCCAATACGATCAGCCGGAGACGCTGAAATGGGTGCGCACGCTGGGGGCGAAGTCGTTTGCTGAGTGGTACGACCAGACGGCCGAGGGGCCGACGACCACGCGCCTGGGGCAACTCATTGAGGGGCTGTGCGGCTGGGGTGACGAGGGTGTGATGGCGGTGGCCGAGTTACTGGTCGCGGAGGAACTCGACCCGCACCGAGCCGTGGTGAGCAAGATCCCTGACGCCAATCGGATCGCCGGGCGCCTGGCTTGGCCATGCGAGCCTAAGCTCGCCGAGGCGATTGTGCGGGCGATCGAGAAGAACAGCCTGCCGGGCGCGCAGTTCGCATTGCTGAATGCCGACAAGTCGCTATCCGCCGCACTGAAAGCGAGCCTGGCGAAGATCAAGTAGATTCTGCAATCACGGGCGAGCTCGACGCGTTGGTAAAGCTCGTCGTGCCCAGTGATTTTGCTGGACTTTAGACTCCGACTGGAAGGGTTAAGAGCAACTTACTTTATACTTTCATTTGCTATGAAGTTATTTTCGATTGGAGTTGGGATGGCGGTCTCGACAGGGGTCTTTGCCCAGACATTCTATGGGCCGACGCCCTATTTACAGCACAGCGACAGCCCGTGGTTTGGCATGGCGGGATTGCAGTTGGAGGACGCCGAGGACGGGTCTTTTGACATCGTCGGAGCCTTTTGCGACTATGCCTTTTTGAGTTCATCCTTTCCAGCGGAAATCGTCGATTCAGTAGACATTGATGACGGCCTTCTGAATGGGACCGGACAACAAGGTCCGGCGGGCCCCGGGGAAGCATTCTGGAACGTTGGTTCCATGTCCATATTTTTCGGAATCAACAACGTGGCTCTACCGACTCACGCTGGCTTTGTCTGGACCGACGGTGACAGTCCTATCCTCTTCGAGGCGTTTGATGCCAGCGGCGTATCCTTGGGCACCCTAAGTGGGCAGCATGCCGACAGCGATTACGCGGGTGGGACGGACGAAGACCGATTCTATGGCGTGTACTACGCGGGCGGGATTTCGCGGATCACTATCGGGAATCCAAGCGGAATCGAGATCGACCACGTTCAGGTGGCGGGGGCCGCGGTACCTGAGCCAGCGACCATAATCGGGCTCGGCGTTGCGCTTGGCTACCTGGCGAAGCGCCGCCGCCCCGCGCGGCTCTAAGGAGCTAAGTACCTTAGACTACCCTCACCCCAATACCCAGTATCCTGGTGGGATGGAGGCTATGGACTCGGAGATTCGACCATTGTTGGTGATTGATGGCGACAACCTCGCCCACCGGGCCTACCATTCTTATCCCAAGAACGAGAACGGCACCAACGCAATCATTGGGTTCTTTGGGATACTGGCGCGGATCTACAACGAAGAGCGGCCGCGTGGGGTCTTCGTCGCCTTTGACACCCTTGGCGTGGATACCTACCGCAACCAGCTTTGGCCGCCCTATCAAGGTGGCCGAAGCTTTGATGAGTCCATTGTTGAGCAGTTGGGGCGGCTCCCTGACCTCTGCCGGGCCTTCTCGTTTGGGGTTGGGAAGCAAGCGGGCTACGAGGCCGACGACTTGATGGCGGCCGCCGCGTTGCGCGAGCAGGAGGCGGGCGGCAAGGCGCTCCTCTTGACCGCCGATCGCGACTCCTATCAACTGGTCACGGAAGCGGTCACCGTCATCTCCCCCCAACGAGGTACCCGCGAACTGGCCCGAATTGGACCACAACAAGTAGTCGAGCGGATGGGCGTGCTACCTGAGCAAGTGCCCGATTTCAAGGCCCTTGCGGGCGACGCCTCGGATAAGATTCCCGGCGTGCGAGGATGCGGCCCGAAGTCAGCCGCGGCCCTACTGCTCCAGCACGGGACGCTGGATCGGGTGGTCGCGGATTGGACACGCGACAGGGCGGAGCATATCTTGATGTTCCGCGAGGTGGCTCGGATGCGTTCAGACGCCCCGGTGGAGCTACCCAATGCACCTCCCGATTGGTCAGCGGGAGCGGATGGGCTCGCCGCCATTGGCCTTGGTGACCTCGCCACGCGAATGCGCGCGCTGTAACTGATTTGTCGACTTTGCAGACAGAGGCACCGGTAACTTCTATCTCCACAGCGTCAACCTCGCCTCATGGGGCAAATCTTTTGTTCTTACTAAAAGCCCGGGGGTATGCCGCCGGCGATATTTGTGAACGTACAGCTTGTGAACTGGCTCGGCACGATATCAGCGGAATAGGTTCCCGTCCTAAAGCCACCCACATCTGGCGGCAAGACCCCAAGCGTGCCCATAAACACTATGTTTCGGTATCTCATGACGGTGGCTCGGCGGGTCACCCCAAAAACGTAGCGCACCCTTTCAAAAGTCGAGTTGCTTATAAGGTTGGCCCCGGCATCGGAGGGGATGCTATAGCTATTGAAATTAATACCGTAATAGGTATTTCGTACTGAAATGCCGTCAATCACGTTTCGAGCGCCGGGGTGGCCAGTGGGACTTGGGCCGGTATCGCCGTCCTCAACAGTATCGTTGAAGCGCACGCCAGAGCAGGCATTCTCGACCAACGTGTTTACGAACTTGTTTTGGCTAGCTCCGTCGCGGATTACAATGCCATTGCCTTGGCAATTACTATCGCTCCCCGCACCAAAAGCTTTGTTGTTTTCAAAAGTATTGTTTCTAACCCCGCGATGGCGCACAACGTAGCTTTCGCCAAGGTTAAACGCAACGCACCTTCGGATGACATTGAACTGGGGGTTTATGGTGGGATACGGCAAGTTGTTATCAACGACCTGACTGGCATTGCTCTTGATGGTGAACCCGTGGCCATTGTGCGAGGAACCGGGCGCCCGGCTAATCATGGAGTTCTGCACCAAGTTATGACTTCCGCAGATCAGCACGTAATAATCTGTTGAAGCGGCGCCGACCGTTTCCAAGTTGTAAACCTTCACATTATCAACCGCATTCTGGTCACCATTGATACTGAGGCCTTCGGCGGCCGCATTCACAATCATACAGTTTCGAACACTAACCCCATTCGAGAATCTCGTGCCCATGGACCCAAGCGAAATTCCCAAGCCCGAATACCCCGCGGTTGGGTTGCCAATCTGCGAGACATTGACATTGCTGATGAGGTGCCCCTCTTTGAAGTTCTGGTTGGTGTTGCCCGCGCTCACACCATACGCATAATTGGTTATGTTAAAGTTCAAAACGGTGACCCCCGCGCGGCCTTGGAGATTGATGCCTATGCCGCTGGACCTATTGGCACCCCGGAGGAGAGGCTGGTGCATTGGCTCAAAATCCACTACTGGAAGCATTGAATTCGCCAGAATCGCCGGCTGGTCCCCCGGCTTTGTATGGTAACCAATCAGCTTCAAGCCATCTTTGCGAACAACAACATTCTCGTTGCCATAATCACCCGCCTGAACATAAATGGTCGAATTCTCCGGCGCAGGGCTGCTCGATCCAACGGCATAAGTAATCGTTCGCCAAGGTTGTGCAAAAGTCCCGGGGTTACTATTCGACCCAGTTGGCGACACATAGTAGGTTGTGGCGGCCCCCATCAGCGCGTTTGGAACGAAACTCGAAAGGCTCGATGAGCTGCCAGAAACACTGCTGCAAACCACAATTGCAGACAAAACCTCGATGATGCGTAAGGCCATAGCGAACAGTACCCGGCTTCCACGTCATCGGGTTCCCATCGAACTCCCAACCTAGCCATGGCACCCATCCGAAGATTCACCAGGGCCACCCTTGGTGGGCTCCCGCGCGATGTAACTTTATTCGTCGACTTCGCCGAAAGAGGCAATGATAATATCAATATCGGCGGCGTCCACCTCAAGCGAACCGTCAACATCGCCAAGTACATTGCCGACATTTCCAAATGCCGCAATGGCTGCGTCAATATCAGCCGCGTCCACTTCGGCGGAGTCGTCAACGTCTCCATTTCTGAGGTCTGCCGTAGTTCCGTTAGTGCCGGCTGCCAACGGCATGGATAGCTTGCGGCGAAGGAAGGGCGATCCATTGAACGCAATATCATAGTTGCCGGGTGTTATTGAAGGTGGCAGGGCGATGGAAAATGAGCCCGCAGTCACCATGGCCGAGTGGATGGGCGTGCTATTCCCCTCGGGAAAAATCTGAATTTGAATCGGAACTGTACTCGGTGTACCGACAAAGTTCTGAAGGCTAATCGTGCCGTCCAAGGTCATTGTTGGGTCTTCATACCGAAACTGCGTAATAGGCGCTGCGTGCTGAACTCCAGTAAGGGCTGTGGCAGTACCAGAGCGAACGGCTGAAATTTTGCTGTTGTACTCACTGTCGCTGGTTCGCACCGCGGTCACATAAACATATGTGCCAGTGAACCCACGTCGTCGGTGCTCCAGAACTAGGTGGCCACCCGAATATATGTACGGTGCGATATCAATGAAGGGGAAGAAATTGTCGCCCGTTGGAATACTATTCGCGGGAACGGTGATCGAGCCAGCCCTCACTTGAGTTCTGGGTCCGGCGTAGTTGTTTAGAAAGGTCGTGGACTTTGCTCCCGGATGCACTCCAGGCCCCAAAAAGAGGTCACACATCAAGTAACTCGCGGGTGTGGATGGCCATGTAGTGGTTGACGTTGAAATGACTTTAAACGCAATCCCAGTGATGACACGACCAACCATCGGCGTCAACTGATCGGCGTTGATGATGATGACCCGAGACATTTCTCCGTCATGGTACGGCCCATCCGCTGTAGTTGCGGTGGGATAGCTGTGGTTACTAATGGGCGCAATCAATGTCGCCCCGTTTGCGAAAGGCGTAAGAACGAAGGCAAGTGAAAGCCCGATTGAATATTGAGACATCACGCTCTAACTATAACAGAACTTCTGCCAAACACCAAACCTCTCGATCTCGTGCGCTTGGTAGCTAGGCAGCGTGATCCCATCCCGACCAGAGAGGCAAAATGGCGGTACAACCATGGCGTGATTGTACTTACCGCGTACTGCCAAGTCCAAGAAGATAAGATTGAGGAGTTCCTCGAGGCATGCCACGAGAACCGGGCGAAGGCGCTCGTTGAGCCGGGTTGCGATCGCTTTGATTACTACATGAGCATTGAGGAGAACATGAAGTGCGTGTTCGTCGAAGAATGGGGCACGATGGCGCACCTTGAAGCTCACTTCGCGACGGCTCACTTTGCCGACTTTATGGCCAAGGCGAAGGAATGCCTTGCCCGCGAACCCGAAGTTCGGATCTTCGAAGCAACGCTCCGAGCCTAATCGTCCTCGCCGCCGAAGTTGGCGATGACAATATCTATATCGGCAGCATCAACCTCACCTGAGCAATCCACATCGGAATCTGGATCTGGTAGCGCCGACGGGTAGGTATTGCCAAACCGAGCGATGACGAGGTCAATATCGGCCGCGTCAACTTCACCCGAGAAGTCGGGATCCCCATTTTGAAGGTTTACCGGCCCCGTCAGCACGAATGAACTCGACAGATTAACCGGCACCTTAGTCTTGAGGAAGGACGACCCATTGAAAACGACATCAGCCGGCCCATTGGCATCATCCAGCATGGGAAACTGGAAGAACTGAGCGTTTGAATTCATAAAGATATTTGAGGAAGCCAAAACTGTGCTACCCTGCACTACCTCAACCGTAATCATGCGCGAGATGGGCGAGAACGACGCGAGCGTATCGTTAAGAATGATCGTGCCTTGAACGGTACGCGAGTCGGGACCATTTGCGAGAGCCGTAACGTTGTATCCGCCGTAGCTACCGATGGTGGCGGGCGGCGTGACGAGAGAATTGACGACGGCCAATGAACTCCCTTGAGTGGCGTAGAGCATGCCATTGGTGGGAAGGTAAGCCACATCAGTATGAGTGGCGTTCCAATAATCGGCGCCCGTCCAAACATAGGTTGTCGATCCGAAGGGATCATTGACGATATGGCGTTGATGACCCATCCAATTATTGTTGACATCCAGCCGGTTAAGCGAAGATTCGGGGCCTGACACAAACAGGCAATCCATATCCATGCCCGCAGCAATGAATTTCATCGCCATGCTCTGGAATGAGCCATCCATCAGGACAATGTGGTTTGAATAGTTATTACTTCCAAAGGCCAGAACCAAGCCACCTAGCGCCGACGAATACTCCACGCCCTCGACAAACGTTTCGGAGAAGGGCATGGCGGGCACTTCCAGCGTGTAGTCATGGGGGTCCAGCGTAACTAGGTAGGCATTATTGGTATCTACGTAGGCGGTGAAGACGTACTTTTTGATCACCGGGGAATAGGTCATCTGGTTGACCGCGACAACACCGAACAAGTTAATAGTTGCGAGAGGTGAAAATGCTGCAGTATTTTCGTCAATCTTGCCAAAAGAATAGTTACCCTGACCAAAGGCGGGGGCCATCCCATGGAGACCCATGGCCGGGGCAAGATTGGCGAGCGCAAGAACAAAGCCAGCAACCGTTGTGTTCCTCATAGAAACCCCACTGTATCACAGGTTTGCCTATTTTCCTATGATCATTCGGAACGAACCGCGACTTTTCGAATTAGTCGCCTGAGAATGGGACAGAATCTTTGGCGCGCATTGGCTCTTCAATGGGCTCTTCCGCTGGGATGTCGTAGTCATCCGGAAGCGGCTTAGTGGTCCACTTCACGGCAAGGACGCTCAAGGCAAACAAAATGCAAAGCGGTACCGCGAGCATCATCATGCTGAAAGGGTCGTTGGAAGGGGTAAGGGCCCCAGCGGCGAAGAAGATTCCGACAATTGCATGCCGCCAGTACTGGTGGATAGTCGCCATCGGCAAGATGCCTACTTTGGCAAGGAAGTAGACAATGAGCGGAAGTTGGAAGCCCAGCCCAAAGGCGAGCATCATATTGATGATGAAGAAGACCAGTCGACCCGGCTCCTGATTGATCTGGGTACCCCGGAAGCTATCTAGCGCAATACTGGCAAACCACTGCATCGCACTCGGAATAATCATCCAACAAAACCAACAGCCGATTCCAAACAGCAGCACAGATAGCGGCCCAATAATCTGGAATGGCTTACGCTCGCGTGGTTTCAGCCCGGGCGCTACAAATCCCCAGAGTTGCAACACCATGAATGGCAGAGCTAGTAGCATGCCGAAGTAGAACGACACCTTTAGCTTGAGCATGAACGGATCCGTCACGCTCAGGAACGCTTCGCGATAGTTGAGCTCCTTGGGCAGGCCCTCCAGTGCCACCCTGTTCACATAGGAGTAGATAAGATCGTGAAACATCCATGTGAAGGTCCACGCCACGGCAAGAATCAGCAGCGAGCGAAAAACCCGCCTGCGTAGATCCTCAAGGTGCTCTATCAGGGACATACGAAACTCCTCGGGGTTCGCCGAGGAGTTTCTGAACCTTCGAAGTAATTCGGACACTATTCCATGATCATGGTGATCACGGTTCGTTGTCGAACCAATCGGGTTACCGTGCGCTGACCACCGCCACCGCCCATTCCGGTGCCCCCACCTCCGCCGCCTGAGTTAAGTCCCCCGCCGACTCGCTGACCGCCCTCTTCAGGGTTATCGTTCCCAGGTCCACGTTGGCGTAGCCACGTGGACGGCCCAACGATCAATCCGGGACCGGCGAACCGAAGTCCTGAATCGTCACTAAAGAAGAGGCCTGGGGTTGTGGATAGGCTACCGCCTTGGCTACCGGCTCGGCCACCGCCGCCGCCGCCTGCTCCAGCCTGGCGAGGAGGTGTTCCGCCGCCGCCGCCCGTACCGGGAGTGCGACCGCCACCGCTTTGCGAACCAACGGTCTCACGAATCCGCCGAGTTACCGTGTACGTTCGTTCAATCTTGATCGGCATCCCAAGGTCAAGGGCGAACCAATAATACTCATTGAACTCCAGAACTCCAGTCGCGGCCTGTCCCTGGGCAAGTACGTTACGAATCTTTGCGCAGGGTCGTCCGCGTTCGTACTCTATCCCTTCGAGCGTGCCGCGAGCTTGAACAAGCTGAGTGAACCGCTCGTTTAGATGGGTCTTCTCAAGATCAATCACGGCTTGAGGTAGGTATCCAGTGAAAGCAGGACCGCCGGGTCGAACCCCACGACTTGGGAGAATAGGCAGGGGCAACACGGCCACTAGGTCAACCTTTGAGTTGTCGCCAAAGCTGGTTGCGCTGGGAGCATAGATGGGCCAAGCGCCAAAGACCTCACGACCATTGTTGGCTAGTCGCATGTAGAGCGGCTCCATCATGTAGTCGTAATACTTCTGCGGTTCGTTATTTCCGGCAATGGTCAGCATGGCGTAGTCGCGTCCTCGCTCGGTCAACGGTTGCATCAACAATAAGCCGTCCTTCGATCCATCACGGTTACGATAATCATTGATTACCGTCATGCGGTAGCGAAACTTCTCGGGTGCACCATCAACAGTTCCCGCTTGCGAACCCAATTGGGCCTGAGCTTCGGTAAGACTCTGGATTGAGTTCTTAAACTCAACGCCATAAATGAACTCGGTGAGCGGTCGGAATGGATAACGCAAGACAATCCCACCCGATGGGATTCGAATACTGGCCGAGTTATCAAGACTCACCACAACGGAAGATTTGTTGATCGGCTGGGTAAAAGTGCCACGGTTCGCGTAGAGAACCGCCTCAATCGTCATTTGCCCATCGGGGATGCCGCGCGGGAAATTCGGTTCTCGCTGCTTCTTTGTATCGAGTTTGTAGATGAAATCGCTCGCGGTGGTATTGACCCCAGTCGCCGGATAGTAAGGCGAAACGGCCTCCAAGAACTTTCCGTTCACCCAGATACCGACAAATCCTGAGCCCGATGGAATTGATCGGACGGGGATGCGGACCTCAACGGTTTCCCGTACCTTCGCACCTTCTAGGGGGCGGCGAATAGTAAAACTGCTTTGGGCGAAGGCGGAGCCCACAAGGGCGCTCAAACTGGCAAGTACGATCAATCGCTTCATGTTGTTCATGTCAGCCGCGGCGAGCTGAAATCTCAACCCTTCAGACGCAAAACGCACCGCTTTCGTTA
>JADZDX010000066.1 GCA_020850835.1 Fimbriimonadaceae bacterium
AACGCACCCAACCGCCCGCATATTGAAGGTTATCCACGACCTGATAGATCGGTTGCCCCGGATCATCAGGGTTGTCCACACCAGTAATTTCGTAAACGAAGTACCGAGCCTGAAACTTCAGCAATGTCGTTGCCGGAGATGGATCAACGTCGGTAGGACCAATCGGAATGTTGAGGCTGATCCCGTACTGTTCACCCTGCGATAATCCCGAAAAGAGCCACTCAAAAAATGGAGCCGCCCCAGCGGCCGGGGTCCAAGGTTCGTCTACCGTTGCGGAATTGACTGGCGACGCAAATCGATAACGCGCCGGCGGCGGGTAGGTCGTGAGGTCAGACTGGTGTGAAAAGCCGGCTTGGTCACCAGTGGGCTGATCCCATGATGCTGGTGGCGTTGCCGAGGCACCCGGCTCGAAGTTGTCAATCGTAGTCGAAAGACTGTACAGAGGATCCCACCAACGAAGGAATGGCCTCCCCGGATTGAAGGTTCGCTTATTGCCATCGTGCTGACCAAGGTGAGCCTGTCCGCCCTGGAACCCGCCCCATCTTTGGGCTACGGCACCTTGGAGCAGTGCCAATGCCATGAGGCCACCAACTAAAGATCGCAACAGTTTCATTTGATTACCGCTTCTCCGCAAACACCGGCCCTTCAAGCGAGCGGGTACCCGCCACCGGTGGCAGTTCGAAGTTCACATAATAAGAGTCAAAGCCAAGGTTCGGTTTGTTCCAATCAAAGCCTCGGTTTGTAAGGACAGGGTCAATTGAGCCGTCAAGAACGACGACCTCTCCGCCAAATGGATCGCCGGGTGTAATCCCGAAGGATGGAATCACGGGCAAACTTGAAACCCGGTATTTGCCAACATAGCCGTTCACGATCAGCACTTCACCCGAGTTCAAGCGCCTGGCAAACGTCGGCAGGAAGCCCATCGGATTCTTGGAGGTCGGCAGCATGACCGTCGGGCTCATAGGATTCACCCACGAGCGTCGCATCACGATGTAAGCCTCTCGCGGCAACGCCCACCGAGTATCCCAAGTGCTTCCGTTTTGGACAAGTTCGTACACCCCATTGCTATCGCTGATCATCACGCTCAGGACACCCCCCACATAGCTGAGGGTTGCGGCACGGAGTCCGCTGATCTTGCGAGGCCCGGCGGTAGCATAAACGTTGTCCACGCTCTGAATCCCAAATGCAGCTGTTTGATCGTTCCAGAATGAAGCGTTAGGAACTGCAGGCATATTGAACGATGTGATGACCGCCGACCCACCCCGGTCCGGGTCGTAGAGGACGACGCCACCAGCCCCAACATGGTTATCCATGGCACTGGCGCCCGGCATCCCGAAACTTGACGGCGCTGGTTCAACATTTCCAAAGCCAAATGCGTAGATCGGATGGCTACCAGAGACATCGGTTACCCACTGGCGGTCAATGCTGTTGTAGCTGTATTGCTTGCGAGTTAGTTCGCTCTTAATCTGCCACTTGAGCATTCCGATCGCTGGAATGAGCCTTCGAGGTATGCCGGCAACTGTTACAACGGGGGCATCTGAACTCGGATCATCAATCCTCGCGATGGGACCAATTACGCCGCGACCAGAATCGTACTCATAACGATCAATGAGTTCGATCACGCGCTGATTGCCGGTATCCGCAATGACGTAGTGAATCCAGTATTCCGCCGCTCCCGAAAGTCGACGATTATAAGCGCGGCTCAGCTGACCATTGCTAACCATTTGGTTAACTTTTAGATCGGACTCAATCGTGTTGAAAGTCAGCACATCGCGGGGTGCGGCTAATTTCGTGATTGCATTGGCCGGCACGCCTTCCGGCAAGAAGGTCGGATCCAAGTTGAACTTGGTGATCGTGCGCAGTTCCCGTCCCGAGCTGTCAATCTTGACAATCCGGTTGTTACCGGGATCGGCAATGAGGTAGTTGTTCCCGCCAATTGCATAGGCCCGCGTTGGCCGAGCAAGATTAACCGATGTTTGGCTACTTCCGATCTCACCGTCCTGACCGCCTTTAGTCGTGGCGTCCACCGACCAAAGCGGTGCCCCACTCGGGTCAATGCGAATGATTCGAGATTCATCCGTCACCAGCAAATCAGACCGAGAGAAGGCGAATGTCGTACCGCCATTCCAAGCCAAGAGGGCGTCGCTCCCCCCAATGAGGCCGAAAAGTGGAGCCGGAGCCGAAGGGCTACCCAACACAGCTTGACGCACCCGAACTCGGAAATCATCAAATGATCGAACACCCTTGTTACTTGGCCAAATTACGTACGGACTTGGAGTAACCCCATTTCCGCTAGGCTCTGGGTCAATCAAGCTTAGGTATCGCTCCCAATTACGCAACGGACCCACTTGCCATGGCTGGCGGCCCGACGGCTCGCGAAGGTCATTAGCTCCAATTCTCAGGTCCATGGCGTAGAGGAAGCCGGTCTTCTGGGGCATGCTGCCGAAGCCATTTTCTAGGAACCCAGGAAGGAAGCTTCCGCCCCCAAAGTAAAGGGTATCGCCAGAAACAAACATGTTGCCCGTAGTCTCCATACCGTTGATCACGATCTGCCATTTCTGCGGATTCCACCGCCCATCGGCATTGCCGGGCACTAGGGTGCCATCAGGAACGCCGGCATCGGGCTGAATCACCATGTCGGAGGACCCTGCTCGTCGCGCAATGATTGGTAGGTTGCAGATCAAAGCGTCTCGGAATCGGCCGCGACTGACACTTGCAACGGAGTTTAGAGAGACTCGAGAAAAATTGTTTACAACCGATGTCTGGAATTGAATCTGTTGCAAAACGCTCAGAACGTTCGGCTCAAACGGGCCCGATGGCGGCCGGATACTGCGACCTGGGTCAGGTTGGACCAAGGCAAAGTTTTGCCCCAGGCCCTCGACAATCATCTCAAGCGGGCGCGGGTCTGCTTCGAAAGCCATCACCGACGTTGTAAACCGTTCATTCCCAGTTGGAAATGGGAACTGCTTTGCCGAGTTAAGGGCAGCATATACACGGTTACCTCTTACGACCGGGCCCGTGGCAAACCGTTGAATGGTCATCGGGCGATTCAAAAAGGCACCGATTCCTGGGAAACTCAGAAGACCATCATAGTCAACAACGCAACCATCATAGGGAACGCGGCTGAGCCCGCTTGATCCGCTTGTCAGTAGGTTAAGCTGATCAAAGGCTTCCCACCGATAGAGCATGTTGAAGTCGCCGCGACCGCGCTCGCGCAAGGCAAACAAGGAACCGCCCGGGCGTGTGAGGTCCGAAGGTGCTGTAACGACAAAGATATTGCCCGTTGATCCAAGAGCGATGGAACCGAGGACTCGTCGTCCGTTTCCAGCTTCATCGGGAAGTTGGACATCGCCACGGATGTAATTATCCGCTGCCGCCAATCCGGGGCCTGTTCCTGCTCGCCCCCAGTCCAATGTGTAGTCTACGCGAATGGCCGCGGTCGGATTCGGACCCGTGAAGTCAAGGGCAGAACCAAATCCCCCCAAGTCAATTCGTATGGTGCCATTCTGGCTACCATTCACGATCGGGTTACCTAAGAACATGCCAGCCATACTCGCGCCCGTAAACGGGCGGCCGGTGGCGGTGTCCAAGACCGTCAACTTGAGGTCAAGGCTGGGCTGTCCAGTACCCCCACTAGCATAAATAGGTAGGTTCTGGAGCGACGCTCTGGTGGTAATCGTCAGAGTGTTGGCCGTCCGTTGAATGCTGACCGGAGCTTCGCCTCGGACACCGGCCCAGATACTGACAAAACCAGCAGATCGAGCTGCGTCTGGTTGAGTAGGCACATACAAAACTTTGTCCGCGCCGCCCGAATTGTCTTGAATCGGGATGTATCCGACCGTCGCCGGGCCATCAACGGCCGCCATTCGAGGGGCAAGCTGAATCTGCCATGGGCGACCCGCCGACATCATTTCGGTTTGCCCAATGAGATCAATCACCCATACTCGCCCCAGGGCATTGTTGGCCTCGGTGATATCCGCAACATAGGCTAAACCTTCGTGCACGGATGGGGAAGCAGGGGCCTTCTGCGGCACCGAGAAGCCGCTTGCTGGTGTCGGAGTAGTGTTGGTATCGCTTTGATAGCGATTCGTCTCAAGCACATTGTCACCCCAAGAATTGAAGGGAAACTGATAGACCGTACTAGGCTGGTTTGCTTCAACTACATGGATAAGGACCGCGTCATCGCCGTCGGCGTTATCGTTGGGCCGCACTAATTCGGTGCAAGTTGGCGTCGAACCTCTACCCGCACCAACAATAGACTGACTCCTCCAGAGGATGTCAATTGGCGAACCCGGGATATCCACTAAACCATCGTCGGGGTTGCCGTCACCATCAATATCATTAGAGGCCGTCGCGTCCAGGACATAAACGCGACCATCGCGGGCCAGCATGACAATGCGGTTCTTATATAGGACCGGACTAGTATCTGCCATCGGCGACACTTGGGTGGTCTCAAAGCGCTTCAGGAGCGGGGCCGAGATATCAACAGCGATTGCATTTGTGTGACGACCATTCGCGAGATTCGTTGAAGAACTGGCTCGCAAACTGAGGGCATTCACCACCAGCTTTGCTGCGGAGGCAAAAACATTGTTGAATGCCGGCGGGAAGCTTCGGAAACCGCCATTTGCAACGACCTGCCCGGCGGGGTTCCGGCCTTGATTCAAGGCACCCGCAACGTAGCGAGTCGTCACCATCATGTAGCCGTCTCCGATCTTAGCGAGGCCAAGGGTCATGGCTTGCGGTGAAGGACCAACTACTGGATCCAGCTTCAGCCCGTCCACGAGAACCCAGCCTTGGGTCTGGCCACCAGGGGCGGCACCCGGAACTTCGATCACGCCTGTCCCGGCTGAAAACAGAGTTCCCAGTTCGCCAGGAGCAATGGTGTTGGGATAACTCACCAACGCATGTGCTGGGTCAACCAGCAGGGATGCGTTGTTCGTGCTAAAGAGCATCGGAATAGGAAGGGGGTTGGTGACATCGAACGCAGGAACACCGCCATCAGCTACGTCTACCCATAGGAGTCCTCCCTGGTCTACATACTTTCGCAACTTTTCTCGCTCTAACGAGTTTAGTGAGACGGTTCCCGATACCACCAACAAGAGCGCATCATAACTTGACAACTGGACGTCGTTGGCATCATCTAGATCCACTTCCCAGTAAGGCCCGTCTTCTTTGGTCATGCGTGAACCGCTAGGAGGCACGGCCCCCACGCCTCGGTTCAACCAACGGGCTTGCATGAAGTCCGTGAGAGAGGAGTTGGCTCTCGGGTTGGTGAACGACCACGCTGCTGGTTTCACCGATCGATCCTTTTCCAATTGACCCCAGACGTGAGGAGCATAGTTAGTCGGCTCACCACCGCTGGTCTGGCTCTCAATAACCAAGACCCCTACGTTGACCGGCAATCTGCGCCCCGAAAACGTAACTGGAGCAGAAACTGCATTAGCCGCCAAGGCGGCTATGAGGGCGAAAAGGGTTGATTTGATCCTCATGGGTTCACCTCGCCAAAATAAGCGAGCGTCGGGCTCACCGGTAGGCGCGGCATTGGCGGCAAAGTCCAAAGGCCATCATCACTTCGCCGGATAGGGTCAACGCCATTGGCGGACCCGACGGCAAATACCGGATCGTAAGTCAAGCTAAGGTTCGGGACAAACCTTGCGTTGGTATTGTCAGGGGCACCCGTGCCCGTATCCAATGGCCAACCATTGGGCACGTGCTGCACGGGCAACATTTGAATCTCATTTAAGGTCGTCACGGGGGGATCGCTTGGATTACCAGACCCACCGGCACCACCGATGAAGCGCGGCATCCAGCCCCATTTCTTCAACCACTCGGCGCGCTCGCTCATCGGCACGGGCATGTTTTCGCTAACGGACCCAATGATTGACACCCTACAGTTGAGGGGCTCGCCAAAAAATGGTACCGAGGGCCGATTGCCGAAGTCACGATATCGTTGAAGTTGAGCTTGGACGATTCCAATACTGGTGACATTGGTCATGAATCGATCGCGGGTGTCATCAGGGTTCAGATTAAATGCCGGGCCCGGGATGACAAAGAACGATCCTTCTTCGGCGTAGATTGCCGCCTGGATACGAATATCGCTTGGCTGCAAGGCCGCGCGCGCCAACTCGTAATTCTGCGACTGGTACGACGCCGGAAACTCGGGCGTGATTGTAAATCGCGTTTCGTCGTCAACAGCGTAGACCTGAGAGGCACCCACCACCGGGGTCTGCCCGGTCAAGCGAAGCGATGTCACAGTGAACGAACTGTCAATGAGCGGATACGAGGCTGTTTCAAACCTTGGGAAAGCGGTTTGGGTCGTATTGGTTAAACCATAGATGCTCACCAGGTTAGCCGCGCTGAAGAGTTGCCCGGCCTCGACATTGTAGTCTTGACCGACGTTGAACCCAAAAATGTACTTTTGGTTCACCGGGTCCCCAACGGACCCCATGTATCCAAATGGAGTACTTGAAAGGCTGAAGAAACTCGGCCCACTATTGTCAGCGCTGTGGGCCAACAGGAGCGACGAGGTGATCGGCTGATTATCCCGCGCTTCCGTGTACTCAGTCGCAAACGGGGCCCAAGTCTGTGGATTCGGGTTCGGCAGACCAGTCGCCGTCACGTACGGATCGCGTAGAAACTGCGTCTGAAGCGTGAGAGTCTGGCGCTCGCTCTGATCAAGCTCAACGGGGTTTGGCGTATTCGGTAACCGATCTGTGCGCTTCGGGCTCACAGATTCGCCCGGTGCCGGGCCCGTGAACATCGTTGTATTAACGCAAACATAATCCTTCGCCGCCAACATGATCGTTGCGGGGCTTGGAACACTCAGTACCGTACCATCCACCGGGCTCACTACTCCCTTGGTGATTGAGCCTTCGATATAGATCGATCCAAGTGAGGTCAGCGTGAGCTGCTCCAAAGTTGGGATGATGCCGCGTACGCGAACGTCGCCTTCAAACTGCAGAACACCATTGAACTCCCACCCACGGTTCTGGACCGAAGCTACGGGGATACTGTTGTAGGGCAAATCAATCAGATCGGGGTGAGCGATGCTATTGATAATGTACTTGCGCCCGAAGCGACCTGGGTACAGAATGCGGAACCGAGCTTCAGAGGTGCCCGTCATGGTGCCATCTTCCCGGCGCCAAATACGGGATCGACTACGAGCATCACGAATGATTCGAAAACCGTCGGGCAGGAGTTCGCAGTAGGCAGCGACCGGAATATAGAACGGCCCCTTCCACGCGACGGAGTCTGGGTTATTGGGGTTGAGCCAGTCTCGAGTCAGCGTCTTGGCGGGGTCGCCATTCTCTCGATCCGACTCGGATGCGTAATTGCCCCGTTCGTTGCTGTCAACATAAATGCCACTGCCATGCCCCCACTGTCCAGAGTTGCGACCTCCAAATTGTCCTCCGACGATTTGTCGACCACTTTGGCGGGTCATCTCTGTGTAGCGATTGACCCCCGTTGCCGGATCGCTTGCGACAAAGCTTGGCGGCTCAATTCGGTTGACGGCTCGAGTATGGCCGGCTCCATCAACCGCCTTTGTTCCATCCCGAAACACACCGCCATAGGTACTGAAGCCAGGGTTTGTGCTCGCCATGCCTTGACCTGCAACGTTAAACACATTGGTGCCCGAAGCATCCGTACGAGTAATCTCAAAGCGGGCGGCGTTATTGGCTGGCGTGATCTTGCCAGCGACGAGCACCTTATCCCCCGCACGCGGGTCAACCGACACCCGGATGTCCCCATGTACAAGCAAGTCCGCGTTAGAGAACAAGGAGCCCGTGCCGCGAACTAGATTTGTGCCAGTGGCGGTAACAACCTGGCTTCCTAAGATGAACGGAACTACAACTCGCTGGCCCTCGTAGGTAATCCCCAAGTCCCCCCTTGGATCCGTTGAAGTGCTGGTCGCTAAGAGATTGAGACTATCGGTCGGCGCGCCAATTTCAGCAGGGCGACTCACATGAAACTTGTCCATGATTGAGTAGCCGTACTCGATGTTGGTAACGGAAGCAAACGCTACGAGCTTGCGCGTCTCCGCAATACGCGTAGACTGAGCTCGGAGCTTGCCCATTTGGTCGTCAAACTCCGCCAAGCTCGTGTAGTTGTTTACCTTGAGCGCTTCGCTATTTAAGGTCGTCGGATCGTTGACCGATACCTTGCCAGGTCGCCCCACACTTTCGATGAGCACAAGACTTCGAGCGCGGGCAGGCTCGCGCAGGTAGGCATTGCTGTTGAAACCCGCAAACTGCGTCGGATTGTACAGAACCCTAACTAAAGCTCGCCCCTTCTCAAACTCCATCCGGCTAAATGGGCCCAAACCGTCGGGTCCTCCCAAGTCTGGAATCGTATTCCCAAGTCGGTCGCGTAAGTAGGATGGAGATACTGGTCTCGGTCGCAAAAACCATGCGTCTGGATCACGCGTGTAGCCAGCCACATCAGTTGCCATGAGCGTCGGAGATGGGCGCCAGTCCGCGGCAAGATCTGAATACTGAAGCTGGTAGTGGGCGAAACGAGCCCCAGCTTCTGCGAGGTCCGTTGCTTGAGTGCGTCGAAACGCACTTGATGTCTGGAAGATACCGCGGCTAATGATGCCCGTGAACACAAAACCAAGGATGAGCAACACCCCCATAATAAGGAGCGCAATGATCAGGGTCTGGCCCGATTGCCGATTCGTTCTCATGTTCATCTCAATAGGTTGCGCACATTGGCCTGGCCACGCACGGTGACATTCTGTTGATTAGGCGCGGTGGTTTGCGGGAAGTTCCGAATGGTGAGGGCAATATTCATCAACTGGCGAGAATCGTAATCCAACTCGAAGACATCTTTGTTCTCAGTAAATTGAAAGCGATAGAACACGCTGATACGCCCGGCAGGCAGGGGTTCACCCGGCATTGAGTTGAATTCAATGTAGCCAGGCCGATACCGAGGTTGCAAAATCTGCGACACGAATCGATTTGACCAATCCGCACCAGCGTCGTCGTAGTACGTCGGGTTATAGATTTGTGGATCAACGGTGAACCCAAGCTGAGACCAATTTGGCTCGCGTTGACTCACGTAGTTGATGAAATACTGATTAGGACCAACATTGCCAGAAACCGGAACTCTTGTATATCGGACCGGACGGCCGTAATTCGAGCCAGGCATCTGGTCAGGACCGATCACGATCTCACTCCCCGGCACCATCCTGGCGCGAGCAAAACCAAGCCGCGGATCCAATGGGCTCGGCGCGCCATCCACCTGCGGAGTCACCCGCAGATCAACAAAACGACGCACCAACTGGGACTTCTCAAAATTGGGGGCCAATAGCTGCCAGTCATTCCACAGAACATTGAAGCGCTGATTGATATGGCTCGAAGCAAGAGCGGGGTTGAAGTCCGCAGCCGCCCATCGCTGAATAGAAGGCACACCACTGGTCACAAGAGTGTCTTGTGCCGGAGGAAATGCATCGCCGCAATCGGCGACCGGGCGATTATCCTCAACACCCGCTGGCAAGGAGTTCACTGTTCCGACCTCATTGATGCCAAAACTAGCGATAATCTTGCCCTGTTTCCGATCCAGCACGGCAGGAATGAAGTCCTCGCGCATTGCGGCGCTGTTCATCAAATTGGTACCACCCGCTCGCTGGACTGCCTTGTCAACCGCCCAGGAGAACGGATAGCGGAAGAGCCCGGTAGTACCAACTCCTGTGTCTGGATCGGCTGGAAGGGCGCTGTTGCGGTCGTAATCATGCGCAAAGACATAGCCGCTGACATCAAACACTTCAGTGCCCGCCGTCAGATCATTTCCGGTCGTGAAATAGTACTGGCTAAAGCCACCTGCCGGTCGGCTTCTTCCCACCAAATAGGGCCGAGTACTGATCCAAGATTCGTATTGGCTCCACGGGGCGACAATTGCATTCGCTAGGTCGCGGTAGCTACTCGGGCGAACCCGAAGAATCGGCGAGGTGATATGACCGAAATCACCCGTAAACACATCTGGGCCAATCTTGGCGGCATTGTCTGTCTCCTCACCGCTTCGGACGGCGAGTAGTCCGCCGAGGGGCTCATCACTCACTCGAGTCGGCGTGAATTCAACAAGAGAAGTAATCCGAGGCTTAGTAACTCCATCAACGGGATCCACGTAGGTCTGGATTGCCCTTGTATTCTTATCAATCGTGACCTGAATCATGTCGTAGCGACTAAACTCGGTAACGATTCTTGACCGCTTCATCCAAGCTCGGATTCGGTTGAAATCCCTTTGGCGTTGAACAAGCGGCACTGCGGCGGGATTATTGATATCCGCGAGGGGAATGGTGAAGTTGAAGAAGTTCGGATCATCCAAGGCTACTTCCAGCTCTTGGGGAGTCGCTGTTCCGTCACCGTTGACATCAAACAACTCGCTATTGATTTGCCAACTCGTGCCATTGTATTGGCGAATGTCCACTTCGGCCCGCCACAGTACATAAAGGTTGTCCTGTCCACCTTGACGCGGGGCAAGAACTCCATCATAGGGATTGAAATAGCGGGCGGGTGTGGGGTTGGCCAAGTCTCCCTGAATGGGTTCGCGCAAGCCCACAAAGTACCGGATCAACCGCATCCCTTCGCTCACCGGGAGATTCACATCTCCCTTCGGTGTCTTTAGCGTTGGGTCAATCCGGCCGGTATCTGGATCTACCAAACCACCCCCGGGGGCGGCGGAAGGCGTGGGATCGCCTTGGGCCGGAGACATGATGTCCAACCTCGAGTTTTCCAGCCTGATTCTCACCAAATTGGCAGGAGTCGCGGCGGACGCGGGTACATCAATGTAGACCGCTCCCGCTTCGCCCGTATTGTCACGAACGAAGGCGGCATTGCCAACTTCGCGAGTCATCCTCTCAATGAGAATGCGGGCTCGGTTCTGAGCGTCAGCAAATCCTTGTCCGGCCCGGGTGATATTAAAGCTTTGAACCAACGGGTAGACGATGATCCCCATCAGGACCGCCGTCAGGGCCATGACCGTAATGAGCTCGATTAAAGTAAACGCCCTTCTTCGCATCAATTCTCTGCCCCTTTCATGAGGAATGTCTCAGTCGTTACCCGGCGCATTTGGCCGAGCCACTGGCGCATTCGCTCAAGGTTGGTATTGGAATCCGTTGTCAAGTGGAATGACGACGGGTTCCAGAACACGCGCACGCCGACACTGGCTCCCCGCACCGATCGAACGGCATAACCAAGGCTGTAGTTGAACCGCACAGCGCCAGCGTCCTTATCTTGGATATCTATGTAGGCATAGCGGTTCCAGTCGCTGGGACCAGGCGCCCGAATCAAGAAGACCTGTTCGGTGAGTTTCTTCCGAGCACCTCCCCCGTCTTCATAAACGATTTCGCTTACGACTACTTGCTTTCCAATCTCGCTGCGCGAGAAGTAGATTCGGTGGTCCAGAGAAAGAGGAGCGCCCGGGTCCGTACCACCGACATAGCATTGGCCGACCCCAAGGGTCGAACTGAAGGTAGCTCGGTAGCGGTTAAAGGCCTTCACTGGCTGCACTGCGTACTCACCTTTTGCTTCGTAGAGGGCACGCACCGCTCGCCCGCGAATATCATCAATGCGTTGGGCGGCCGTAGTCCCTGCGTAGACCACGTCAGCACTGAGCCCATTAGCGGAATTGTTATCAACATCAACGAATTGCAGTAGCCCTAAGGACTTATCAATCGTATAGCTGTTTGGCAGAATAACCGCTCCCGTCTCTCGATCGAAGATCACCAGATCGCGCTGGGCTGGCGTGACCGTGCCGTTGGCAGCCGGAAAGCCCAGACCTTGATAGACCAAATTGTCTGCCCCCCTCTCGCCAGAGACCTTGAGGCTCTCGACCAAGAGTTTCTGCTGGTAGGGCGCCGATGAACCGACGCGAAAGTCATCGCGCAGAATGCGCCAATCAAGAACGTTGTAATCTACAAATGCCCGCATAGGTAAGCGACCGCGACCACGACGCTCCTGATATTGCGACCCCTGCGGGTGGAAGAGGAAAATGCCCAATTGGTCGTCCAACCTCTGGTATTGGTAGACCGCATCATCCAACAAGCCCGGGTTACCTTGGATTTGCGCCTCGGTATAGAAAGTCGTCACTTCATCGAATAGCCGTGCGATTTGCACCGTGTCGGGCTCGACCCGGGTGACGGCCGGGCCAGCACCACTAAAGACAACCTTAAAGTCGTGGGAAATGTTGTATCGCGGAGTACCCACAGCTGCCGCCGGAACCGTAACGACTCGGACCAAGTCCTGCACCGTTCCATCACTAAACTGCACACGCGCACTGACTCGATAGTTACGATCTACAGGGGCACCAGGGCGGTAGGCTCCTTGCGGAAGAGTGAAGTATTCGCCGTCATCCTCAATCCATGTGACATAGTCGTCTCGAAGAGGAAAGTCGCTCGACAGGTCAAAGTCACTAAACCGTCGTACCAAATCATTCCCATAGACCACAAAGGGCACGAGATTCGAAGGATTTGACGGACTAGCGGACTGGATATTTAGGAAGAGCGGGCCGTACTGCACGGCGAGAACGCCCCCAAACCTGGCCCCTAAGGGACCGTCAACATATCGGGCTGCGGGAATCGTTCGGCCCTCGCCGATGATTTGCCTCATTGCATTGGCACCAGAGAATAGCCACCAGTTCCCCAAGCCACCATCGACATCAGACAGAAGGCCGCTGTTATCGAGCCCGGTCACTTGGGCGGGCGGATTAATGTCATTGGGAGATCGCTGAATATCAAGCTCAATTTCACGCACCCCAGGCAAGACCGTTGGATAATTTGCCGCGATAAGAGCGTTGAATGAGTGATCGCGATCTGACTTCATTCGCTCCATCTCGGCACGGGCGAGGGCATTTGCAACTGTGTTGGAACGATTCTGCCGCAAGATCGCTAGGCCACCAGGGAATACCTGAACCGAAGCCAATATCCCCACAACGAAGATCACAATGACAACCAGAATCTCGATCAACGAGGCTCCGCGTTTCCGATAGCTAGGCACAAACAAATTCAATACTAGATAGCCTCCAACTTGGGGCGATTACGGGATCACGCGCCATGCGTAGTCCCAAACTTTTCGAGAATCATAGGGTCGAGCAGCACCACCCAAAAACAATACGATGTCACGATTGATCCGCTGAGGAACTCGATTCACACCGCTCGGCTCGAAGTCGCGGTAGTACGAGTTCCAAGTGATCACCGTACTTTCAGGCGGGTCGTTATAGCCCAATTGACGGGGATCATCAAACGCACTGCCCGCGCCAAAACCAGCACCTTGCCCAATCGAGAAGTTGGTCCAAAAGAGTGCATACCGCAGCTCCCATTGGTTTGCTCGATTCCCGATTGACTTAGGATTCTGGGCAACGTCATACCCGCTAATCTGATAATATTCGGCGGCTGGGTTTCCCGGTCCGGCTGGGAGCCCCGGGTTTCGCGTCACGGTATCCGTGTTCGTGTAGGCTTGCCGTGCTCCGGCAATATCGTCAGCACTCGTAACTTGATTATTCCCATCGGTATCCACAATTGGCGCTGAGCCAACTGCTCGCGGATCTGCCTCTGGCCAAACAGCGGACGTAATCGCATTTTGGGGAACCCGCACCGGTCGGGGCCGAAAAGTCTCAAGACTTCTTACGCGCTTGGGGTACAGAGCTGACGTGATCTGCTCGGCAGGTATGACTTGCCCGCTCTGCGGGCCAGTCGTATAGCGATCCACGTAGCCCAAAAGCGAAGGTGGATAACCGCCGAAATCTTGTCGGTAAAGCTGAAGCGATGTTCGAAGCTCGTTCAGCGACGAAATGTCACCGGATCTGTTCGCATTGTCCCGCGCCCGCGCGAATACCGGGAAGATAATTGCCGAAAGCAAAGCGATGATAGCAATCACCGCAAGAAGCTCCACAAGCGTAAACGCGTGCTGTCGTTTCATAAAGGTAGGTCCCGCCGTTGGATAATCTTGACTCATTGTTCGCGTCCTCTGTTCCTCTCATCGGCAAAAAGTCTAGTCGCCATGCAGATACTTTAGGTAAGCATCCAGCATTGACTTGATCGGACCACTGGCCGTTGCCGCCACGATGGCACCGGCCGCTAGATAAGGACCGAATGGGATCGTGGTGAAACCGGGTTGCCAATCATCATCCTCCAATGTTTCTTGGGCACGCGGATCCTCTCCAAACCACGCCATATACAGTTTCGGAATGATCATGCCGATTGCATCAATTGCCAACAAGTATCCCAGACCCGACTTCAGGATCGAACCGAGGCTCTCGGGCTCCTCGGGGATGTAAGGTTCTTCCTCTGAATCATCTTGGGGCTTTCGTGACGCAACAATTATCTGGACAATCCCTAGAACCGCGCCAAGAACAATAGCGGTCCCAAAGCTAACCATCGCACCGAGCGGGAAGAGACACGCCCCAATTCCACGAGCGAGCTTGATATCCCCATGCCCCATGGCATCCTTCTGAAAAATGAGGCGCCCCAAGAAGGTAATGCCCCACAGGACCAATGTGCCCACAAGCGCCCCCGCAACTGAGCTGGGCAACCCCCAAGTCCAAGCCTCCGGTCGTCCTTGGGCAAACAGGGAGATGTTGTAACCCAGACCGGTCACCAGAAGAAGTGCATTGAGCTCGTCTGGGATGATGAACCAGCGTAAGTCAATGAACGTGGCCGCCACCAGCAAGCTCACCATGACGACGAAGCAGATTGCCCTCGGCACGTCAGCCCCAACGCACAACTGCTGATACCAGACCAAGCCCCACAGGCTACCGGTTATCATCTCGACCCAGAAGTAACGAGCAGGCACCTTGGCGTCACATTGACGACATTTCCCCGCCCGAAACAGCCAACTGAAGAGAGGAACTAAGTCTTGGGCTGCCAGTCGGTTCTGGCAGCTTGGGCAAAAGCTGTGCTTGGGCTCATTTATTGAGAGCCCGAGCGGCAGGCGGTAAATAACGACATTCAGGAAGCTCCCAATCGTTGCGCCGATCAAGAACCCCACCACCGCCGTCCATTCAGGAAACATTCGAACATTCTGGACGTTCAAGCCACCTTAAAGTGACCGTGGCCCGAACCGAAGGGTTCAGGCCACGATGATTCTTCGACTCTTTGCTCTAGGTGTCGCCGGCCGACAGAGTCTCGATCACCTTGATCAGAGGCAAGAACATCGCAATAACGATGAACCCCACAATAAAACCAAGCAACAGAATCATGATTGGCTCCAGGGCCGCCGTCAATGATGCCACGCGAGCTTCGACCTCATCTTCATAGAAGTCGGCAATCTTCTGAAGCATGAAGTCCAGCGAACCGGATTCCTCACCAACACCGATCATGTGAATTACCATTGGCGGGAAGAGTCGAGATTGCTCGAGGGGGTCGCCGATTCGGTCTCCTTCCCGGATTCGAGCTCGTGCTTCCAAAACCGCATCGGCCATGATCGTGTTACCGACCGTTCCGGCGACCGTTTCCATCGCTTGTAAGATGGGCACGCCCGAAGTGAGCAAAGTGCCCATCGTTCGGCTAAACCGAGCCATACATATCATGTGGTGGAGCTTGCCAAACACCGGAACATGAAGCTTAGCGCGATCAATCACCCGCCTTCCAAATCGGGTTGAGGCGATCAGCTTGTACGTTACCAAGATCAAAATGATGCCGCCCAGCCAGAGATACCAAGTCTTCACGAACGAGGCGGACAGGTCAATCAAGAACTTGGTCATCGCGGGGAATTCGTCCGCTTTGAGACCAATATCCAAGAAGAGCTGAGCGAATTGGGGAACGACCCATGACACGAGGAAGATCACGATGCCGATCGCTGCGCAAAGCACAAGCGTCGGGTAGGTCATCGCGGACTTGATCTTTCTGCGCAGTTCAACGTCTTTCTCCAAGAAGTGGCTCAACCGTTGCAAGGTCTCTTCAAGCACACCACCAATTTCACCAGCCCGTATCAGTCCAACAAACAGGTTGTTAAACGTTCGCGGGTGACGCTGCATAGACTTACTCAGGGTTTCGCCAGATTCGATGCGCTCCCCAAGGTCAATGAGAATCTTCTTGAGCTTGGGATCCTGAGTTTGACGGCCGAGAACATCCAAGCAGCGGACCAGTGACACACCCGCATCCACCATAGTGCTGAACTGGCGGCAGAAAACAGCCAGGTTCCCGAGTTTTACTTTTCCGAAGCTTTTTGGCTTGGTGCTCTTCGACTTGATGACGGTGACTTCGATAACATCGAAGCCTTGCTCCGTAAAACGACTACGTAAAACGTCTTCGCTTTCGGCATCCATCGTGCCCTTCTGGATGGCACCGGACCCGTCTTTGAAAGTGTAGCTATAGACTGGCATTTACTTATCTTCTCGGCGGAGGCGCTGCGTTTCCTGGAGTGCCAATTGCCATTGTGCTGATCATCTTCTTCAACTCTTCTTGGTTTTGGCAACGAGACATTGCCTCATCCAAAGTGACGATTCCCTTCATGTAGAGGTCTCGCAAAGCTTGATCCATGGTTGTCATGCCCAAGCCACCGCTAGTTTGAATGGTCGAAGGAATCTGGTGAGTCTTACCTTCGCGAATGAGGTTTCGGATAGCCGGCGTGGCGATCATGATTTCGTTAGCCGGAATTCGACCCTTACCACTCGCCCTTGGCAACAGTTGCTGGGAAATGATCGCAACTAAGTTGTTCGAAAGCTGAACACGAATCTGTTCTTGCTGACCGGGCGGGAATACGTCAACCATACGGTCAATAGATTCCGCCGCATTGTTCGTGTGCAGGGTCGCAAAGACCAAGTGGCCCGTTTCCGCCGCGGTGATTGCAAGGCTAATTGTTTCTACGTCGCGCATTTCACCGACGAGTAGAACATCCGGGTCTTCACGAAGGCTTGCGCGAAGGGCGTTATTAAAACTCTTCGTGTCTTGACCCAATTCGCGTTGGTTGATCAAGGACTGCTTGTGGGTGTGGAGATATTCAATCGGATCCTCAATCGTAATGATATGAACCGCCGTATCCGTATTGATCTTGTTGATCATCGCCGCGAGCGACGTTGATTTTCCGGAACCAGTAGGGCCGGTCACAAGAATCAGGCCGCGCGGCCGCTCGGTCAATTGTTCCAAGATCGGCGGCAGGTTCAGTTCTCGCACCGTCGGGATCCGACTGGAAATCAAACGAAAGGCTGCCGCGACGGCGCCTCGGTCTCGATAGAGGTTCACACGGAACCGGGCTCGACCCTTGGGAAGCGCGTAGGAGAAGTCAAGTTCCAAGGTTGTCTCAAAACGATGGATCTGGTCGTCCGAGATGATTTCATACATCATTCTCTGCGTGACCTGCGGCGTGAACTTCTCAAAGTTCAGCTTCTTCAACGCCCCATCATCACGTACGATGGGTGGGCTATCAACCGCGATGTGAAGGTCTGAGCAGTTGCGATCTACAACGATGTCCAAGAGTGCGTCAATGTGAAGGTCTTCAACGGGCCTCGTCTTGCCCATTCCTTCCAATGGCAATTCGGCATTGGAAGTTGCGTTGGGAAGGCTTCCACCTTGAGGTGTGGCACCTGCTTGAGGTTGATTTATCGGGGTTTCCATTAATGTCCTAAGATAATAGCAACAGTAGGACGTTACGCGCTACCTGCTTTGTTCGCGGACCACCACGCATTTGCTTTTGCGTCAAAATTAATCTGATGCTAACGGTCATTCTCGCACACTTGGTCAGCGGCCCCCTTGTGGTTGAGCGCACCTACACCCTCACGGGCACGCTTGATACCCAGGGGAAGGTCATCATTCGACGCACCCTATTCGATGATGGCAGCCTTGAGTGGTCCGACAGTGCCCAGTTCAGCGACGGCGATAGTCAGACGGTTGTAGCCCACTACAACAGCGATTCCAGCCTCAAAAGGTGGGAGTTCACGATGGTTTCAAACAAGGAGAAGTCCGTCTGGATCGCCGAAACCAATGGCGCAACAGTCAAGTTGAGCCGCCCCTTCTATCGAAACGAGGCGCTATCCGTCACGGGCCGAATTCGAAAGTCGCCCATGGAAGCCGGTGATCCTTCGAAGTTTTGGTGGCTATCCAAAGCACCGGGAGCCGACTACCCGAAAACGGCTTCGTTCTTTGACTACGGCTTCAGCGATGCCGGGGACTTCGGCGACGTCAAGCTCACAATCCTTCCCGACGAAACTCTATCAATCCTCGGTAAGACAAACACGGTTCACGTTGTAGAAAGAACCAACAGCTACCGGCGGGAACGTTGGTGGATTGATGACTTGGGAATGCCCGTGAAGCGCGCTTACTTCTCCTCGGAAACGTCAACCCTTGCCTACCGGCTGGAGGTTCAAAAATGAACTCCAGCATCCTCGGCGCCATCGCCATCTCGGCGCAAACTTTTACCCTCACCATCCTCCACACAAACGATATTCATGCCCACGTTGAACCAACCCTCATCAAGGGGAAAACCTACGGGGGCTATGCCCGAGTCGCAACGCTCATTCGCCGTTACCGAGCCAGTGACCCCAACCCGATTCTTCTCAACGCGGGCGATACCTTCCAAGGCACCCTCTATTACAATGTGTACCGCGGCCTCGCCGATGCCCACTTAATGAACCTTAGCGGCTATCAGGCAATGGCGCTGGGCAATCACGAATTCGACGACGGCCCCGCAGGGCTCTTACCCTTCGTTCAGTCGGTGCAGTTTCCGGTCCTTTGCGCTAATCTCGACTTCTCCGGCGAACCGATGCTGCAGAATTGGGTCAAGCCATCAACCGTAATCCATGTTGGCAACCAGCGGATTGGACTCATTGGGCTCATCACGCCTGATCTCTTTGAAATCAGCAGCCCGGGGGCGAATCTCAAGGTCACCGATATTGACGCTGCTGTTGAAAGAGAGATCAGTAAGCTCAAGAAACTCAACATCAATAAATTCATCCTCCTCACCCATGTGGGTTACGGCGGTGAAATCGAACTGGCGAGAAAGCATCCTGACGTTGACGTGGTCGTCGGCGGCCATTCTCACTCCTTACTTTGCGATACGGGCGCTATTCCTATCGCCAACCCTGCTGGCCCCTATCCGACCAAGGTGGGCAAGGCTTTGGTCGTTCAGGCTTGGGAATGGAACAAGGTCCTTGGAAGGATCAAAGTGGATTTTGACGAGGCGGGCAACATCACCGGCTACCACGACGCAAAGCCAATTCTGACCGATGACAGTATCCCGCAGGACGTCTCTTTGAAGAGTGCTGTTGATGCATTCAAGAAACCAATCGATAACTTGGGAAACGAGGTCGTTGGGACATCGCCCAAGGGGTTACCGCGAGACTCGGGGCCAGAGGTGACGATGGGTAACGTCATAGCCGATGCCATGCTTGCCTACACCGCCCGTAATCAAACCGTGGCAGCGTTCATGAATCGAGGTGGTGTTCGTGCTCCTATTGAGCCAGGCCCGATCACCTATGGCGAGATCATCGCAACCCAACCGTTCGGCAATACCCTTGTCGTCATGGATGCCACGGGTGACGAAATTCGGCAAATGCTGAACATTGGCGCTACGAAGGCTGGCACCGTTCAAGTTAGCCGAGGCATGGCTTACCGAATTGGACCAGGTGGAGCCATCACGAGCATGACCCTAAACGGAACTCCGATGACGAACTCTGCCAAGTTTCGGATCGTCGTCAATAACTTCATGGCGCGCGGGGGTGATGGCTTCACTTCACTCGCTGATGCAAAGGGGTACCGAGTTGACACGGGCCTGCTAGATTCTGATGCCCTCATCGACTACATCAAGAAAAACTCCCCCCTCGATGCGAAGATCGAAGGGAGAGTGTCGGCCAGTCAATAAACCGCTGTGCGGCCTATTGGGGCCTTGGTGGTTCAACCCAGTTTGTGAACTTCGGGCCAACCTTATGGTCCCAAGAGTCCTTTTGTTCCTGGGTCAGGATAGCCCATGCCGCGTTGAAGGCCGCCAGCTTGCGCGATTGCATCTGGGCAAACGTGAAGTGCTGGTTTGGCTGTGGTGGCGGCATATGGGTTTGAATCGCCTGATGGATGGACTGGCGCTGTGGCTGGGTGAGATGAAGCTCACCAGCATTGCGTGGGTCCAACATCGTCATCGGCGCATCAAACTGTAGCCCAAGCTGTTTCAGGCGATTCATCTGTTGCTGATTCAATATCTCAGCCAATGGGTTTGGCGGCTCATTCCCCCCACCAGGAGGAGGACCACCTTGACCACCACCTCCCGGAGGAGGGCCACCTTGACCACCGCCTCCCGGAGGAGGACCACCTTGACCACCGCCGCCCGGAGGAGGGCCACCATGACCACCGCCACCCGGAGGAGGGCCACCTTGACCACCTCCCCCAGGGGGTGGACCACCATGACCACCGCCCGGAGGAGGTGGCAAGGCGGCAATAGCGTTCTTCTGGGCCTGCGTAAGGTTCAGGTGGGTCTGCACGGTTGGCATACGAACGATGAATATCAGGTTGCCTCCTCGTCCCTGCTGTGGTCCGTGTGGGGGCGGGCCTCCGGGGCCGCCGGGACCACCTCCTGGAGGGTTCTGAACTACGGCCAGCGCATTCGCCGTTACGAGCGTTAACGCCATCAATAGAAGGGTTGCCTTTTTCATTCTTGTTGTTCCTCGCCGATTTCTCAGCTTATTTGTATTGTGCGTTTCAAACGTGAGGTTCCGATGAGGTTTCCGACGTTTTCACGAAATTCACGTAAAAGGTCGTCCCCTTACCCATCTCGCTTGACACCGAGACGGTAGCGCCTTGCCGCTCGGATAGTGTCTTGACGATCGCAAGCCCGAGGCCGACGCCGCCTGTTCCACCTCGAGCGGCATCAACGCGAAAGAACCTGTCGAACAGCCTAGGCAAGTGCTCGGAAGAGATCCCTGGCCCGGTATCAGAGACCCGAAGACTGCCCTCTTCGAAAGAAACGACTATGCTCCCATCGCTAGGCGTATGGGCAGCCGCATTCTCGACCAGATTCCGCACGATTTGGCTGAGAGCTTCAGGGCAACAAACTAGATCACCATCAACCTGCACCAGAATACGTGCATCTTGCACCAAGCCGGCCTCTTCAATAGCCTTCATTACAACCGGTCTCAGCTCAACTCTCTCCATATGCAGGCGCGCGCCCGAGTGATCAAGGCGCGCCAATGTTAGGAGGAGTTGAATGAGGTTTGCCAAGGCTTGACTTTGCTTCTGGATGGTTAAGAGCGATCGTTTCATTTCGGCCGGCGTTGCTCTTTCATCTAGGCCGTTCTCTGCGGCCAAGATGATCCCCGTGAGAGGGGTGCGGAACTCATGGGCAGCGTCACTTGTGAATTGCCGCTGACGCTCCAGAGACTCGCATAACTCGCGATTACTTGATTGCAAGCGAGCGGTCATTGAATTAAATGCACCGGCCAATCTCCCTATCTCATCGGGTTGATCCGCTTTCATATGCTCCTCCCGAAGCGGGTTGGCGGCGATGCTCTCGGCCAACGCAGTCAGCGAACGAACCGGCCGCAACACCAGTCGGGCCAGTAAGTAACCAAGAAGTCCTGCAACCAACAAGCTCAGAGGAATCGCAACGCCCAGTGCCCAAAGTTGGGCTCGCTGAGCCAACCGATATGGCCCCATGCCCTGTCCAATCTGAACTACTCCACTTGCTCTATCCCGACCGGGTATCGGTGCCGAGACTACGCGCAGTTCAAGTCCATCTAGCCACTGGGTTTCCAGAATGACCTTGCCCCGCAGTGATTCATCAAAGAGTTTCTTGCTCCACATCTCTAGTTTCCCATCGGGCTGGCGAGATGTCCCGTCAATATTGAAGATCCGCGGACGTTGAACTTCCGCCTCTCCGGGAGGTGGGTTAGGAGGAGGTTCTCCGAAACCGAATGGAGGTTCAGGGCGGGCGGAGTCGCGGGCCACTTGTAGCGCCCTGCGCACGAGGTCGCGGTCCACCATCTCCTCAACAGTTCGTTGGCTTGCCAAGACTAGCGCCAATCCAAGACCTAGCAGGATTAAGAGCACAAAGCCCCCATTCCAAAGCATGAATCGGGCGGTAATGGACTTCATCCAGGGCTCCTCAGCGAGTATCCCAGCCCGTGCACGGTATGGATCAAGACCCCAGTTGGGTCAACCTTTCTCCGAAGGCTCTTCATATGGAAGCTCACGGTATTGGGTAAGGCGTCGTCGGTGTTCCATACCCGCTGCAAAATAACTTCTCGGGAAAGGACACGCCCACGGTTGCGAGCTAAGGCCTCCAGCAATTGGAACTCGCGCTTGGTAAGGCGGATCTCTTCTCCGTCCAGTTGAACCTGATGGGCTAGCGTATCAATTGTTAGCCCACCCACCGATAGAACGGCTTCCCGACGATCGGATTCGCGTCGACCCAAAGCTCGAATGCGCGCCAGCAGTTCCTTTATTGCAAACGGTTTGACGAGGTAGTCATCCGCTCCCGCATCAAGGCCCTCAACTCTATCATCCACTTGGTCCCTTGCTGTTAGCATCAAAATTGGCGTAGTGATTCCGGCCCGCCTCAGCGTTCGGCATACTTCTCGTCCGCTCTTCTTAGGAAGCATGAGGTCTAGCAATATCACCCCATACGCACGCTCTATCGCCAGATCCTCGCCAGCCTCCCCATCAAGGGCCACGTCCACTGAATAGCCCTCGCGTTTCAGGGCTGTCTCCAAGCCAAACGCGATATCAGGTTCGTCCTCGACGATCAGTAGGCGCATCGCCTCCTATTGTTGCGCGCCTTTATGAGGAAATTGTGAGATCGGTCAGACCGGTGTGCCCAAAGGTACAATGGGTGTGAAGACCGGAACGCCTCAGGCCGAATCATCGGAGCTTCGACCCAACGCTATGAGCAAGACCTATGCAATTCTTGGCGCCGGCATGCAAGGCACAGCCGCCGCTTACGACCTCGCCAAATTCGCTAACCCCACCAAGATTCTGCTCGGAGATGTTAGCCTCGAGCAAGCAAAGCAAAGTGCCGATCGCGTGAACAAACTCGTTGGCCAAACCATCTGCCACCCTGATCAAGTTGACGCCATGAATCCCAGTAGCTTGGGAGCCTTCCTCACGGGCGTTGATGTTCTACTTTCTTGCGTTCCGTATTGGATGCACCCTCATATCGCCAAGGTGGCTGTTGCCAGTAACGTCAACATGTGCGATCTCGGCGGTAACACCGATGTAACTTTGGAGACCATGAAATTGGATACCGTGGCGAAGGAGGCCGGTGTTTCCCTCGTTCCGGACTGCGGTCTGGCCCCTGGCTTGGTCAACAGCCTTGGTATGTACCTTATGGAACAGATGGACGAGGTTGACACGATCAAGATGTACTGCGGTGTCCTGCCTCAGAACCCAAAGCCTCCGTTCAATTATAAGCTTACATTCAATGTCGAAGGGCTCGTGACCGAGTACGACTATGAGGCAGTGGTGCTTCGGGACGGCAAGATTGATAAGGTGGATACCCTAGCCGATCTTGAAGATCTTGAAATTGAATCCCTTGGCAAGATGGAAGCGTTTAACACTTCTGGCGGCACGAGTACGGCTCCCTATACTTTTGAAGGCAAGGTGAAAAACTACGTCTACAAGACGATTCGCTTCCCCGGCCACTGCGAGCGAATGCGAATTTTCAAGGACTTTGGGTTCTGGAATGAGTCACCCGTAGACGTTAAGGGCACCAAAATCGTGCCCAAAGATGTCTTCAATGCCGTTTTTGGACCTGCGCTGGACAAATTCGTTGATCGCGACATGTGTGCGGTTCGGGCCGTTGGCGAAGGAAAAAAGAACGGTCAGGCCGTACGACTGCAAGTTGATATTCTGGACAAAGAGGATGAAGCCACCGGCTTTACTTCAATGGAGCGCTTGACTGGCTTCAGCCTCGCGATCTACGCCGTGGAGATGGCCGAGGGTCGCGTGCCCAAGGGCGCGATCCGATACGAAGAAGCGGTCACCGGCACTCGGTTCGTCGAGGAGATCCAGAAGCGAGGAATCGTCCTGAAGTTTCAGGGACTCTGAGGCACCTGATCCTTAGGCGGCAAGGTCCACAGACCATCGGCTAGTTTGGTTACGACCATTGTGCTTTGACCGATACAGGGCTTGGTCTGCTTGCTCGATGATCAAGTCTGCATCCCGACGCAAATTGTAAGTTGTTGCAACACCCAAGCTCACCGTGGAGCCACGGAGATCTTGCGTTTGCTCTTCGATACCACGGCGAAGACGTTCTGCGACTCGAAATGCTTGTTCCTCGTCGGCACCGGGGAGTAAGACAATAAACTCTTCACCGCCGAACCGAGCGGGCAAGTACGGATCGCGCAGGCTTGCACCCAAAATGTCGCCAATGCGCCTCAAGAGAGTATCTCCATCAGGATGGCCGTAAGTGTCGTTGTAATTCTTGAACTTATCGACGTCCATCAAGATTACGGAGCAAGGCGTACCTTGGGTTCGTTCTCCTACAGTGCCAACTGCGTCCATAAACGACCTCCTATTGCAAAGGCCGGTAAGCGCGTCTTTGAACGCTAGGTCCTTGAGCCGATCAGCTTGCATTACGCGCTCAGTGATGTCGCTTGCAACAAGCCGGACGCTACTGACAGCACCATCCATGCCCTTCATGGGCATCACATTCCAATCCACCATGAGGCGATTACCATCCTTAGTCACCGCTGGTAACTCAAAATTGATGTGGCGATCCGCTTCAACGGCTTCTTGTAGCCTCAAAGTGAATTCTTCCCGATCCTCGTCCCCGAGGACAATCTCGGCAATAGAAGCCTCGAAGACCTCGAAGTGAGGGTAACCAAACTGAGTCTGAGCAGCATCGTTCATCTCGAAGATCCGCCCCTCGGTATCAACGCCTATCATCGCCACGGGTAGCGAGTTTAGGATCCTCTGGAGCCTAAGGTTGGACTCCAAAAGAAACTGGTTCTGCCGCTCTGTATCCTCAAATTCGCTCATGCCGCCTCCAATTCACTCTCAGTATCCTCTTCCACATTTCGGCCCAGAAGGTACTCTCGTACTTTCTTGATGGACCAGTCCCATATCCGCAATTTTTGTATCATCGCCCATATTGACCACGGCAAATCCACCCTTGCGGATC
>JADZDX010000067.1 GCA_020850835.1 Fimbriimonadaceae bacterium
CCCTTCAGACGCAAAACGCACCGCTTTCGTTACAGGGTCAAGTCGTCCGTCATAATACACGATACATGGTCGCTCCATTCGACCTCGATTCCCTGAATCCCCAACAACGCGAAGCTGTCCTGTGGCCCGGAGGGCCCCTCCAGATCTTTGCAGGAGCGGGCTCAGGAAAGACGCGGGTCATCACCTATCGGATCGCAAGGCTTATTCAAGATGGCGTATCGCCGTCGCGGATTCTCGCGGTTACGTTCACGAACAAGGCCTCTCGAGAAATGCGCGAAAGGTTAGAGGGGTTGGTGGGCGGCAAGGTCCGAGCGCTATGGATGGGTACGTTTCACTCCCTTTGCGCTCGTATGCTAAGGATTGACGGCGAGAAGATCGGTCTATCGCCAGAGTTTGTGATTTACGATGACGGCGAACAACTTGCAATCATCAAAGACATTCTCAAGCGGTTTGCTATCGATGAAAAGGCCCTTCAGCCACGAGCAGCGCTAAACGAGATTAGCCGGGCTAAGGAACAAATGATTGACCCGGTAAAGTACGAAGGGCAGGCCGCCGGATACCTTCAGCGCATGGTGGCGGGTATTTATCCGGAGTACCAAGCTCGCCTTGCCCGAGCCAATGCCCTAGACTTTGACGACATTCTCTATCACGCAGTGAGGCTCCTAGAAAGCGTGAAGGAAGTTCGAGAGAAGTTTCAGGAGCGCTTCCTTCATGTCCTCATTGATGAGTATCAAGACGTCAATTTCACCCAATACCGTTTTGCCCAGTTGATCTCGGGCAAGCACCAGAACATTACGATTGTCGGCGACGATGATCAGTCCATTTACGCATGGCGCGGTGCTGACGTGAGCTTGATGCTCCGGTTTAGTAGCGACCACAAGCAGGCTAAGGTCATAACATTGGGGCAGAATTATCGTTCGACCAAGACTATTCTCCAAGCCGCTGCAGATGTCATTCAGCACAACCGGGGGCGGGCAGAGAAGGTTCTCTTTACCGACAACGAGGCGGGGCAACCCCTCACGTTAACAGAGGCCGGCACCGACCAAGAGGAGGCGATGGTCGTCGCCGATGCGGTCCTGAAGGCCGTCCGTTCAGGACGTCGCAGTTACCGTGATTTCGGTGTTCTCTATCGTACCAACGCTCAGTCGCGAGCGGTGGAAGAGGCCTTTCTCACCATGCGCATCCCCCATATCCTGGTTGGCGGTCAGCGCTTCTATGACCGGCGCGAAATCAAGGACATGCTTGGCTACCTCCGGGTGATCTTGAACCCCTTTGATGAAGCGTCCATGAAACGGACGATCAATACTCCGACGAGAGGCTTGGGTGGCGGCACTCTTGGTGTACTTGATGAGTGGTCACGAGAGCGTGGTTTATCGTGGTGGGATGCCATGCGCGAGCAAGCAGTTCAGGCTGGGCTTCCGAAGCGTGCCCTTCATGGTGTCCAACAATTTGTTGGCCTTGTAGAGGAGGGGCGAGATATGATGGGTTCGCGTACCGTGACCCAGATGCTCGAATACGCCATGGCCAAGTCGGGTTACCTTGATGGGTTGAAGCAAGACCGATCCGAGGATTCCATCAGCCGACTGGAGAACTTGCAAGAATTGATTCGCGTGACTCAACAATACGATGAGACTGCTGAGGAGCCGAGCCTGTTTGGCTTTTTGGAACAGATTGCCCTCATTGCCGACACGGATGAAATCGAAGAAACGGGGGATGCGGTCACCCTCATGACGCTCCATTCGAGCAAAGGGCTCGAGTACCCGGTCGTATTCATGATTGGAATGGAGGAAGGTGTTTTCCCTCACTCTCGCTCAATAGGCAATGATCTTGAGCTCGAAGAAGAGCGGCGCCTTTGCTACGTGGGGATGACCCGCGCTCGGGAAGAATTGCATCTCTTGCACTCTCGTCGCCGATCCATGTACGGCGCAGCAAACTTCAACCGCCGTTCGCGATTCCTCGACGATGTGAACCTTGACGAGGCCGATAGTTTGGCTCCCCAACGGCACCCACAAGCTCCCTTCCGAGAACTCCGCCAGGATCGCACGGGTGGCTATGCGGTCACCTTGACGGAGCCTGCCCAGCCGAAAGGCCCGGCATGGATCCCCCCATTCAGTGTCGGCGAGCGTGTCCAGCATCCTAAATTCGGAGTCGGGGTCGTTATCGCTTGTAGTCCTCTCAAAACAAACGATGCCGAAGTCACTGTCGCCTTTCCGGGCGTTACCGGCGTCAAGAAACTCATACAGAGCTTTGCGAAATTGGAAACTGTATAGTCTGGCCATAGCGGCATTGGCGGGGTGCGGATCAAGCACCTCCGGGTACATGCCTTTACGCAACGGCGCCGAATGGACCTATGAGGTTAATGGACGGCTCCGAAATAGCGTCGAGGAAGTGCGGGTCACGGGCCATACCAGCGTTGATGGGCAGCCTGGATTTGTACTGTCCGGGGCCCTAGGGTCATCCCGGCTGGCATGGAAGGGAACGAAGCTGGTTGCATCCGAGCTCAGTGGCATTGGCTACTCGCCCGCGATCACGATAGTTGACTTTAGTGGGAACAACCCCAATTGGAGCGGCGAGATCCGTGCCTACGGGGTCACTACTAAAGCAAGCGATAGTATCGTTCAGAAGAACACAACCTTCACCCTTAGCGGGCGAAAGTACAGCGCCGTTGAATGCAGTCATACCCTCAAGTTCGGCACCAACACTATTGAAACCAAAATCACCTTCGTACAGGGCCTCGGAATTGTTGCTCTCGACGAGCATCGCGATGGCCAGTTCCTTGGCTCAATCCGCTACCTAGCCGGCCCCTAAAACGCCATTCCCTCGTAGTCACGGATTAACCCGACAACACGCCCAACGACGCGAGCGTCTTCTTGGTCCACGATAATCGGATCGTAGGCCGGGTTCGCAGGGATCAGTTTCGTCGCCTCGCGGTCAAAATGAATTCGCTTGACCGTAGCCTCATCACCTAGAAGTACGGCTACCAAATCCCCATGGCTAGCCGTCTGTTGGGGGCGGATCACCACGAGATCCCGCGGCATGATGCCTTCACCAACCATAGAGTCTCCTCGCACCCTGAGTAAGAAGGCATTCTCAATATTGCGCACCATCTCGCTCGGAACTGGGATCAGATCTTCAACATATTCCTGGGCCGCGATTGGGATACCCGCGGCGATTGAGCCCAGTAGAGGCAGCATGACAACACGATTGTTTGACTGGTACTCCGGGTGGATAACTCGGATAGATCGTGGGGTATTTGCCCTTGTGATGTATCCCTTTCGCTCAAGGGCATCTAAATGCACGGTCACACCTCGCAAGGAGCCAATGGCGAACTTCTTTCCAATCTCGCGGATCGAAGGCGGATACCCCTCGTTCTGGCAATACTCCATGAGGTACTTCAGGATCGCTTCTTGTCGAGTTGTTAAACCTTTTGCCATAGCACTTCCTAATAGACGCACGGTTTGCGTAGAAATCTGCAGTCTTTACGCAAAATGTGTCTACCAAAAACCTTACCCCATTCTGCGATCAAAGTGCTGGGTGCCATAATCAGGCACACGATATGTCCATTACCTCCGCGCGCAACTTTATCGAGAAGTCCGGCTGCGGCGTCATCACCGCCGTACTTCTTGCCGCCATCATGGGAATGAGCTTAGCCTCCGGTCAATGCAACCGCGCCCAGCAGGCAGAACCAACAGACCAAAGCCAAGGGCCGGTCGTGGTCAAAGTCGGCGACATGAGCATCACAGCCGGTGCACTTGATGCGATCGCGCAGGACGACCTTCGGCGTCGAGAGGAACAAATGGCGGCTCAGCTTCAGGGCAAAGCCTTTGATGGGTTCAATAGCCTCCAAAAGGCTCAGTTCTTCCGAGATGTGACGGGGACAACGATCGATGGAGCCGTCACCATCCAAATGGCCAAAGACAAGGGAATCCAGCTCGAAGACTCCGCGCTCCTTGATAAGTTCATGGGCGAGGTGACTTCGCAGATTAGCCAATTGCGAAATCAGCTAACCCAGTCGGGTCAGTTGCCCGCAAATGCGACTGAAGAGCAATATCTGGCCAAATTCAAGGAGTTAACCGGCGGCAAGACACCGGAAGAACTCGTTTCCTACAATCGAACTCGCCTCGCGGAGCAGCTCAAGGATCCAACCCTCTCAATCCCCTTAAAGGGTCAGGGCGCTCAAATGTTGTGGCTAGATAAGGAAGAAGCCGGCACGAAGGTTTCCGATGCGGAATTGGACACCATTTTTGACACGGTCCAACTCAAATCCATCGTCCTCAATCAGGCTCCCCGTCAGAATCGAACTCCTGATGCCGAGAAAATCCTGGCCGAGATCAAATCCGGAAAGATTTCTTTTGAGGATGCCATGGACAAATACTCCGAGAAGGCGCTCCCGAAGGATAAGAAGAAGCACAGCGAAACGACCGATATGCTCGCTTGGCAGTTCCTATTGACCGATCCGAACTATGGCGTCGTAAAGAACCTCAAGCCGGGGGAAGTCAGTGACGTAATCAAGGGTGTTGATGGCCCAATCATCTACAAGATGATCAGTAAAAAGACAGACAATGAGCCGAAGGACTTCGCCACAAACAAGGAGTTCTACCGAACGAACCACATCAAGTTTCTTGCCAACGTAAAGTTCTACCGTGAGCTCAAGGATGCTCGAGACAAGATGGCGAAGTTTTCCGATGAGGGCGTCCATGCTCTTTACCGGGTCTACATCCTAGAACGAGATCCAAACTTGGAGCAAGACTTCTTGGCCATCGTTGAAGATGCCGCCAAGATTCCCGAGTCCAATCGTTCGGCGACGATCGCCCGGCTACTAGCCGGCAACCATGTCTGGCGATCCCTGCAAGGTAGCGCCAAGACCAAGTTTGAAGACACCAACTACATTCCCGCGCTCGTGAACTTCTTGGCGGTCTTCGGTCCAAACCCGAACTTGAATATCACCCTCGTCAACTTCTACGCCGCTCGAAAGGATGCCAAGGCGGGCGAGCAACTGCTAGCCGCCTCAATCGCCAACAGCAGTCTCAGCGATGCTGGAAAGGCCATGCATGACCAAATCCAAACCAAGCTGAAGGAACTGCAAGCGTCCGGCGTCATCAAGAGTGAGATCGCCGCACAGATAACGGCAAATCTGGCAAAGTGGAGCAATGACCGGAAGGCCGCCGATGAAGCAGCCGCTGCCCGCGCGGCACAAGACGCACAGGATCGTGCCCGAAGCGAAGCGGCCATGAAGAAAGAGAAGGAGGCCGCATCCAAGACTCCATCCAAGCCCAGCAGCGAGTCCCTGCTCAAGCAACCGCGGTAAACCGTGACCGGGCGCCTCACCCTATTGGCATCCCCCATTGGAAACTTGGGGGATGTCAGCATCCGGTTTCGAGAAGCCGTGGAGCAATGCGAGTTGGTGTTCGCAGAAGATACGAGAGTGACCGGTCGCCTCTTGGACCACCTGGGTCTTAAGCGGCCGCTCAAGACCCTCAATGAGCACACCACCGAATCGGGCCTTGCTGCCTACGTGCAACTCATTCAAGCCCAGTCTGCCGTCCTGATAACCGATGCCGGAACCCCTGGTATCAGTGACCCCGGAGCTCGGTTTGTCTCCCTGTGCCACGCTAATGGGCTCCAGGTTGACGCAGTACCAGGCCCCAGCGCCGTCACCTTAGCCCTCAGCCTTAGCGGGTTCTTCGCCCAGCGATTCGCCTTCCTGGGATTCCTTCCCCGGAAGGCCGGCCCAATGAAGGCCGAACTAACCCCGTTTGTACAATCGCCCTACACGTTGGTGCTCTTTGAGTCGCCCTTTCGAATTGATGCCCTAGCCGAAGCAGCGCTTGAAGCACTAGGTGACCGCCGGGTTGCTTATTGTCGAGAGCTCACAAAAGTCCACCAACAGGTAGTTCTTGCAACTCTTTCGGGGCTCCCCAGCGTCTTAGAAATGCCTCGAAAAGGGGAATTTACTGTCGTCATTGAGGGTTATCGTAAGGGACGAACGCTGGAACACCAATAATGGTAATCTGGTGGGCCGTTTGCATCGTGGTTTGACATGCTGAAATTAAGATACTTCTGGTTCATATGCGTCTTTGCGCTCTTCGCCAACTTGGCCTTCGCGCAGACTCAGGAGACCTATCGGTTACAGCAAGAAGATGTAATCCGCATCCAGGTCTTTGATGAGAACCAAATTTTGGCCGTCGTTCCCGTAGGAAAAGATGGCAACGTGACGGCGCCATTCCTTGGTTCACTTAAGGCTGAGGGTTTGACTACGAACGAGCTAGAAGCCGTCCTGGTCAAGGAGTATCAACGGGTTCTGCGCATTCGCGAGCCGAGGGTTGCCGTTACCATTGAGCGCTTTCGGGAAATCCGAGCCACCGTGACTGGTATGGTCAGCCGACCCGGTACCTTCCCAATCCGCCCGAACGACGATATCCTTACGCTACTGGCCCTGGGCGGGAACGTTGTCCTAGATCGAGCTGACTTACGTAGGGCCAAGCTACAGCGAGCAGGCTCCAAAGAGGTCATCCCAATTGACCTTTACGCGATGCTAACCTTTGGTGATCTGAGCCAAAACTACCAACTCGCGGACGGTGATGTGCTTACTGTCCCAGAAGACAAGTTCAACGTCGTCAACGTTCTCGGAGCCGTTCAACAACCGTTTAGTTTTCCGTTTCGAGAGGGCATGACCCTTGTGGACGCCATTTCACAGGCTCGAGGCGAAGTCCCCTACCGCTCGGCGTTCTCCAAAATTTTGGTCTACCGCGAAAACAAGGGGGCTCCCGGAACCTACTCCGTTATCCGAGCTAATCTGAGCCGCTTCTTCACCAAGGGTGACAGTTCGCAGAACATCAGGTTATCAAAAGGCGATATCATCTTCGTTCCAGAATCCAACACACCGGATATGAACCGGATCTCTGGTATTGCCAACACCGCAGCAAACTTTATCTTTGTTCTTGAGCGGTTTGGACTTCGGATTTTCTAAGGAGCAAGTCCTACTCAGGTCGGGCATTAGCAGATACAATCTGTAGATGCCCGAAACCCTTGATCAATCCCTCAAACTGATCCCAAACTTGGATTCGCTTCGCGGCGACAGCCTTGTCGTGACCAGCCCCGTAGACGGCTCGGAACTCGCCAAGTTGCGCGTTGATTCAGAATCCGAGGTTGACGGCAAGATTGCCCTATCAGTTAAGGCATTTGAGGCATGGCGGGACGTTCCAGCGCCACGCCGCGGCGAGTTGGTGCGGCTCCTGGGTGAGAAACTTCGCGCCAACAAGGAGGACTTGGCCCGGCTCGTGACCTTGGAGTGCGGAAAGATTCTAGAAGAGGGGAGAGGCGAGGTCCAAGAGATGATTGACATCTGTGACTTTGCTGTCGGACTGAGCCGCCAACTCTATGGGCTTACGATTCAAAGCGAGCGCCCCAACCACATCATGCAGGAAAACTGGCTCCCATTGGGGCCGGTCGGTATCATCAGCGCCTTTAACTTCCCTGTCGCCGTATGGGCTTGGAACGCATGTCTTGCCTTGGTCTGCGGGGACTCCTGCATCTGGAAGCCAAGCGAAAAGACACCCTTGACCGCCTTGGCTTGTCAGGCGCTTCTTGAAGAGGTGTGCCAGGCCTTCCCAGAAGCTCCAAAGGGGCTAAGCCAAGTCATCGTAGGCACCGTGGAACAAGGGACCCAGCTTGTTGAAGACGCCCGGGTTCCGCTCATCAGCGCGACGGGCTCCACCCGAATGGGAAGGGTCGTTGGCCCGAAGGTCGCGGCGCGCTTTGGGCGGTCGCTACTGGAACTCGGCGGCAACAATGCCATCATCGTTACGGAATCGGCCGATCTAGATATCGCCATTCCGTCTATCCTCTTTGGTTCCGTGGGCACGGCGGGACAGCGGTGCACCTCGACAAGGCGTGTCATTGTCCACGAGAGCCTAGTCGGTGAAGTCTTTGCAAAGTTAGCCAGTGCTTATAGCCAAATCGGCGAAAGCAAGGTCGGTAGCCCTTTAGTCGCGGGAACACTGGTTGGCCCCTTGATTGATGGTCTAGCTTTTGAGGGCATGGAGTCGGCTTTGCGAGCCGTGGCATCAGAAGCAGAAGCGATTGTAGGCGGAGGGCGAACTTTGGAATCGGAGTTCCCCAATGCATTTTATGTAAAGCCTGCGGTCGTAAAACTCAAGGCCCAAACGCCAACGATCCACACCGAGACCTTTGCGCCGATTACCTACATCATTCCGTATCGCACCCTAGAGGAAGCCATTCGAATTCATAACGAGGTCCCCCAAGGGCTGAGCTCTGCCATTATGACCACGGACGTCCGTGACGCGGAGACCTTCAAGCGTTACAGTGATTGCGGGATCGCCAACGTAAATATCGGCACCAGCGGGGCCGAGATCGGCGGAGCCTTCGGCGGAGAAAAGGAGACCGGAGGCGGTCGTGAGTCTGGATCTGATTCCTGGAGGGCCTACATGAGGAGACAAACCAGCACCACCTTCTTTGGGCGTGAGAAGCCGGCCCTTGCCCAAGGGATCCGATTTGATGTTTAGGACCCTACTTTAGGGGCCCCCGGACCAGCAACACGGAGGCCGACACCTTGGATAGGATATTTCGAATCAGCTTCGATGTGTCATCCTGCGGGGACTCCTCGGAAGGCAGACCTACAAGTACATGGGTAGCCGGCTGCTCATCAAGGGCCGCGACGATAGCAGAAGCAACATCCCGCCCACGTTCCAGCAACACCGTGTGAGCCACACCCTCAACATTGAGGGATTTATCGGCTCGTTCTAAGGCTAGACGCGCAATCTCCTCTTCCTCAGGCAAGGCGGCTTGAAGGGGTAGGTCTCGGGGCACGATCAGTGGGAAAATGATCCGCACATTGCCGGAAAGACCGGTGGCTAGTTCACTGCCTGTCTTGATGACCTCCGTGTCATAGGCTTCACCCCTAACGGTGATCACAATATTAACGTTAGATGGCTTATGCTTCTTAACCTTTTGGGTTCCATCCCCCAGGAGGTCAAGGGACCGCCGAGCATCGTCCACAGTGGCAACTATCGGCAGTTGAGACCGAACATCGGGCACTTGCTTGAGCACTTCCATTACCGGTGCCGGAACGGCAGCCACGATTACCCGAGCATCATGTTCCTTGAGGAACTCCATCACCGAATGAAAGGTATCGGCACCCTTGACGGTGCATTCCACCAGCCCACTGCAGTCGATCACCACACCGGTGGGATGTCGTCTCAACGTCAACGAAATCGCCGTATGCAGAGTCTCCCATTGGTTCGAACGCATCGCCCCCGACAGGATAATCACGTCTTCGTAAGATTCAACGATCATTTCAAGAAATACCTCACGTTAGTGATCACCACATTCTTCCTGGAGCCCAACGCAAGCTTGAGGGCGATCGCTACATTGTTATGAAGGAACCGATGGTACCAACGTCGGGGGACGGCTTCGGGCACGATGACCGTAACCATTTGGTTAGGCTCCTCGGCGATCGTCTGGTCAATGTAGTCGGTGACGGGTTCGACGAGGGAGCGGTAAGGTGACTCCAAAATTACCAACGGGATCTCTTGCCCAAACTTCACCCAGTCTTGCTTGATCTTTGCCGTTCCCCGAGAATCTAAGGTGACATGAACCGCCCGCACGTCCTCACTTAGTGACTGTGCATAGGCAATGGCTTGCAAGATGCCCTTGTGTAGCCTCGGCACTAAGAGCAGCACCGTCATCTTGACTTGCGGCACTGCATCGGTGGGCTCTACCTCGAGTTCCTTTGCAAGGTAATTGTAGTGCCCGCGAATTGCAAGGAAGACGGACAGCAGAGCGCCTAAAGCGATGATCACGAGCCACGCCCCCTCATGCCATTTGCTGAGGAGTAGGACAACCGCCAGAATTGAAGTAACAATCGCGCCGAAGAAGCTGACCCAAGGTTTCCATCCACCTTGCTTGGTCTTCCTTGAACGGGCGAACATACCCGCCTGGCTCATCGTAAAGGAAACGAATACACCCACTGAGTAAAGTGGAATCAACTTGTGCGTGTTGCCACCGAAAGTAACGATAAGCGCGATCGCCGCAAGACTGAGAAATACAATTCCGTTCTGAAAGACGAGCCGATCGCCCAGGGAAGCCAATTGACGGGGCAGGAAGCCATCGCGGGCAATGAACGAACATAGCCGGGGGAAATCTGCGTATGCTGTATTCGCGGCAAGAATCAAGATCAGGGTTGTAGCGACCTGCAATACATTAAAGTAGATTGTCCCGAAGGACGTCGTGACTGGGAACACGTGCTGACAAATCTGGGCCATCACCGTCTTGTAATTGCCAGACTCCAGATCCATGGGCAAGATATGAAACTTGTTGCCAAGGAACGAGACTCCTACGACCATGACGGCGAGCAGGCTAGCCATGATGATCAGGGTGATGCCTGCATTTCGATTCGTAGGCTCCTTAAACGCCGCCGCGCCATCCGAAATGGCTTCGATTCCGGTCATGGCTGCGCATCCAGAGCTAAAGGCTCTAAATGCAATCATGAGGAACGCAGCCGAGGTCCAGAAGTGATCCGGGAGGTCTTTCCCTGCTGATTCAATCGCTTGAGGCAAGGATGGACTTGGTAGGAACAATCCCCAAGCAATCAACCCCATCACCAGAACCACGAAGCTGTATGTTGGGATGGAGAAGGCGGCCCCCGACTCTTTGGCTCCCCTGAGGTTAGCAATGGTCAGGACTGTAATTGCCGCAACTCCCATTGGTACAAGGTATGGCGTCGTATGCGGAGCAAGGGACACGATCGCCAGAATTCCAGCCGATACCGATACCGATACGGTCAGGATGTAGTCCGTCATCAGAGCGGCCCCCGCCAACAGCCCGTAGTTCTGGCCTAAGTTATCTCGTGAGACAATGTAGGAACCGCCACCTTGAGGATAGGCTTGGATTGTTTGGTAGTAGCTGAATGAAACAATAAAGATCAGGGCGCTGATGACCAGAGCGACTTCAAATGTGAAGTGAATGTAAGCGAGGCTGGCCACCATGAAGACACGCATAATCTCCTCAGTGGCGTAGGCGGTGCTGCTCAGGGCATCACTTGCGAAAACTGGCAGGGCCACGCGCTTGGGCAAGCGCTCGTGATGCGCGTGTTTGGTGGCAATTGGGTTGCCAACCAATACCCGCTTAAGTTTTGAAAAGAAACTCATAGCTCGATGCGCTCTTTAAGTTCGCCATCAAGCGACCAGACAAGAAGCACCTTTGGTTCTGTCGGTAAACCGATTGCGCGCCTCGGATTATGACAGC
>JADZDX010000068.1 GCA_020850835.1 Fimbriimonadaceae bacterium
GATGAGATTTCCCACTTCGAGGTAAGGACCCATGAAGACTACATGGTGATAGGCCAGGTGTGTAAGCACAGCAATGTGTTGAGCTGACTGGTACTAATTGTCCGAGGGCTTGATAAATAGCTCTAAACCTTTTGAAGCGCGTTCCCACTCGACGGTATGTAGATTTCAGGGTGTTCCACCCGGTACAATTTGAATTCGCGTGATCATGGCGCGGAGGAAACACCCGTTCCCATCCCGAACACGGCAGTTAAGCTCCGCAGCGGCGGACGTACTTGGAGGGCAGCCTCCCGGAAGATAAGCACGTTGCGCGGATTCATAAATCTTGAAAGCCCCACCAGTTTCGGTGGGGCTTTTACTTTGCGATAGGGCACAATGAAGATTGATGGTTATCATTGCTGAGAATTACGGACAGCTGGGTAATCAACTCTTTGGTTATGCTTTCCTCTTGGGTAACGCTATCGCACACGACTACGAATGCGGTACCAACACGTTCGGTCCATATCGCCAACTTTTCGACCAGGCACGCCGAAGTCCTCTCTTTCGATATCCAGAAACGATCGCGCCAGAAAAGTACCTCTCCCCTCTGCCTAAGTCGTTGTTCAAGCGCGTTGCGGGTAGGGCTTGGCGGCGTGATGGCCTGACATCTATTGGGTCCACGGCGATCATAGACATCCGCCGCACTTGCGACCGAAGGGTAGAGCATTTCCTACTTGAGTCAGATGAGTTTCAAGAGATCCGCCGCCGACATAAGCGAACGTACCTCCTTGGCTATTTCTTTCGTGACACGCCTCACCTATTCGAGCATCGAGAAGCCATTACTCGGCACCTCAGGCCGGCTGAGGCACATCGGCGGGAAGTTCAAGATTTTATGACTGCTTTCCGCGATAGGGCCTGCACTCTTGTGGGCGTCCACATTCGCCGAGGGGACTACAGGGATTACCTTGGTGGCAGGTACTACTATGAGAACGCAACTTACGCAAGGTGGATGGTCCAGATCCAAGACTCAATACCGGGCCCCGTCCAGTTCCTCGTCGCGAGCACGGACCCCTTTGATGACAACGATTTCGGGGGTTTGCCAATCATTAAGGCACCTGGCAACATCGTGGGAGATATGTTTACCCTGGCAGAATGCGATCTCATCATGGGGCCTCCCAGCTCATTCTCAGGATGGGCATCGTTTCAGAGGCTTACTCCACTCTTGCACTTACGGGAGCGCGACCATGATGTACGGCCAGAACTATTCGCTCCTCTGAACCTGGAAACAGCACCCTGAGCCGGTACAATCAAGGCATGCCATCAAAGGTCGTTCCTACCCCCCTGCTCATCTTTGAAAAGTCGTCTCCGGGGCGCGTGGGTTGTAATCTTCCGAAGGCAGATACACCTAAGGTGGACCTTTGCGCAGTCCTTGGTGGTCAGCGCCATTCCCTTCACCTTCCCGAGGTGAGTGAACTAGACCTCTTGCGCCATTTTACTAACCTCAGCCAGATCAACTATGGGATCGAAACCGGATTCTATCCATTAGGGTCATGTACCATGAAGTACAACCCAAAGATCAATGAAGTGGCAGCTTCACAGCCGGGCTTTACAAACATTCACCCGATGCAACCGACCGAGAGCGTGCCCGGTGCCCTGGAAGTACTGGCTCAAGTTCAGGCGTTGCTTTGCGAAATCACTGGCTTCGATGAGATCACGCTACAGCCGCTGGCGGGTGCGCATGGCGAATTGACCTGCCTGATGCTGATCAAGGCCTACCACGAGAGTTTGGGGGAGACGGGTCGTAAGTTCATTCTTGTGCCAGACAGTGCTCACGGTACCAATCCAGCGAGTGCAGCGGCCTGTGGGTTCTCAGTTCGCAGTATTGCCACGAACAGAGAAGGGAACACGGATATGGAGGCCCTGCGAGCGGCCCTTGGGCCAGATGTAGCTGGCCTAATGCTTACAAATCCCAGCACACTCGGCCTCTTTGAGCCAAATATCGAGGAGATCTGCCGACTCGTTCACGAAGCGGGTGGTCAGGTCTTTTGCGATGGAGCAAACATGAACGCGATGGTGGGCACTACAAGGCCCGGTGATCATGGCTTTGATTGCATGCATCTTAACCTCCACAAGACCTTCAGTACACCCCACGGTGGCGGAGGGCCTGGGTGCGGAGCGATTGGTTTACAGAGCCATCTAGAGCCCTTCATGCCCCAGCCCGTGATTCGTAGGAGCAAAACCGGCAAAGTAGAGGTGCTAAAGGATCGTCCCCAGTCCATCGGCCGGGTAAGTGCGTTCTTTGGGCAATTTCTGATGGAGGTCCGCGCTTTGACCTATTTGCTGGCTTATGGTAAGCAGGGCTTGCCCCGGATTAGCCGTCATGCCGTTCTCAACGCAAACTACGTGATGGCTAAGCTAAAGGATGTCCTCCCAGCCGCCTACAACCGACCATGCATGCATGAATGCGTCCTCACGGCACAGCAGTACAAGAAGGGAGGGGTTCGTGCGTTGGATATCAGTAAGAGACTTATTGATTACGGTATTCATCCGCCGACCAATTACTTCCCGTTGATTGTGCCCGAAGCAATCATGATTGAGCCAACCGAAACTGAGAGCAAGCAAACCTTGGATGAGTTCTGTTCGGTCATGGTGGCCATTTGTCAAGAGGCGGAAACTGAACCTGACCTCTTAAAGAATGCGCCCACAAGCCAGATCGTTGGTCGCCTTGACGAAGCTCAGGCCGTAAAGCAACTGGACGTCCGCTGGCAACCCGCGTGATTCGGGTTTCCTATGAGCCGGGTCTTTCTGGCCAAACCAATATGGCTCGGGACCGTATGCTCTTCCCAAGAGGTGGGGCGCGGGTGTACACCTGGGATGGCCCCTGGGTGACCTTGGGAGCGTTTCAGACCGCTTCTGCGGCCCTGTTGCCCACGTGCCCAGTTCGATGGAGCCCGAGACCGACAGGTGGTCGGGCCGTTCTTCATGGTCACGATGTAACTCTCGGACTTTGCCTACCCTTGTCCGCCCCCCTCAGTGTTCGGCGCGTTTATCCCGTAGTCGTGGGACTCGTCGTAGCTGCCCTGCGAGGTTGCGGAGCCGATGCTCATCTTGGTCGTGCCTTTGTCCGGGAAGGGAAGCCCTCTTCACGATCGGCGGACTGCTTTGGCGCAGTATCACCGAATGATATTGTGGATAGCCTGGGTCGAAAAGTCTGTGGCTGCGCCCTCAAGCTAAGCGAGAGCGCGGTCCTCGTCCAAGCAAGCATCCCGGTGCATGAGCCATTGGTGGATCCTGCGCAAATCTATGAACACCCTGCTCCGGTGCACACCTTAGACCTTGATGCAGTAGCCTTTGCTGAGTCGCTTGAGTGCGAACTCAACACCCATCAGGGCATGCCCGATTCTCTTAGTTAGGCGTTGGCGTCATTGCAATGCCCTTTGCGGACATCTCGGATCCGATGTGTCGGAGCTTCTTCATGGCGCGAAGCTCAATTTGCCGAACTCTCTCGCGGGTCACGTTGAGCGCAGTGCCAACTTCTTCCAAAGTGCGGGAGCGTCCGTCATCAAGGCCGAAGCGAAGGCGGACAACGTCGCGTTCGCGCATCGTGAGTTGGCCCAAGATACCGTCAATTTCTTCCCGGCGAATCAGGCCCCAAGTGACGTCTCCCGGAGAAGGCATGCCCGTGCTCGGCACGAAGTCTCCAATACTAGAGTTATCCTTTTCGCCGACCGGGGTCTCCAAGGAGAGCGGCTCAACCGCGACACGCATCATTTCCTGAACGCGGTCGGGCGACATTCCAACTTTCTCGGCAACTTCTTCGGGCGTCGGTTCACGATGCAATTCCTGCTGCAGCTGATTTGCCGTCTTCATCACCTTGTTGATGAGTTCGGCAACATAGACCGGAATCCGAATGGTGCGGCCCTGATTGATGATCGCTCGAGCAATTGCCCGACGGATCCACCAAGTAGCATAGGTGCTGAAACGGAAGCCCTTACGCCAGTCAAACTTCTCAACGGCCCGGATAAGCCCTAGATTGCCTTCCTGAATGAGGTCCGCCAACGGAATACCTCGAGCGTTGTACTTCTTCGCGATCGAAACCACGAGGCGCAAATTGGACTCAATCAGGTGGCGCTTCGCCTCCTTACCCTGCTTGAGAATGTCACGCTGGGTCCACTCGTCGGCCAAATCTTGATCAGAGAGGTTCAGTAGCTTGCCAAGTTCTTTGAGCTTGCCCGTTTCCAGTAAGTCCCGTGCTTGAACCTTTTTAGCGAGGTCCTCTTCTTGCGCTGGGGTTAGCAGGTGAGCGCGGCGAGTCTGCCGCATCCACATTTCTAGCTCTTCGCTGTCGTCTGGAGGACGTTCTGGCGTTTCGGCTTCCGCTTCTTCCTCGGCCTCGGCCAAATCAAGAAGTTCGTCATCAATTGGCTCTGTGACATCATCCACCAAGACATGAGCAGCGGCCGAACTGTAATTCGACCGCCCTGCTGTCCGAACCGTGATAGGCTTACCTCGTCGAACTTGTGGCTGCAATCCGTTTTCCACTGGCATCTAAATCTGTTTCCTGTTTTGCTTGCGCATCATTCTCAATACGTGCGAGAATGATCTACAACGTTAGTACGTCGTTTCCGATCAATCTGCGGCAACGTTATGGCAAAAGGCCTGCGAATCCCGCACGAGAGTAAGGGCACTCTGTTACGAATAACAGTTTTTCATTTGTCTGTCAAGAAGAAAATGAAAAAAAGTGCTCAATTTATCAGCGCGGGTACGAGCAAGCAAGCGTCGTGCCAAAGTTCTTAGACGGAAACCACTTCTAGGATGTTACAGCCCATTCGTTGAAATGACTCACTCTAGGCCTAGTGGCACAGTGCCGGCCCAAAGCTCTTGGTCAACGAGCGTAACGCTTGAGCCAAACTGTGGGCCGACTCCTCGGTATTGGAAAGCCCAAAGCTCACTCGTATAGTGCCCCGGATCTGGTCACCTTGGACGCCAAGAGCGGTCAAGACCTGGCTTGGCTCCGTGCTGTGGCTGCTACATGCTGCACCGCTACTGATTCCAAAACCATAGGCGTCAAGCTCAATGACGAGGGATTCACCCAGTACACCAGGAAAACTTAAGCTTAAGATGGCTGGTGAAGACGAAATGTCTTGTCTCGGCTCAACCTGAATTGCTTCGAGAACAATCTCCTTCCGCTTCAAAAATCGACGACGATTCTCCTCCTGCATTGCCAGGGATATTTCAAGGGCGGTCGTCATCGCCGCGATTGCAGCAACATTTAGGGTCCCGGCTCTGAGCCCAAGTTCGTGTTCGCCGCCGAAAAGGTACGGCTGTAGCGTGTAGGGATCCCGTGCATAGAGAATCCCAACTCCCTTCGGCCCCCCAAACTTGTGGGCACTGAGGGTGGCGTAGGCGAGTTTCGCAATGTCAAAGTCAACTTTACCAATGGCTTGGGTGAGATCGGAATGAAGTGGGGCTCCATTGGCTGCGCTTAGAATGGCCCCGGTCTCGTTGTTCACCCTCATGACACTCTGCAAAAGGGCATTCTCAGGTGCATTGAGGCAATAGCCGATATTGCCCAGGGTGGCGGCCCCGTAGTGCAGGGCGGGTTCCCGCATTGAAGAGTGCTCAAATGGGGATATCGATAAGTCCTCCTTGTAGATATGGGCTAGCCAGTTGTTCCCCTCCGTGGCACCGCTTGTAAAGATGATTTGGGAGGGATCATCGGTGCCGAGGGCATGGGCACAACGGGCGCGGCAGTCGTCGACCATGGCCATTGCTTCACGGCCAAGTTCGTGTAGGGAGTGCGGATTGGCGCAGGAGAGCCAATCCAGCATGACCTGTCGAGCTTCCGGTAGGAGGAAGGTAGTTGAGGCGTGGTCGAAGTAGTTTTCGGGTTTCAACTAGGCCCTGATGGCGAGCGCTTCCTTGACCAACCCAGCTACCTCGCTCGTCTTGTCGGCAACTTTTGCCCCCGCTGCGAGTAATGCATCAACCTTGCCCTGAGGTGTACCGGTACCGCCGCTGATGATGGCGCCGGCATGGCCCATGCGCTTGCCTGGAGGGGCGGTCCGACCGCTGATAAAGCTGACGACAGGCTTCTTCATGGTCTTGATAAACTCAGCTCCCTCTTCTTCATCGGAGCCGCCGATTTCGCCAACCATGACAACGGCTTGGGTCGCGGGGTCAGCTTCGAACATTTCAAGCGTTTCGCGGAAGCGGATGCCGGGCAGAGGATCGCCGCCGATGCCAACGCAGGTGGTCTGGCCTAGGCCGGCTTGCGTCAGTTCCCACACGATCTCATAAGTCAGCGTGCCCGAGCGCGAGACCATACCGATGGGACCGGGCGCAAAGATATGCCCTGGCATGATGCCCATCTTGCATTCCCCCGGGGTGATAATGCCAGCGCAATTCCCACCGAGAAGTTTGCTCGCCCCATTCGCTTTGAGACGATTGACCACCCGCATTGAGTCTAGTATGGGGACGCCCTCGGTAATGAGGCAGATAAATGGGATGCCAGCGGCCTCGCATTCAAGGACGCTGTCCGCTGCAAAAGCGGCGGGGACAAAGATCAGGGCTGCGTCCGCTCCGGTCTTCTGAACAGCTTCCTCAGCCGAATCAAAAATTGGCACACCGAGCAAGTTCTGACCACCCTTTCCGGGAGTCACACCGGCGACCACGTTGGTGCCGTACTCAATCATTTGGCCGGTGTGGAAGGAGCCTTCGCGGCCCGTCATACCAGCGACGAGAACCTTTGAATTCTTATTGACGAGTACTGACATCTAGGTTAGAAGGATACCTAGTCAGACAGGGCTAGGGATGCGGCCAGCGCCGAAGACCACTCGGCTTCCGGATAGCCCTCCACGATGATGAACTCACCTTCGCTGGAGGCGTCCCGGTGACCGCGAATCTCCGTGTACTCGCGAGAGAAATAAAATGCCTTGGCCGCGTCGGCATCGTCAAACTCGAGCACGACGATGCGCCTAGTTTCTTGCGGTCCTTCCAGCGTCGTCACATTACTGCCGCGGGCCGCAAACCGTCCGCCGTATTGGTTGAGAACGCTGGGCGTCCGCTTGGTGTATTCGGTGTAGCGTTCGGGATCGTGAATGCTGATTCGCGCAATGATGTAGGCAGCCATATTCTAAGTATGGCTCAGCGCAGTTTCGCGGAGGCTCCCATAGTCTCATGACTCCAATCTCCAAATCTCCACGGTATCCTCTCCGTAATGGAAATCTTGCCATCCGCCGTCAATCTGAACGACGACGAGCATAAAGCCAATCGCGCGGTGATGGATGCGGTGATGGACGAATATCGCGGCAAGATGCGGACCGCGATGTTGGGCGGCGGGGAAGCCACAATCGAGAAACACAAGAAGCGCGGGAAAATGCTCGCGCGCGAGCGGATCGATGCCCTGCTTGACGACGGGAGCCCCTTTTTGGAGTTTAGCTCGCTCGCTGCGGGCGGCATGTATGGCGATGAGGCTCCCGGCGCGGGCGTTGTGACTGGGGTGGGCCGCGTGCACGGGCGTGAATGCCTGATCGTTGCTAACGATGCCACCGTGAAAGGCGGCACCTACTTCCCGATGACGGTGAAGAAGCACCTCCGCGCGCAGGAAATTGCGCTGGAAAATAAACTGCCGTGCTTGTATTTAGTGGACAGCGGCGGCGCGTTCTTGCCTTTGCAGAGCGAAGTTTTCCCCGATCGCGAGCACTTCGGGCGAATCTTCTATAACCAAGCACAAATGAGCGCGGCGGGAATCCCGCAGATCGCGGCAGTGATGGGTTCTTGCACCGCGGGCGGCGCCTACGTGCCCGCAATGAGCGATGAAGCCGTGATCGTGAAGGGAACGGGGACCATCTTCCTGGGCGGTCCCCCCTTGGTGAAGGCAGCGACCGGCGAAGTTGTTTCCGCTGAGGATCTCGGCGGCGCGGATGTTCATACGCGGTTGAGCGGCGTCGCTGATCACATGGCCGAGAACGACGATCACGCTATCTCGATCTTGAGAAACATTGTGGAATCGCTTGGCCCGGTGGGCAACAAGAGTTTGAGCGAGCCTACGGCGCCCGAAAACCCTCTGTACTCACCTGAGGATCTATATTCGCTCGTTCCAAGCGAAGGTAAGACGCCTATGAACATGCGCGAGGTGCTTGCGCGGCTGGTGGACGGCTCGAAATTTCAGGAGTTCAAGCCCCGCTACGGGATGACCCTCATCTGCGGATTTGCGCGCTTCGAGGGGCACCTCGCTGGTGTGATCGCAAATGACGGCATCCTCTTCTCGGAAAGCGCCTTGAAGGGAGCGCATTTCATTGAACTCTGCTGTCAACGCGGCATTCCGCTCGTATTCCTTCAGAACATCACTGGTTTCATGGTCGGTAAGCGCTACGAGAACGAGGGCATCGCCAAGAATGGCGCGAAGCTCGTGACAGCGGTCTCGACCGCTAATGTTCCCAAGTTCACCGTGATCCTCGGCGGTTCCTACGGCGCTGGAAACTATGGAATGTGCGGCCGTGCCTACCAGCCCAGGCAACTATGGATGTGGCCCAACGCGAGAATTAGCGTGATGGGCGGGGAGCAGGCCTCAAACGTGCTACTTCAGGTGAAGCTCGATTCAGGAGTGGAGATGAGCCAGGCGGAGCAAGATGCGTTTAGGGCGCCGACGCTGGCCAAGTATGCCGAGGAGTCCTCAGCCTACTATGCCTCTGCGCGGCTTTGGGATGATGGCATCATTGACCCCGTAGACACGCGCAAGGTACTCGCATTGGGAATCGAGGCTAGTCGCAACGCTCCGGTGGGCGAGCCCAAATTTGGCGTCTTCAGAATGTGACCTTCAGACTCCCTTCTTGCGAATTCGTTTAGAATTGTGCTGCGGCGAGAGTTGCTTCTCAACATGAGTCATTGGGGGGCCATTTTCTTGGGAGGGCGCGTCCTTCAGCTTTTGAATGCGCTCTTGTATCTCTTTCTTACTCGGTCGTTTCATGGCTCACTCTACTCCAAATCGTTGGGCCCAATCAAAATGGTCCCAAGGCAATCGCCTTGGGACCTGTGGTCCTGGTCTTTCGTCGCTCGCTTTTAGGCTAAGCGCCGACCTTAAGGCGATAGAACGCCTTGATCTGGAGGTCTCCAGCAGCTTCCTTAACATATTCGCCCACTGATTTCGCCGGATCCTTGAAGTAACCTTGCTCAAGCAGGGCGGCTGACTTAACAAACTCCTTTGAAACTCGACCCTGAGCGATCTTCTCCGCCATTTCACGCGGCTTGCCTTCGCCAATTGCGCGTTCAATTTCGATTTCGAGCTCTTTGGCAAGCCGATCCTGGGGAAGGTGATCCTTGTGGACGACTTCGGGTTGAAGCGATACGACTTGCATGCCGAGGTTTCGACCTACTTCCTCATGCGCGGCGGACATCTCAATGATCGCCCCTTGCTTACCATCATGGTGAACGTAAGAGCCGTAGCTCCCACCTTCAAGCTTTAAGACTTGCTTGAGGACGATATTCTCGCGTATCTTGCCGACGAGACCCTCAATGACCTCTTGGAGCGTGCCATCGGAGCCCTTTAGCTTCAGGGCATCTTCGACTGAGAGCCCAGCCGAGCCGCTCTTAAGCACAACCTCAGCCATGGCCTGGACGGCGGACTTGAAGTCAGGATTGTTAGACACGAAGTCCGTCTCACTCTCTACGACGACCGCGGCGACAGCACTATCGCCGTGGGCGACGGCCACGATACCGGCTCCGGTAGCTCGATCAGCCCGCTTGGCTGCGGCAGCCTTGCCCTTCTCACGAAGGATTTCCTTAGCTCGCTCATAATCGCCATTGGCTTCGTCAAGCGCAGCCTTGCACTCCATCATAGGAGCGTCCGTATCTTCTCTAAGCCGCTTCACATCAGCGGCGGTGTAATTTGCCATAGGTTTTCTTATTCGGTTGGGGTGGAGTCGGTTGCCTCAGCTTCGGGCGCAGGGGTCTCAGAAGGAGCTTCAACTGCTGGCTCTTCAGCCGCCGCGGGAACGGGGGCCTCGTCAGCCTTTGCCTTAGGGGCCTTGGCCCTGGCCTTGGGAGCCTCGTTGCCTTGCTCATCGGGGCTTACGAACGCGCGTAGAAGTTCTTCGTCCACGGGGATTGCGGCGCCTTCATCAAGGTCAGATTCGTAGAAATCGCCTTCGCCGATGATCGCATCGCTAATCGGGCGAGCCTCGAGGATTACTTCGCTAAACTTGCCGCAGACAAGTCGAATGGCTCGGATCGCGTCATCGTTACCAGGGATGACGACATCTGCCACGTCGGGGTCGCAATTTGTATCAACAATAGCGACAACAGGGATCCCGAGTTTCTTGGCTTCGGCGACGGCAATATCTTCCTTGCTGACGTCAACCACAAAGATCACGCTCGGCATGCCTTGCAAGTTGCGGATCCCTTCCAGGTAACGATTCAGCTTCTCGCGCTCTTCCATGCGCTTGAGTTGCTCCTTCTTCGGGAGTCGCTCCATGTAGCCGTCTTCGATCATGCGATCAAGCTCCTTAAGGCGGTTGATACGCGTCGTCATCGTCTTCCAATTGGTCAGCATGCCGCCGAGCCAGCGCTCGCTAACCCAGTACTGACCGCATCGTTGCGCGGCTTCCTTGACCGCTGCCTGAGCTTGCTTCTTGGTGCCAACGAACAGCACCGAGCCGCCGTCTTCGACCTTTTGCTTTACAAACTCCAAAGCGTCTTCAAACAATTTGATCGTTTGGTGCAGATCAAGAATGTAGATGCCATTGCGAGCGCCATAAATGTAGCGTCGCATCTTAGGGTTCCACTTGCGTGTGGGGTGACCAAAGTGAACTCCTGCTTCGAGGAGCTCTTTCATAGATAGTTGTGCCATTTTGGTTTCGGGTTATGCCTCCGACTTTGGTTTGGTTCTCCGCGTTTTGGCGAGATAATCTCACCACCCGACGCGAGCCAAAGTCGTGTGGAATGCCAGCATTGTACCCGCTGAGCTAGGATTCCTGCTCTTCTAGGCTGACAACAAACTCCGAACCCTGGTGAAGGGCGCTGGTTACGGAGAGGACGCCGCCATGGGCTTCTACGATATGCTTTGCTATGCTCAACCCCAAGCCAGTGCCACCTGATGATCGGCTTCGGCTTTTGTCCACTCGGTAGAACCTCTCGAAGATTCTGGGGAGATCCTCGGAGGGGATGCCAATCCCGGTGTCGCAAATGCGAAGAATAGCACGGGCTTCCGCACTTGCTACTTCAACGCTAACCTTCCCCGACGATGTATAGTTGATCGCATTGTCAATCAAATTTAGGGCGACCTGTCGGATTTGGTCTGGATTCGCTAGGATCATGGCTGGATTGAGTTGAGTCCACTCTAGAACGAGACCTCGGGCGATCGCTTTGGGTCTCATTTGAAGCACTACATCATTAACAATTGCCGCTAGGTCGCAAGATCTCCGCTCGATGGATTCCCCTTCAGCGCAACTTAGAATTAGGAGATCGTCTACGAGGGCCGATAGGCGATCGACCTCGCCGATTATTTGGTGGAGATACTTTTCCCGTAAGAAGCGGTCGTCTTGTTCGACGTCGGCCAAGACCTCAGCCATGGCCCGGATCAGAGTTAGGGGAGTCTTGATTTCGTGCGAAACATTGGCGACAAAGTCTTGTCGGACGCGCTCTAATCGTCGGACTTCGGTTACGTCCCGGATGCTTAGGAATACCTGCTTTGGGCTTGAGGGGTTGGGCCAAGCTCTGGCAATGACAGCAAGATCCTGAGTTGTGCGCAATGAGAGTTCTTCCGAACGTGGGCTAGCGTCTTGGGCCGCTTGCTTTATCAGTTGCTCTAGATGATGGCTAAGCGTCACGGCCAGAATAGTCCGATCCTCCATCTCCTGAAAACCAAACAGGGTCTTAGCCGTTTCGTTTGCGAAGAGCACGATCCCATCCCTTCCAACGAGGAACAGCGCTGTTTCAAGTCCGCTGCTGACACTTCGTAGGGCTTCGAAAGGTCCTTCGGTCTGGTGCTTGAACAGCCTCACTCCCCGATTATGAATCTCCAGCGGATACACTCATGTAATGAAGCGCATTGAGGCCATTGTTCGCATCAATAAACTGGAGGACGTGAAGTTGGCCCTTGAAGATATAGGTGTATATGGTCTCACCTGTGATCAGGTTCGAGGCTATGGACGCCAACAGGGGCAAACAGACCTGTACCGCGGTAGCACCTACGCGCTTAATCTCATTCCGAAAATGCGCATTGTGGTGGTCACTAGGGATAGCGAATGTGAGCAAGCCCTTGAGGCGATTGTGCAGGCCGCTCACTCTGGGGAGATTGGCGATGGCAAGATCTTCGTCTCAGAAGTCATTGACGTCGTAAGAATTCGAACTGGCGAGCGAGGCGAGGCGGCTCTCTTGTGAGCCGGTGGGAGAACTTCAAGATATGGCGTGGGCGTCTCCCGCACTGGCGCGCAGATAACGTGACCTACTATGCGACATTTCGCCATCGACGTGAACTTGGAGAGTCCGATCGCAATCTCTTGCTCCGAGCTTTGCTAAAGCCAACAAAGTGGGATCTGCTGGCGGTTTGCGTCTTGCCCGGAGCCACCGAGATGCTTTTCACCGTTAAGTACGCTCCAAGCGGTGAGCCCTATGAGCTCAGCGAGGTTATCGAAAAGGCCAAGCAGAAAGCGGGGAAGGAGATCATTAAGCGGACGGGTGAGAAATGGCCTCCCTTTTACACGGAGAGCTATGACCGCATTATCCGGGACAGCGATGAGCTTGAGGAACGGTGGCTCGCCCTACTCGCTTCTTCCGTTGAATTAGAACTGGCGGAAGAACCGGAAGAATACGACGGGCTCTACGTAGCCCACGCTCCGTTGTAGGTCGGGTCACCTTGAGCGAAGCCTCCGACGAAGCACCAGAATGCCAAGGCCAAGAGTAGCGAGGCTGACCGGTTCCTGGACTGCAGCAACTGGGACGGTTGGCGGAAGCCCATTGTAGTTCGGATTACTAAATGCCCATCCGTCAATATCGCCATTGGCAAGGAGTCGGTCGCTCATCCCCAAATTACTGAAGGCCCAGTCGTCATGGCCGTTGGTGGTCACCCAATAGCTCCAGTACTGCCCAGGATTCACGTTCTGGGATTGAGAATGCCCAAGGTAGGTGACGGTGTTTAGGGATGCCCCGAACGAAAATAGATCGATTGTTGCGGTGAGCGCTATGTCAGCTTCTACGATTGCTCGAAGCGCGTCCTCGCCGGTGGCGGTACCGTTCCAGCGGTAGCCCCAGAGATAAGATCTTGGGGTCTGTCCATCGTTAAAGTCAATGACGAGAGCCGCCCGGTTGGAGCCCATGCCGGCCCAAAAGCGAATGTCATCAAATGACACGGCTTGAACGGAGAAGGGAAGTAGGAACGTGATGATCGTTGTGAATTTCATGGGTTGAGTGTTTTTGATAGGGTCGGGTCGATGACGCGGGCAAGTGCATCCAGTTCGCCTCCATTGCCATCGATTCGGATGAAGCGAGCTGTCTTTTGGCGAACTGTACTGAGATCAAAGGCGGTTCCGCCCCCGGAGCCGCGGAAGGCAGCAATGGCGCTTCGTAGACTCAATCCGTTGAGGCTCTCCCGAGCAAGGTCAGGCGGTACGGGGCGGTTGAAATCGGAAGGGCTCCCGTATGCATCGAAGGCTTGCGTTGGCCAATAGCCATCGGCTCCTTGGAACGGAGTGAGAGGGAACGTTTGCCAGGTGAGGCCGTCCTGGCTAACGCTTACACTCATCGGTTCAACGTAGTCTGCTCCCGAGATCACGACAGTGGAGTCGGGGTTAGTCCCGAACATGATGGGTTCGCTACAGGCAACGAGAGCGTTCCCGAACACGATAAAGTCTGGCCCTCGGCGATTCGTGATGGGTGGATCAAACTCGACCGTGATCTGGCCCCCCGGATTGATTGTGCATAGGAGAGGCTGGTTATCGGGGGAAACATTCCAAGTTGCATAGCCGATACCCGGGGCAATCCTCTGCATCGGGCCGCCGTAAATCGTATCCTTTACCCAACGAGTGGGTGGACCAAGGACTGCACTCGGTACTCCATAGATGCCAGCGCCAAGATTAGAGTAGCTGATCACCGACGACGCAAATGGTGCTGTGATACCTGCGCAGGGAAGAAAGAGAGTGGGGAGGAATCTACTGCAAGTCATAGAGGGTGTCATCCGCACTCAGGGCACCCGTTGACGGCGTCATCCGGCGGTAGATTTGGTTCTGAATCGTGGCATGAAGGTCGGTCCATGTCACGCAAGCACTATCGAGATGCCGGAAATGGACAGTGCCGGCCATATAAAGTGGGTCGGAAGGGGCTCGGAGGTAGTTTTGTCCCATAACGGGCTGCCCGTATCCGCCATCGGCAAATAGGGCCGTGCCTGAGGGATTGGCGATGGCCGACAGTGAAGCGGGACGCTTGTTTGCCCAATAGTCACCACCGACGTAGGAAGCATTGTAGCTGTAGCCCGTGTAGAGTCGGCCCCACGTTCGACCTTTGAAGGATGGGCAACGCCAAAGTCGACTCTCTTTGCAATAGGGGAAGAGGAGACCGGGCTGGCTGCCGTCTGTAAAATCCCAGGCAACTTCCGAGCTTGCAGATGGGTAATACGACGGGACTACATTGTCATCACTGTCGGAGGCGTACAGTGCCCATGCCTGCCCCAGCTGTCGAAGCTGAGAAAGGCAGGTGGTGCGTTGTGCTGAACTTCGCGCCTGAGTGAAAGTAGGTAGCAAAATTGCTGCCATTGTGGTGATGATGCTGATCACCACCAGGAGCTCGATTAACGTGAATCCGCGTCGTTCCATAATCTTCCTCACGGAGAGCAAGCAATGGGTGGGAAGACGCTAGACTTCCGCTCATGCTCGTGAGCTCCGCGACACACTTCGGAGGGCATTCGGACTCGCGATGATCGCATTACCGTTGCGGCACAGTGCCGGAATCTCACCGGACTTTCCCCAACCTGCTCGAGCCACGATAGCCCGAGCCGAAGATGAAAAAAGTCTACCCACTTAATCGGAACTTCGTTTAAGATGTATGTATGAGGCTAATTGTCTTGTCATTGATTGGCGTATCTGCCGTTGCTCATGGTCAGGTCGAACAGTTCTTGAACACTTCCCGATTTGCTTGGGGTGCGGGTTCCGGCTTGCCCGCTCCTTATACACAAGCTGACATGAATATCACAATGGAGTTCCGAGTGGTAACCACTTGGGTGCCGTATACCTCCACGGGTGGTCTGCAGGAAGTCGTATTAACCAAAGTGCCGGGGAGTGCCAACTTCAGCATTCCGATAAGCTCGATAACAACTCTATTCACGTCGAGTCAGCCGATTGTTTGGTCTGGCGCCGTTTCGGGACAGCAGGTGACTTGGACCACCAATCAAGTTTTCTCCCAGCCCGGCGGTTACGTGATCTCCGGTAGTTTTGATAATGGTGGAAGTCCGGTTTCAGTGAACCTAACTGTCAACAATGTTGCCGTCACTGGGTCGCTAAGATCCAACTTCGCCGGTTCACCGCCAGCCATGATCACCACCTTGGGACGCGTGGCGAACGTACGCGGTACTCATACCGGCGGCGACGCTGTGAATCTCATTGATATGGACACAGGTACGGCGAGCGGGACTGTGGCGGGGCTGCCGGTCAATGATGTGAAAGTCCACTTTCGCAATATTCAGCATGTCAATCACCCCCCAATGCCCTTTAGGCTGAATTGCACCACGAACCTTGGCGATGTTGCCAATAGCGGGCCCTTTATGGCTACGATTTCCGTATTGCCGGCTGCGGGTTCAGGGCCAGCAGAGTGGACTTGGACCGGTCCAATCACGCAAGGAGTTCCCGTTGATCTCGCGGTGTTTGGCTTTGATCCGGTTCCGATTGCCGCTGCCGCTAGCCGAAGAGTACGGATACGCACGGGTTCTCACCTCTCGCAGACGTTACCGATTACCCTTTGGGAGAGCCCGGCCATCGTTGCATTCAATCTCATCAATGGCGACGTAGATGGGTCAGAAGAAGTAGATGCCGCAGATATTGATGCGACGATTCTGTACTTCGGTACTGACGGGCTCGGCCTGCCGGTACATCCTGATGTGGACAGTAGTGGGGAAGTTGACGCCACTGACATTGACATCGTCATTGCGAACTTCGGTCAGACCGGAAGCTGAAGCTAACGGGGCATCGTGCCAATTCGGCTGAACGGCATGAAGACGAAGATCGGCTTCGCAATGACGCTTCTCCGAGGTACGAGGCCCCAGAATCGCCCGTCGTCCGAAGCATTCCGGTTGTCTCCCATCATTAGGTAAAAGCCAGCTGGAATTGGAGCCGCTGGGAGCTTCTTCAAATACTCCTGGCGGGCGAGGTCGTTGGGGTCCTCAAGGTACTCGTTCACGGACATCTGGGTGTTGATGCCTCCATCAGGGAAGATTACGCATGGAATGATGCGGCCCTTGTCGTTAACAAGCTTGAAATCCACTCGCGATTGGCCGAGCTTCACATAAGGTTCATCAACGAGCTTGCCATCACGATAGAGATTTCCAGATCGAATCTCGATGATTTGCCCGGGGGTGCCCACGCATCGCTTGATGTAGTCCTGAACCTTGGTAGGGTCTTGCCTCATGGCTCGAGCGGGGGGCCTGAACACAACGATATCGCCGGCAACAGGATCGGAGCCTCGGTAGGTGAACTTATTTGCAACAATGAAATCCCCCGTCATGAGTGTGCTCTCCATGGACTGGGACGGGATATTGAAGGTCTGGACAGCAAAGGGACGAATGAGGAGAAAAACGATAACGCCAGCGTAGACAACGGCGTCGCAGAATTCGTTGAGGAACTTGATGACCCGGAAGTCACCGTAGCGCTGGTGCTGTGGCGTCCCCATCAACTTAGGGAATACGGCCATCCGAATGACCGTACAAACCGCTACGAGGAGGAGTATATGGCTGAGTGGTGTCCTGGCTAGCCAGTCCACCGTCTCCATAACCTTGCTAGGTTGCTGGGCAAGGAATAGGCTCGGGTCGAAGAACATTATGAGCGGCGTTCTTTGATTCGGGCCGCCTTACCTACAAGATCACGTAGGTAGTAGAGCTTGGCTCGGCGAACCTTACCATGTCGTACTACCTCAATCTTGTCAATATTGGGGGAATGAAGAGGGAAGCTGCGCTCTACTCCCACGCCGTTGCTCATCTTTCGAACCACGATGCTTTCTGAAATGCCACCATTTCGGCATGCGATGATTAGGCCCTCAAAGAGCTGGATACGGAACTTATCGCCTTCGCGGACTTTCTGGTGAACCTTCACGGTATCGCCAGGGCGAAACTCTGGGAGGCCTTCTTTCATGTGGCTCTCGGCCACACTCTTTAAAATCGCGTGCTTGTTCATACTGAATCCTACGCCGAGGGCATCCGGCGCGAAAATCAATTATAGCAGATCAAGATCGCTCTCATCTAGTTGGGCGGTGGCGAATAGGTCTGGTCGGCGCTCACGGGTCATTCGCAGGCTAACTTGCCTACGCCACCTTGCAATCTCTGCATGATTTCCGGATCGGAGAACTTCGGGCGGGGTTCTCCCTTCCCAATCCCAGGGGCGGGTGTATTGGGGGTAGCTCAGGAGTCCATCGCTATGGGAATCTGACTCAAGGCTCTCAGCATCGCCAAGCGCGCCAGACAGCAGGCGAGTGACTGAGTCGGCGATGATTAGGGCGGGAAGTTCTCCGCCGGTGAGTACATAGTCACCAACGCTGATTGTCATTGCGCTGTACTTCTCATGGACGCGGTTGTCGATTCCCTCATAGTGGCCGCAGACCAGAATCAGGCTTTCTTCGGTGGCAAGATCCTTCGCGACTGATTGGGTAAGTCTCTGACCCCAGGGTTCAAAAATTATGACCTTACTGGAAGGTTCCCTGACCGAATCAATCGCCGCCGAGACGACATCCGGCCGCATAACCATGCCCGGTCCGCCGCCGAACGGCGAATCATCCACTGTATGATGGCTATCTGTTGCAAAGTCTCGCGGGTTTACCGCGGCAAACTGAACGAGATCAGCTCCTTCGGCCCGGGCTAGTATGCTGTGACGGGCTGCTGGCAACACCATCTCTGGAAACAGAGTGATGAAGGTAATCGAAAGCACGAGCCGGAGCCTAGAAGCGCTCGTCTTCTTTCATGTTGACGATGACCGGTAAAGTCATGGTCTGAACACTACCTGCGCCTGACTCACCACCACGACCACCGCGCATCCAATTGAAGACGCGCCAACCAAACTCCATGATGGGCACTTGATTAGAGCGAAACTCACTCATGACGCCGGCAATGGCATCCGTGAACAAGCCAACCTGGCCACCAGCGCGAACAATTCCATTCACATTTTGGTTTGGCAGAGTTGCCTGTGTTTGGGCAATAGCTCCCACCATCGGGGTCTCCATACCGAAGTATCGCCCCGCTACGGTTGGCCGATTAGCCTGAAAGAACGCGAAAATCTTACACCCCTTAGCCATAAACAACTTGTAAAGGTCGCTCTTGGCAAGCATGGTAGAGCTTTCCGTAAGGACTGATGAGTCAATACCCGTCATGTAATCTTTACCATCCAGGTTAACGCCAGCTCCCGAGAAGTAGATAAACACGGTAGCCCCCACTTCAACCCGATCTGCCAGCGCTTGGGCAGAAGCTCGCATCTGCGAAGCGGTTGCGTTCTGAACGATATCAATATTGTCTTCCCGATAGCCGCAGAAGGTGACAAGCTTCTCGCGCAGTAACAACGCATCGCTTGCAGCAAATGGAACTTTCAGGTTATCAAGCCGTCCTTCCGAGTTTCCAATGAGAAGGGCGTACTTGTCCATTCGAAGCGCAGTCGGCGCGACCACCGTTCCCTGGTTGTTTCCTGCGGCCGTTTGCGCTCCTGCCTCTGTTGCGCCCGTCGGACCGCCGCCAAGCTGAGCGATGGCAGCCCGATCCTCCGGCGTTAGCAGATCAGGATCAATCTTCCAAGTCAATTTATCTTGATTGGTTGAGAAACTATCCTCAAGGCTACGCTGCTTCCCGACTTCTCGGAGGCTCGCATAGGCCTGGGCCAGATAGTAATAAGTTTCGCGGCTATGCTGCTCCTTGGTGATGAGAGCTTCCCATTCACTGGCAACTTGGCGCAAGAGAGCGGTCCTTGTTGCATCATTCTGCATTGCAGAGGCAGCCTTGAAGCCGCAATAGGCCGCAGCAAAATTGGCCGAGTAAGGAGAGCCATTTCGCCATACCCGTTGCTCTGTCGCGGGGCCAGGCAGTCGCGTTGGCGAAGACTGGTCGTTCGCTCGAAGGGCAACGGCTCGCAGAAAGTCGGCTCTGGCCTCAGCCCAAAGGCCATCCTTCACATTCTTGACTCCCGCCTCGTAGGCGTCAGACCAAGCCTGCGCGAAGGATAGTGCTGTCGCGGCGACCGCGAGCAATACAAAGATCGTCCTTGAAAACTTCATTAGTGCCTAATTCCTTACTTGAATCGGTAGCTCATCATAAGGGACATATCCGTTCCACCACGAGAGTTGGAGCCGAAGTCCACATCAATTCCAAAATTCTGCTGGTCAGGATTGTAGCCGAAACCGAAGGTGAAGGCGCTGAAGGAACTGAATCCATCTCCTCCTTTTCCGATGTTGCGGAAACCCATGCGAATAGGCACGTATGCCCCCCTCAGACGGTAGTTATACTCTGCGCCTACGCCGAGGCCGATTTGGCTACTGTCACGATTTACGAGGGCAGTGTTGCTACCTCCAAAGTACCAATCTAATTGCCCGCCGAGAAGAATGAAGTCATCGGAGCGCTTTGCCGTTTGCATGCGCTTGGCAACAGCGAAGCTAGCCTTGCCTGGGATTCGCTTGTAGTAGTCCTTGACTTCGCTTCCACCGCTGAGGGCTATTGGTGATCTTACGCTGAGGCCATAGCTAAAGTCTGCATTCGGGTTGAACTGCAAGCCAGCCACCACACCAATCCCGCTTTGGGTTCCGGAATTCGAGAGGGAGACATTAGCAAGAAATGTATCATCGCCGGTATCGTTGGGCGTGCTGTTGTTGTCAAAGAGTTGATACTGTTGCCAATCTCGCGTGTTGTGCGACGCGAACACGACCCCGACGCCAAATGAGCGCTTATAGTCTCGGGTGGCTTGTCCCCAAGAGACGGTAAACAGATCCGTCTTAAGCCGAAGCTCTTCTTGGTAGTTATTCAGGATGGTTCCGCCATCTAACAGGCCGGTTCCCGTAACTTGATCTTTGATGAATCCGGCTACGCTGTAGTTGAGGCCAATTGCGGAATTACCTCGAAGCGGGCGGATGAGTCCGACTTGGGTAACGCTTCTATTACCAGAGACGCCGTCCGTTGAAACATCAGGATTCAGGTAGTTCCGCGACCACTTTGACTTGGATCCCGTCAAGTTGCGCAATGTGACCGAAAAAGCAGCCCGATTGGCGTATCCCAAGCCAGCCGGGTTGTTGACCGTAGAGGCGGGATTGGACGAGGTTGCCCCAATGCCACTCCCAAGACCCAGGTTCCGGCCCGTGGCCTCAAAGGCCGTGAGCAGGTCGGGGACTTGGGCTTGAATGGCTCCAACAACCGAGAGACAGAAAGCGCAAGCGAAGATGCGAACCGATTTGAACTCCATAGATTCAGCCTTTACGATCAGGTCAGAGTCGATTGATCACAACTTCTTGGGACACAGCAGGATTACCAGCCCTGTCCACGGCGGTGACAACCAACTTGAACTGAGACGGCAGCACAGCCGTCTTCCGAATCCTACCCGTCCAGACTAATGTCGTGCCGGTGTTGCTGGCCATCATTCGGGTCACCCGCTGAATCAATGTGCCGTCCATGCGCCGCGCCATCACTTGAATTGCATTTGCGCTGACGCTCCCGTTGAATTGGTCGTTTATGCGGACAACTACCGGGATTGTCGAATTCGGGCGCACCGTTGACCCGGTCGGTGAGATGACTTGAATCGCCGGGGTAACGCGATCAAGGGTCACGTTGATGGACTTGTTCGCTTCGTTAAGAGCTTTGTCCTTTACATTGATTGAAATGGATTGAGGACCATCGGTCTGTATTGCGGTGGTGTCCCAGGGCACGTTGACCGTGTTCGTTGAGTCCGAATTGTTCGGGATATCTTGGCCGTTCACCTGGACTTTCCAAAGGTCAACATTGCCTTCCTGAATCTCAAGGAAGATGGGGACGATGCCGCGAACGAACGATCCTGTTACGGGGTTGCTATCCAGGAACTTGGGGTCGTTGACGTCAATGGTCAGATTATTGATTGGCTGATCGGGGATGCTTCCCGAAGGGACCGTGACCTGAACCACCGCGTTGTACAAACCTTCGGGTGTCGTCTGATTAAAACTTAGATTGATCGTTCCGTTGATGCGTTGATCGCTATCTGGGTTGAAAATATTCTGGAACGTGAATGAAATGAGCGGGTTCGCAATATTGGTCACTCGAATTTGAACCCGGTGTTGCACCGTAGCGTTTGTGATCAAGAATCGGAGGGTGCTGTTCTTACCTAAAAAGTCGTTCGGTGACGGTGACTGAATGGTGAGCGTGGCGGCCATCGAGGCAGCAGACGCGAATCCTATAAGCGTTGTAAGGCTAGTTCGAAGCATGAGAAGTGAAACACCTTGCGGCCCGATTCTGTGCCGGACTCTAAGATTTTAGACGAAAGAAAAATCCCGTTTGGTCTACTTTTCCACCAAAAGTCACGCCTGTTGAACTTGTAAGATTTGAGAGTCCTAGTAATTATTGACCTTAAGATGGCAATGAACTTTGCCAAGATTCTTCACGTGACCCGTCGGGAAGCATGATTTTCGACGCGAAATTGACCGAAAAGGAAATAAAGAACAAGAGGATGTCGCTTCAGCTAAATCAACAGATGGTTCGGGACGCATTGAAAGGAGCGGTAGGTCAATTGCCTGCCTTGCCGAACGTGCTCGTCCGAATTCTCCAACTCACGGAAGATTCAAATAGTGGCAGCGTTGCCGAAATTGAGAACTTGATCAAGTCGGATCAAGCAATCTCCAGTCGTCTACTGCGTGTCGTTAACTCGTCATATTTTGGGCTGGGCGGCAAAGTCGCCAGCGTCAATCAGGCCGTTGTTATTCTCGGCTTTCAGCAGGTGAGGAGCATCGTACTCTCCACGAGTTTGCTTTCTAACTTCGGATCATCCGGCGAGAAGCACCAAGAACTTCAAATGAAGTTATGGCGGCATGCCTTTGCTACGGCCAGCGCCGCCCAACACATTGGGCGCAAAAAGCGGCTAGGGGCAAAGGAAATGGACTTTGTGTTTGTGGCCGGCCTCCTTCAGAATATAGGATGCTTGTTCATCTTGAGCGTCCTGTCTCGGAGCTACTCGGCTCTCCTTTGCGAGGCCTACAATACCGGCCGGCGAGTGGTTGACATCGAGAATGAAAGACTCGGGCTAAACCATTCCGAAGTCGGCGGCGAGATTCTTGCGAAATGGGGCTTGCCTGAAGATCTTGTTTCATTGATTAACAGCCACGAGGGACCTTTTGAGGCTGAGCTTGACCCACTGGTTGCCGTCGTGCACTGCGCGGATCGTATTGGCGACCTCGTGGAGCGCGATCAAGCTTTCAATCTAGACATGCTCGATCTCTCATTGCCGGTCTGGGATTCACTCAGCCTTGATGCCGAACTTCTTGAGGAAGCTTGGTCTCAAGCCAAGGAAAAGGTTCATGCAGCGATGGAACTGTTCGCAAGCGGCGACCAAGCGGCCTAGGGTTACCCGGCAAAGCTGCCGAAATAGGGAATAAGGGAATCATGGCGCTTGGAAATAGTGCGGGAATTAGCTTTAGTGGCTTGAGCAGTGGCATTGATACGGCTTCGTTGATTACGCAGTTGGCGGCAATGGAGCGGCGGCCGATCGCCCGCTTGCAGGCCCAGCAAGCCATGCTCCAGACCCGAAAGACGGCTTACGACACGTTTAAGGGCCTTTTGGTAGGGCTTGGTACGGCTGTCAGTACTTTCAACAATCCTGGCGCCTTTGAGGTGATGAAGGCTACGAGCTCGAATACCGACTTAGCCTCGATTACCGCTTCGACTAGTGCAAGCATCGGGATCCGAGAACTGAAAGTCAATCAGTTGGCTACCGCGCACAGGGTTTCTTCAACGGCTCAGCAGAACTCCAGCCAAGCTCTTGGGCTAAGCGGTCAATTCAAAATTGGTGAGTCAACGATTTCGGTAACGGCAACCGATACGCTCCAAACGATTGCAGCGAAGATCAACGAGTCAGGGGCGGACGCGACCGCTAGTCTTGTGGACGGAGGTGCCGGAAATGCGTACCTCACGTTGGCTTCAAAGCAATCAGGCGCATCGCATCAGCTTTCTTTGACCGATCTGAATGTTCAGGGGCCGCTCTCAGCACGAGATGGCGTATTGGCACGTCTCGGACTGGTGTCTTTGCCCGCATTCACTGGTGACTTGCCCAGCCAAACTTCAGCCGTTCTGAGTGCGACCGATCAACCTCTGTCGGATGTCCTGGGCTATTCACCTGGTCCGCAGACTCTGGAGATTGCTGGGCAATCTGTGACCGTGGACTTTTCGGTCGATACCGCGGACAGCTTCGTTGCCAAGCTATCGGCGTTGAGAGGCGTCGAGGCCAGGATCAACGGCAATCGCATCGAAATCCTCAGCGATACTTCGCTCGATTCGCCAGTCCTTACGGAGCTCGGATTCTCCTCGGGTACCGCCTCTACGAGCTTGAGCGAACAGACTGTTACCCAACTGGTCGCGGCCCAAGACGCTCAGTACGTGCTTGACGGGATTGCTCTAACCTCGTCCTCAAACACTCTTTCGAACGTAATGCCCGGAGCGACGATCACCCTGAAGGCTGCTGATCCTACGAAGACAATCAACCTGACGGTGGAACGAGATACCGACAGTGTGATGAGCACTGCCAAGGGGCTAGTCACAGCTTACAATCGAATCAATCAGTTCATACGAGACAACAGCTCATTTGACGCAGAGACTTATGGCACTGGGATCCTCTTTGGTGATAGCGTCGCTTCCCAGGTTTCGGGACTACTCAATTCAACACTGTTTAACTCGGTGGGTGGGCTGACCACATCCATAAGTAATCTAACTCAGATCGGATTCTCTTTGGATGACAGTGGCAACCTTGCCGTGGATGACACGGCGCTTCGGACAGCTATTGAAACAAACCCTACGGGGGTCGCCAATCTTTTGCGCGCGACCGGCACCACATCATCAAGCGCGCTCAACTACGTCTCCGGCTCCAGTAAGGCGAAGCCAGGTACTTATGCTGTTTCAATAACCCAACTCGCGACTCAATCAAGTAACACGGCCGCAATTGCCCAGACCGGAGCCACCGGGGCGGAGGAAGTTCTCAGCTTTGCGGGTACAGCCTTTGGCTCGAATGGCGTTGCCCTGGTCGTTGCCGCTGGCACTACCCAAGAGCAGGTTGTCAGCCTTATAAACTCCGATACGCGCCTCCGCGACCTTGTTGAAGCGAGCGTTGTAGACGGAAAGCTTTCCATCACGAGTAAGCGTTATGGTGTAGCGACGGACTTCACGGTTACGAGTTCCGCTGCGGCGACGGAAACTTCAACTGGCATTGGCACGACGGCAGTCCATGTATCCGGCGTAGATGTTCAAGGCACGATCAACGGCGAAGCCGCAACTGGGTCGGGACGTTTCCTACTCGGCAACGTTGGGAATGCCAATACCGAGGGCCTTCAAGTTGAGTACACCGGTTCTACCTTAGGGGATGCGGGCACCGTTACCTACAATCAAGGCATGGGTGGGATGATCTTTAACGCCCTCGACACCTTCACGAATTTTCAGGACGGGCTGTTTGTGACCACAAACAAGACGTTGGATGACCAAATAGCCGATCTTGATAGTCAAATTAATCGCATTGTTGAGAGGGCGGATGCGCGCACAATAGAACTTCGCAACCGATTCGCGGCGATGGAGGCGGCGATGCAACGATCGCAAGCCCAACTAGCTCAGCTGACACAGTCCCTTGCGAGTATGCCTCGCTAGTCGGGCCATTCACCCTCGAAAACCAGTTCTGCTGGACCCGTCATCGTGATGAACCCACCGACATTAGATATGCGTAGGTCGCCCCCAGGCAAGTGAACAAGATGATCGGCACCGCCCCGAGCGACGGCTACCGAGCAAGCACCCGATCCGCAGGCATGCGTAGCCCCGGCCCCGCGTTCCCAAGTTACCATGTGAATACCGTCGGCATCTTCCCTGGCAAAGTGAACATTCGTTCGATTGGGGAAGTCCGGGTGGGTTTCTAGTTCGGGCCCGTACGCAAGGTAGGGCTCCAGTTCTCCCTCAACAAAGAAAACCAAGTGAGGGTTACCGACATCTATTGCCGATCCCCTTAGGGTTTGGTTGCCCACCTCGTACTCTCGTTGATCCCATAGAGTCTTGGCCGTCCCCATTTCCACGGTGTAGGGGCCGGCACCTTTCACCCGATATGATCCTCCTCCAAGTTGAATGCTCCACTCTGGCTCTGAAAAGCCAACATGTCGTAAGTACCGGGCAGCGCAACGTAGCCCATTGCCGCACATGCCTGATTCGGACCCATCGGGGTTCCACATTCGCATTGTTGCGATGCCGGGCTCAAGCGCCTCAACAACAATGAAGCCGTCAGAACCCACGCCTTCAACCCTGTGACAGATGAGCCTGATGAACTCAGGCGTAGGTTCCGCGCCAGGGTCAGTGAAAATGAAGTCGTTTCCGAGCCCGTGGAGCTTCCAGAAGCGGGTCATTCAGGGTCAATCGGGCCATCGCCGTCTTCAGGTGAGCGATTGGATCCGATTGGACGTGCGGGCACGATACTGGTGACTGCGTGCTTGTACACCAATTGCGTCGGCTTGCCCGGAGTGTCCAACATGACTGTGAATGCGTCAAAACCACGGACTTGACCGCGAAGCTGAACACCGCCCATAAGGTAGATCGTGACGCCGATCCCTTCCTTTCGGACTTGATTCAGAAACATGTCTTGCAAATTTATGCTCTTAGCCATTTACTATCACCCTTGATTAGTTAGTTCGTTGATTCTTTTTAGGGTCGTTTCAACATCCGTATTGGATGCGGGACCGCAATTGGCCCGGTTGAATTGCACAAGGTTGGGTTCAGATCGCATCCAAGCGCGTTGGCGCTTTGCGTATTGCCGCGTTTGAAGTTGTATCGTCTCCACCAGCCCCTCAAAAGTTAATTTATCCC
>JADZDX010000069.1 GCA_020850835.1 Fimbriimonadaceae bacterium
CAGCAACGATTTCGCCCGCAATCATGTTGAGGGTGGTTGCATCTAGCCCAAATCCGGCTTCTCCGGCGAGCATTTCGCCGCTGATTTTGAGGAGCACGCGCTTGTACTTGGGGGAGTCGTCCATCGCTGGTCATTATGGAGGAAAAGCCTGCTAGCCTGTCTCGTGGGACTTTGAAAGATCATCGAAAAACTTCACATTCTTTTGAGAGATTAGTCCCGGCACCGTATTTTTCCTGTAGTCTTACAGTAACCGTATCAATGCGGATCGGAGGACAAAATGAAGAAAATTGCTAGCCTGGGCCTAGTGCTTGGCTTACTGACCATAGTCCATGGGCAAGGGCTGACGGTGCCGAAAGGCGCCACGCTTAATGGCCACGGGCAGACCCTTTTGGACACGAGTGCCGCCAAAGCCAAGTGTGTTGCTGATTCAACGGTCACGGGCGGATATCGAATGAGCCTTCGTTGGCTAGAGTGGGCCATCTACACGGTTGCCAATGGCAAAACTAGCATTGGCGCCGTCCAAGTGTGCCATTGGAAATGCAAAGGCGGCAAACACACTCACGCAGCGGAGTGCATTGAGGGTGGTTGCTATACCAAATGCACCGACAAGCACCTGGTGACGCTGGATTCATCTCGAAGCACGGAGGACACCGTTTCAACCTCCGTCGCAACCGAGTCCGCGATCGAGCATTGCTTGGAAGTAAGCGCCGAAGCGGGGATTGAGATTGGAGTCTTGAGTCTTGGCGGTAGTGCCACCGCCAGCAAGACGACCTCGGAAACAAAGTCAATTGAGAACAGTATCTCAGCGGCAATTGGGGCTTCCCAAACCGGCACGGTGAATATCGAAGTTGAGCACTTCAACACCGTCTGTTGCACTAAGACCACCCGTATTTATGGCTTCTATCAATACGAAGTTCATGTAGTGGCGCAGGTTAAAGAGCACGATTACTACGCCAACAGCTGGGGTACCGGACTCGGAAAGGCCGGAGTTCTACCGAATGGTGGCTTGAAGCTACTCGGCGAGAGCCGGGTCGTGGCTGGGCCGAGCGATACCATCGTTGCGACGTACCAGATCCCCAGCAACGAACCGTTGAGCGAAAAGCCGGAGACGATCTGCAAGTGTGTACCGGAACCGGTAACGACGCCTGGAGGTGGTGGAGAACCCATGGACGATCAAGGCAGCTTACCGAAGGGGACTTCTCGGTTCCGGGTGACGCCAAGCGACGATGAAGAATATGTTGTTCGCAATCCGTACAACGGCCCGCTATTAGTTGATTACAGTTCCTTCAAGACTGTTCTCGAGCCAAAGGGCGAGGTCACGATTCCCAAAGGGAAGGACACCTCGGTTGTGATCAAGAACTCAAAGGGTGAACCGCTTCTGGGCATATTGATTGACTACGGTTACAGCTTCTTCGTGAAGGTCGGTAATCCGCCGCTGCGAGCGCCTGGCCCTACGGACTCGACTCCCCCCGCGATCATGCCGATTGAGGGTAGCGAGGTGGCTTTCAACGGGCTAACTCCGGTCAAGTTTATCGAATCAACGACTGGATTGACTAGGTTCAGCGGGCAACTTGAGGGCATCAAATTTTCGGGCGGCAAGGCGGTTGTGCTACCTGTCATGGGCTCGAATACACCGATCTTGGAGTTCAATGGTCGGTGGCCCAAGGGTTCGCAGTTGCAGATCGTCGAAGGCACGAAGGCGAGCGGCGCCCAGTGCATGTTTGAAGTGCGCAAAGGTGGCGAAGTTGTTCGCACCTTTGGTCGCTTCGCCGGCGTACATGGGATGAAGAACCCGGCAATCAACGTGGTCAGCCCGGGTGGCCGAGTCATTGGTAGCACGAAGATGAGCACGGATCCAGTTGGCTTCGAGACGGTCATCTCACCTGAGACCGGAAAGGTCGGAAGTGAAGCTACCATGACGGTCAACTGCCAACCCGTACAAGCGATTCTGAATCTTGAGGGAACCGAGGCCCATAATTCGTTGAGATTGCGGTTCGACTACTCGAACAGCGGCGGCGCAACCGGCCCCAAGACAGCCAATGTGCCGGCTAATGGCATCGTGAAGGTCAAGATCCGCCGGGGTGAAGTTGGCGAGTATGCGGTTGGCGTTGGGATGGAGATTCGGTAGGTTAGGGCTGATGGCTGATTACTAACTTCAAGCCGCCAGAACTATCGAATATTAAAGTACTTCGCCGCCGGGTGATGGATGACAATAGCGCTGGTGCTCTGCTCGGGCACCAGCATAAATTCTTCGCTGAGTTCAATACCGATTCGGTTGGGCTCTAGAAGTTCGAAGAGTTTGGCTTGGTCTTCGATGTTGGGGCAAGCGGGATATCCGAACGAGTACCGGGCTCCTTGGTACTTAACGCCGAAGAGTCCCTTGATATCGGGGGGGTCGGCGTGACCAAACCCGAGTTCGGAACGCATGAGCTTGTGCCAGTATTCGGCGAGGGCTTCGGCGGACTCCACGCCCATTCCATGGGTGAACAAATAGTCCTGAAAGTCGCCTTTCTCGAACATGGCTCGTTCTAGTTGAGCGACCTCCGAGCCCACGGTTACAATGCTGAATCCGACCACATCCATCTCTTGGCTGCCGATGGGGCGGAAAAAGTCGGCTAGGCATTGCCGCCGGCCCTCTCTCTGGCGCGGGAAGGTGAACCGCAATCGCTCGGTCTTCTGATCTTCTTCGAATATGATCAGGTCATTGCCATCCCCTTGAGCCCAGAAATAGCCCCAAGCGACTCGCGGTGAGAGGATGTTGGCAAGTTCGCGCTGCATCCGCTCGAAGACCGGGCGCGCTTCTTGTTCTAGGTAGTCGTTAAAGCCGGGATTGTCCATCCCATCGGGCCGCTTGAATTGCCACTGGCCTCGCCACAAGGCGGTGAGGTTGATGTATTTGTAGATTTCGAAAATATCGAACTTTTCGCGGGTTCGCGAACCATAGAAGGGCAGGGCGGGGATGATTTCAGCGGGCTCCACGTCGCTCTTGGTTCCATCAAAAATGTAGAGTTCCGGGTCAAGGCCATCGGTGCGATGACTCTTGACTCGCTCCCCACGAGGTTCGATCGTGATGGGTTCACCGGTGCCGATTTGCTCCATAAGGCGCAGGCCCTCAAACGCGTCTTGCGCGTAGTGGACTTGGCCTTCGTATAGGTCGCGTAGGTCGTCCTCGACATAGCCGCGGGTTAGGGCGGCGCCCCCGAGAATGACGGGAATCTTGGCGAGGCCGCGCTCATTCATTTCGAGCAGGTTGTCCTTCATGATGACCGTGCTCTTGACGAGCAGGCCACTCATCCCGATGACTTGGCACTGATTAGCTGAGCACTGGTCAAGGATATTGTTGATCGGTTGCTTGATGCCGATGTTTACGACCCGGTAACCATTGTTCGAGAGAATGATGTCCACGAGGTTCTTGCCGATGTCGTGAACGTCCCCGGCAACGGTTGCCAGGAGAATAGAGCCCTTTTCGGAACCCTCTACTTTCTCCATGAGAGGTTCAAGTTGAGATACGGCGGCTTTCATGACCTCGGCGCTTTGGAGCACGAAGGGCAATTGCATCTTGCCCGCACCGAAGAGCTCGCCCACGGTCTTCATGCCGTCAAGCAAGATCTCATTGATGATGGCTAGGGGTTCGTAGGTCTTGAGAGCATCCTGAATGTGTGAGTCCAGATTCTTCTTGATGCCGTCAACGATATGCTTCTTCAGCCGGTCTTCGACACTAAGGGCGGCAAATGCATCTTCGGAGTCGTTGGAAATGCGCACGCCCTCGAATCGGCTCATCAGTTCGATGAGCGGGTCATAGGTCACGCGTCTATCGTCCGGCACAAGTTCAATTGTACTTGGAGTTCGGAGTTTTGAGTTCGCCGGATCTCCAGGGAGTCCTAAGTCATAGCGCAATGGTCATCCCGCTGCGCAAGCGCCAAACTCAAAAATCGGAACTCCGACTTCGGACCTACCGATTCACCGTCACGCTCACGCCGGCATCTGCGGCGATCATGGGGATGGGGGGTTTGACTTTAGCGAGGGTTACCGTACAAACCCGCACGCGTTCGTCGCTGAGAAGGATCGCATCGGCAATACGCTGGGCGACAAACTCCATGAGGCGGTGCTTGTCTTTGGTTGCAACCGAGCTTGCCAACGCCGCCAAGGTGCCGTAGTCGATCGTTGCATCCAGTTCATCGCGGTGGTTTCCATCCCCAGCCACTCGCAAATCAAGATCCATCGTGTATCGGTGGCCAATCTCCTGTTCTTCTGGGGAACAGCCATGATAGGCGTAAAACTCAATCCCCCGCACAAAAAGGCGATAAGAATGGGCTTCCATGAGCGGATTGTGGCACGCAACGTAAGCGAGCACGGACCACCGGACTAGAGACTTCATGACCTAAAGAGGTAGAATGACAAAAATCTCGCGAAACCGATGACGGGTGGCGCTTTGCCATCCTTCGTTGTTTAAGGGGAAGAAAAAATTATGGCTACGGATATGGTTCAACAGCTTAATCAGATCGCCATTGAGCGGGATATCCCGGTCGAGGAATTGTTCTTTGAGCTCGAAGAATCGCTGGCCGTCGCCTACAAGAAGTACATTGGTGTGCCGAATGAGGTCGCGGTCGAGGTCAAGATGGACCGTGAGAAGCTGACCAACATGTTCGTGATGAAGGAAGTCGTGGGCGAGGTGATGAATCACGCCTTGCACGTTGACGTCGTGACGGCGCGTAAGACTCAGCCTGATGCGGAAATCGGCAGTTTTGTGCCGGTTAAGGTGAACCCAGAACTGTTCGGTCGTATTGCGGCTCAGACGTTCAAGCAGGTGCTCACGCAAAAGATGCGCGAGGCTGAACACCGCCGGGTTACCGGGGTATTTGCCGAGAAGCAGCATGATATCGTGACTGGCACGGTCGTTCGTCGCGAGGAGCAGAATGTTTTCATTCAAGTTGAGAAGGTCGAGGCGAAGCTTCCTCGATGGGAGCAAGTGCCGACCGAACCGTATCGCATTAACGATACGCTAAAGGTGTACGTCCTTCGCGTTGAAGATGGTCGCCGCGGACTTGAGGTTATTGTCAGCCGCACTCACCCGAACCTTCTTCGAAAGCTATTCGACCTTGAAGTTCCGGAAATCAAGGAAGGGCTGATTGAGATTAAGAGTGTTGCCCGAGAGCCGGGGCAGCGAAGTAAGGTCTCGGTCAGCACCACTGACGAACGTATTGATGCGGTTGGCGCCTGCGTGGGACCACGCGGTAGCCGCGTGCAGGCGATCGTGGACGAACTCTTCGACGAGAAGATTGATATCGTGCCCTACAGTGAGGACGCTAAGACTTACATCATCAATGCCCTGAGCCCGGCAAAGGTGAACTCGATCAAGTTGAACGAAGAGGAGCGCAGTGCCTACGTGATCGTTCCTGACATGCAACTTAGCCTCGCGATTGGCAAGGGTGGGCAGAATGTTCGGCTCGCCGCCAAGTTAACCGACTGGAAGATTGATATTCGTAGCGAAGCGCAAGCCGCCGCCGAAGGCGGGGTTGCTCAACCGAAAGCCGCGCCGGCAGGCGGGGAGGCATGACACAGCGTGCCACTTCGAACCTGCATCGCATGCCGTAAGAGGGACGAGCAAAGTTCCTTTATTCGGGTGCGCGCCCGAGAAACCGAGGGGCGTAGCGCTTACATTTGCCATCACTCTGGGTGCATCGCGAGGGCCGTGAAGCGGCTACCGCATGCCCTGCGCACTGCTCTAACCCCAGCCCGCATCCATGAAATTAGAAACTATGTCATCCAATAGCATCGCCACCATCGCCAAAGAGTTCGACATCACCCCCGGTCAAGTGACTTCGGTTCTCAATGAACTCGGAGTCCTGTTCGATGGTGATGAGTTCTTGGCCGAGCCCGACGAACTGAGCATCATTAAAGAATCATTAGGGGAGCAGCGAGGGCAGAAAGTGCTCATCCTCGCCCCTGGGGCCAATGTTCGCGACATCGGGGCGGCCCTTGGTAAACAGCCGCAGGACCTTATCAAGGAACTCATGATGAAGCATAGGACGCCGGCGACGCTAACGACTTCGCTTGCGCCAGAAATGGCCGAGAAACTGGCCAGTGGCTATGGTTACAGCATTAAGTGGCACGTGGCTGAGGCCAAGCCCGCGGTCAAGCCCATTGCGACTACGGCGGCAGTGAAGCCAGTTGGCGGCGCACAGCATCGTCCACCGGTGGTTACCATCATGGGACACGTTGATCACGGTAAGACTTCATTGCTTGATACGATTCGCAAGACCCGCGTCGTGGATCGAGAGCACGGCGGCATTACCCAGCATATTGGTGCGTATCAGGTGGAGTTGCCGGAAGGGAAGATCACCTTTTTGGATACCCCTGGTCACGCGGCGTTTACGGCAATGCGAGCTCGCGGTGCTCAGGTCACGGACATCGCGATTTTGGTCGTCGCGGCCGATGACGGACTCATGCCACAGTCTCTCGAAGCCATTGGTCACATCAAGGCCGCCGGAGTGCCGATGATCGTCGCGATCAACAAGATTGATAAGCCGAGCGCGAACCCCGATAAGGTCATGCAGATGCTCATGGCACAGGAGGTCGTGGTGGAGGCTTACGGAGGACAGGTGGGTAGCGTTAACGTATCGGCTCTAACCGGCGAGGGCATTTCTGGCCTCCTCGAACGTATCCTCTTGGAAGCCGAGTTGCTCGACCTGAAGGCCGATCCGCGCGGAGAGTTTCGGGGCGTGGTGATTGAGGCCAAGCTGGACAAAGGCCGAGGCCCGGTCGGGACAATTCTGGTCCAAGAAGGGACCCTGCACATCAGCGATTCGATCGTCGTCGGATCGGCCTTTGGCAAGATCAAGGCCATGACCGATTACACGGGTGCGAGTATCAAAGAGGCGGGACCGAGCGTGCCAGTTGAGGTACTCGGCTTGAACGAGGTCCCGGGGGCCGGCGACAAAGTTGAGTTTGCGGAAAACGAAAAGCAGGCACGCTCCCTTGGTGAGCAACGGGCGATGGAGGCACGGGCAAAGTCCCTCGTTACAACCAAGCGCAAGATCAGCTTGGGCGACCTTCGCCGACAAATGGACGAGGAAGAGGTCAAGAACCTCAACTTAATCGTCAAGGCCGATGTTCAAGGGTCGGTAGAAGCTGTTCGCGGCCTGCTGGAGAAAGTTCAGAACGACGAAGTTGAGGTCAAGGTGATCTACGCCGGCGTGGGTCAGCCTACGGAGTCCGACGTCCTGTTGGCTAGTGCGGCTGGGGGCATCATCGTGGGTTTCAACACCAAGGTAGATGCGAAGACAAAGCAAGAGGCCGAGCGTGCGAAGGTCGAGATTCGATCTTATAACGTGATCTATGAATTGATCGAAGACATCGAAGCGGCGGTCAAGGGCATGCTGGCACCGAAGTTTGAGGAGCACTCGTTGGGTACGGCGGAGGTCAGGATGGTCTTCAAGCTCACGAAGGCTGGATTTGTTGCGGGTTCGTATGTTACGGATGGCATGATTCGCCGTGGAGCGGCATGCCGAGTGCGTCGTGGAAGCGAATTTGTTTACACCGGCAAGATTGACTCCTTGAAGCATATCAAGGCGGATGTTCGCGAGATGACGGCGGGGCAGGAGTGCGGTATTCAGTTTGATGGCTGGACGGACTTCAAAGAAGGAGACTTGGTCGAAGCCTACGAAATGGTCCAGATCATGGACTAACCGGTAACGGAGTGCGAAAACTACTAGGTTTTTGTAATCTAGGCTACAAAACGGCCTGAAAGGGGTGGTAACCGCATTATAATGAGCTAGGTTCCGTAAGGACCAGCACTTTTGTTATGAGAACTTTATCTGTTGCTTTACTTCTCGCTGCGGTCGCAGGTGCGCACGCGCAGTCCCGATCATCGTTCACCAACGTTGGATCGCTTCTGGACATCTCCGTAAATAACTCGGGTCTGTCCTACAATGTTGGCCTTACCGGTTCGCCGACCGTTGCCTACGCGGGTGTCACTTACGAAATCCAGTACATTATCGGTTTCTGGGTGCTTTCGAACACGGACATCTCGGCTTCCAACAGCGCAAGCGGTGCTTGGTCGACCAACAACAATAATGCCGGTTCCGGCGGGATTTCCGGTTGGACGGTTAGCTATCAGAATAGCCAACGCATTGATCCGACAGAATCCAAGACGTTCACCTACAATCAGCTGAACAATGTGACGAACAAGCAGTACGGGTTCTATGTGCGCTTGGGCGAAGATGTCCATCGCAAGAATGGCCCCCACGCCGGCGAAAAGGTCTACATCACGGGCACAACGTGTGTTCCCGAGCCGGCCTCAATGGCCGCCCTCGGCTTGGGTGCCGTCGCGTTGATTCGACGCCGCCGACAAGCCAAGTAAGACTTCCGAGTTTGACATTGAGCACCCACTGCATTGCGCAGTGGGTGTTTTTGTAATCGCGCTAGTATTATTGCTTGATTTTGAGCAATAGTTAGGCAAAGTTGAGATATAATCCTCAAGTTGCTCAGCTCTGAGCATTTTTTGAGGAGTTATATGAAAGCACTATTTGCCACGTTGTTGGTTCTGGGCACCGCACTCGGTTACGCCCAACAATACTCATCGTTTACCAATGTTGGGACCCTTTCGCCGGATATCTCAATAAGCCAAGTTGGGAATTCGTATACGGTTTCTCTGGCTAACAATGCCACCCAGACCTATGCAGGTGATACCTACGAGGTGGACTACATCATTGGCTTCTGGGTCTTGTCCACTCAGAACATCACAGCGACGAACGTCAATCCCAGTGGTTGGTCCACAAACAACAATAATGCTGGATCAGGCGGAATCGCAGGATGGAGCATTGGTTACCAAGATAGTCGCCGCATTGATCAAGGCGAGTCCAAGGTGTTCACATTTAGTTCATTCTCGACCGGTGGGGACAAGTCCTTCGGGCTCTATGTTCGATTTGGTGAGGCACTGAATTGTCCCGACAAGAATGGTTGCGGTGACCACGCGAACGAGAAAAAGTACATCCGAGGCAACCCCGTACCCGAGCCCACCTCTATCTTTGCGTTGGGCCTTGGCGCATCTGCTCTCATCCGACGTCGGCTCCGCAACAAAAAGTAAGCCTAGTCCTTTGAGTCTCCGAATGATCCGCGATTTTGCGGATCATTCGTCCTAAAGGCGTACAGCTCTTCACGATGGCTTGGGCCGGACAGGCGACAGGGCAAGCCATCGGGTATTGATTTGTACTCAATTCGGGTGGGGAAGTCCGCGCCTTCGCGCTCAAAGGTAACAGACGCTGCGTCTACGTGCACGAGTCGGAATGCAACGGGTGATTTTTCGCCCTTTGATAGAGCACCGAGGGCGATATACATTGTGACGGCATCACCATTTTGCTCAATGGAGAGGAACTCCATAAACCTTGCCTGCCCCTCCACCACAAGGCGCCCGTGACCAACCATCACGCCGCCCGCGGGAGGTGACCAAATCTCTTCAAACAGCCCGCCATGAATCTCGCAGATCCAAGACCCGGTCATAAATGCACAGACCTCAACGCCCACCGGTTCCACTATGGCGCATAATTCACCGGGAGCATGCTGCAGGTCAACGACATCAACGTCTTTTATGGGGCAATTCAGGCGCTCAATAATGTCAGTCTGAGCGTCCAGCAAGGCGAGATCGTCGCCATTATCGGCTCGAACGGGGCAGGGAAGTCCACCCTGATGCGGACCTTGAGTGGGCTCTTGCGCACGCGAAGCGGGAGTATCTCGTTCCTTGGCGAGGACATCACCGACCTCGTTCCCGACCAGATCGTTCGACGGGGCATCAGTCAGTCCCCGGAGGGCCGCAAGATTTTCACCAATATGACCGTTCACGAGAATATCTTGATCGGCGCGACTATTCGCAATGATCAAGCGGCGATCAAGGACGACATGGAGCAGATATTGGCGCGATTTCCGCGCCTGCGGGAGCGCTTGAAACAAAATGCCGGGACGCTGAGCGGTGGTGAGCAACAGATGCTGGCGATCGGTAGAGCCCTCATGAGTCAGCCCAAACTCTTGCTCCTGGATGAGCCCAGTATGGGCCTAGCACCCAACTTGGTGGCCGAGATCTTTGACATCATCACCGACGTGAAGGCGGAAGGGGTGACCGTCCTTGTTGTGGAGCAGAATGCCCATAAGGCGCTGAGCATTGCTGACCGAGCCTATGTACTCGAAACCGGGTCGCTTGTCTTGGAAGGAACGGGCAAGGAGCTATTGAACAGCGACAAAGTGCGGGAAGCGTATCTCGGCGGATGAGACTCTTCTTGATCCGACACGGTCAGACCGAATGGAACGTGGCACGGCTGGCCCAAGGGCATAGCGACATTCCCCTTGATAAAACCGGAGAGGACCAAGTGCGACGGCTAGCCAATGCCTTTCAGGGGCGCCGCTTCTCGCATGTGTTCACCAGCGATCTGAAGCGGTCGTACAAGACGGCCGAACCGCTGGCTGAAGTCACGCGGGCTGAGCTTGTCGCGACGACCGATCTCCGGGAGCGGAGCTTTGGGGAGTGGGAGGGCAAGCCTTATGAGGCAATTCGTGCGGGTGTTTTGGCGAGTGCGTGCCCCTCGCACGAGTTCGTTCCGCCCGGCGGGGAGTCCATGGTGACCGTTCGGGAACGCCTGCAAACTTGGCTCCAACGACTGGAATTGGGTCACGAGAACCTAGCGATTGTGAGCCACGGTGGCTCCTGTTCGTTGTTACTCGCTCTGCTGCTGAGGGCGGGCCCCGAGGCGAGTCGAGCCTTTTCGTTTGCTAACACGGGGGTAACCGAGCTTCATCGAATGGACGATGGCTACTTTCGGATGGTGAACTATAACTCGACCGTGCACCTGCAGGAGGATCCGCGTGAAAGCTTCGGCGTCATTGGTTAGGGCCTGGCCCGCTGCTCTCTCGGCACTTCTCATCTCGCTGAGCTTTTGGCCGGCAAACCTGCCGTTATTAGTATTTGTCGGGCTTGGGCCTTGGTTTTGGTCTTTGCGTCAGCCGGACGTGAACTGGAAGCGAAGTGGCGCAATCTTTGGCTTGCTCTATTTTGGTTACCAGATGGCTTGGCTCTTGCCGTTTGCCTCAAAGTGGACGGGTAGCCCGGGTTTGGCCTTCATTCCGTATGCCCTTGCGTCCGTCGCTCACCTTCCCTTTACAATCCTATTGGCGTTTCTCGTGAAGAAGAGTTACGAGCGGGGCTGGCTCTGGGCAATACCGTTCGCGTGGGCATGTATTGAGTTCGTTCGCGCTACTTTGCCTTTTTTGGCCTTTCCCCATGCCTTACTGGCGACACCGCTTGCGGTTGCTCCGGACCTCATTCAGTCGGCGGCGGTCGGCACGGTCTTCATGGTCTCGGCGTGGGTGGCCCTGATCAACGTGGCCCTTGTTGAATTATTCGAGCGGGCGAATGCTCGCCAAACCCTCGCCTTGGCCGGAGTCGCGGTGGGATTGGGGTTGTTCTCGACGGTGCGGCATAGCCAGATGCCTCCTGGCGACAAGAAAGTGGTGACGATCGGCCAACTGGGCATTGATATGGCTTTCGGTGACCGTGCTAGCGAGGCGGGCAAGGTTAGTAGGGCAGTTCAGGAAATTGGTCTCGAGGCGGCGATTCAAGGGGCAGACTTGTTGGTCATGCCAGAGGGTTTGGGGTCGGCGGGGCCGGACCCCGCTCATCCCCAAATCCCGTTCGCGCTTCCGAGCACGCCGGCCGTGTTTGGGCTCCAACGCCAGGAGGACGGGACGATTTACCAATCGGCCTTCTCCTTCAATGGGAAATGGCAGCACACGGATAAGACCAAGCTGGTAATTTTTGGTGAGTACGTCCCCTTCCGGGGAGCCTTGCGTGCTTTTGACTTGCCCGAAATGGATATGCAACCGGGCAAAGGAGTTGGCACGATGACCTTGGCTGGTATCAAGATCGCCCCACTGCTCTGCTTTGAAGGGATGTTCTATGAGGTTGCCCAGGCGCAAGCGCAAGACGGAGCCCGGCTCATCACCTTGATGAGCATTGATGATTGGTATATGGATACGGGAATGCCCCAGCAACTTTGGGATTCAGCCGTGTTCCGGGCGGTGGAGAATGGGTTGCCGTTGGTACGAGCGGCTTCTTTAGGCTATTCGGGTTGGATTGATGCGCGGGGGAATGTACGCGGCATGCTGCCGCTTCGCGAGCGGAGAACTTTGCGGGCCGAGGTAACCGTACCACCGGGGTCGGACGCCTTCCCCTACCGCGGGTTCTTTCCTTATCTTTGTGTCGTAGTGAGTGTTGCGATAGCGTTGCTACCTTCGCGCCAAAAGAAAGACGGGTGAGGAAATCCTCACCCGTGCCTTGCCTCAGCGCGATTTGTGCTTAGTGATGGTGGTGACCTTCGTCTTCGACTTCGGGCGCCTCGGCAACCGCGCAGTCTGTCATGAGGAGCAGGCCGCTAATCGAAGCCGCATTCTGAAGCGTGGCGCGAACGACCTTAGCTGGGTCCACGATGCCCGCCTTCATGAGGTCTTCGAAGACGAGGGTTGAGGCATTGAAGCCCTTGCCTTCGCGCTTGACTTGTTCGACCACAACGCTGCCTTCGGCACCGCTATTCTCCGCAATCGTGCGAAGAGGCGACTCAATGGCTTTCTTGATGATATTGACTCCGATCTGCAGATCGCCTTCAAGCTTCAGCTTGTCGAGGGCTTTTCCGGCAATGATCAGCGCTGTACCGCCGCCAGGAACGATTCCTTCTTCAAGAGCCGCTCGCGTTGCGTGGAGGGCATCATCAATTCGTGCCTTCTTTTCCTTAAGTTCAGTCTCGGTGGCTCCGCCAACCTTGATGACGGCGACGCCGCCGCTCAACTTGGCGAGTCGCTCCTGGAGTTTCTCCTTGTCGTAATTGCTGTCTGTGCTCTCGATTTGGGCTTGAATCTGCTTCTTGCGACCCTCAATTTGAGCATTGTCGCCCTTGCCATCCACGATCGTTGTTGAATCCTTGTTGATGACGATCTTGCGGCAGGAGCCGAGCATTTCCGGCGTGACATTCTCAAGCTTCAGACCGAGATCTTCGCTGATGAATTGGCCGCCCGTGAGGATAGCCATATCTTCGAGCATGGCCTTACGGCGGTCGCCAAAGCCGGGAGCTTTGACGGCGGCGATGGGCAGATTGCCACGCAAGCGGTTCACGACCAGCATAGCTAGGCACTCGCTTTCGATATCTTCAGCCACGATGATAATGGGCTTTCCGAGGCGAACCACCTTTTCGAGGAGCGGCAGGAAGTCCTGGACATTGCTGATCTTCTTCTCATAGAAGAGGATCATCGGCTCCTCATAGACCGCTTCCATTCGGGCGGCATCGGTGATGAAGTACGGGGAGAGGTAACCCTTATCGAACTGGAGCCCATCAACGTGTTCAATGGTGGTCTCCATACTCTTGGCTTCCTCGACGGTGACGACACCATCCTTGCCGACCTTGTCAATCACGCTGGCGACGAGAGCACCGAGCTCTTCATCATTGGCGCTGATCGTGGCGACGTCCTTCGTATTCTTCACGGGAGTGCTGAGCTTTTGGAGGTCCGCTACGACGGCATCCACTGCCTTCTCAATGCCTTGTCGAATCTGCGTGGCATTGGAGCCAGCGGCGACATTGCGCGTGCCTTCCTTGAAGATTGCCTGGGCGAGAACGGTTGCGGTGGTAGTCCCGTCGCCGGCTTGATCGTTGGTCTTGCTGCTGACTTCGCGAATGAGTTGGGCAC
>JADZDX010000070.1 GCA_020850835.1 Fimbriimonadaceae bacterium
AAGGAGAACTTATACTTATAATGCGAAACACCTTATTGCTTGGAAGCTTGATGGTCGCAGGCGTGGTCTTAACGGGTTGCGGCGGCGGAGACGGCAAGAATACGGCCAATCGAATTGTGGCCGGCTATGTCTACGTACAGCTAAACAACTGGCCCAACCCCGGCTCCAGCCCAACTGTCATCATTTCACCCAGTTCCGTTGCCCCAGACGGCTACGGCGCGCCATCAGACGGTAACGTGACGATTGCGGTTGACGACGGAACGATCACCCGCGATGCTGACAGCGAGACGTTTGACATGGAAGATGGCAATGCCGTCGTTGCTCGCGTCGTTTCAAAGAGCACCGGAACTCCTTCGATGGAAGTTTCTTTCAGCGGCTTGCAATTGGATGGCGAATCCAAGGTAGACAATGCCACACCATCGTTTGATATTACGGGCGACGATAACACGGTCTACTCCATCACCTATGGTTCTCCTTCCTACACCCCAGGAGCACCTGCTTCGATGCGCGTTTTGATCCAAGATCAAAGCAGCACCTATGGAAACGACGAGGAATTTCGCTTTGCCGCTCCTGGTGATGTGATCGGTGACGACAACCCCGGTGATGATGGGCTTATCCCCAGCGCTAATGTCGGCGACCGATATAATGTCGCCGTCTTGCTTCACGATGCCAATGGCGTATTGATTCCCGGAACGACCTTCTCCGTTGCTGACAGCAGTGCCGATGGCCCCACCCAAGCTGCCATCACAGAATCTGGCAACCAAATTGTGGTGGCGGGCGGAGGTACGCAAGACGCTCCTGTGACCTTGACGTTCACAAGCCCAGAAGCCCCTGATCTTGTGGTCACGCACGATACGTACTACTCGTACGGCTTGGCGGATCGCTTCGCAGTCACTTTCAGCTCACCAACTGATCGCGCCTCTATTAACTGGGCAACCACGGGTGCAGAGGCTACAGCAACGCTTGACTTCAACGTGAACAATGGCCGAGGTATTGGGCTCCCAGCTCAGACCGTCACCCTACGTTCACTTGATACGGCAGGCAATGTGTTCAGTGGTAATGCCTACCCTGCTCCAGCAGCGGGAACGATCCTATCGTCAACTTCAGTTGTAACGGACGGCTCGGGCAATGTATCTGGCATCACCTTCTCGGCACCTACCTCAGCAGCGGCTAACGCAGCATTCAACGGACTTCACATCAAGTGGGAGCCCGGGTGCTTGGTGCAAGTCTTGTTCGACGGTAGCCCTGTCCAAGGTGGCAAGAACATCCGCGTGACTCGAACGCTGGACCACTTGAACATTGAAGGAACAACGCGGCTTGATATTGGCACGGTCAGCTACCTAGTAGGTAACACCCACCCAATGTACAGCCGAGTCTTCAAGGTTCTTGGTGCAGAAGACGTGGACACCCTAACCATTTCTGAACCCGAAATGGGTGGCCCGTATGTCTGGGCAATCGCTCCAAACTCGGCCACCAACTACGGCGACCCCGATAACTCATCGCCACGCTCCGTTGCGGCATCATCATTTACTGGCGTGCCAACCGGACCAACCGCTCAGCTCAACGCGGGTGCTAATCCTGGCGTTGCTGGTGTTACAGCCTCCTTCGGCGGCACATTATCCAATGTCGTGAACTGCGACATCTGGGGCCCGCCATCAAAGGTCTTGGTGAATCCGACTCCTGGTGCAACCGGCCTGGCTGGAACCTCTGGCAGTTCTCAAGCGGTGACCGTATCCTTCCTTGATGGATTTGGGCACGACGTGACGAGTGAATCCACGATGACCGCCAAGTCTGGCTTCATCACCAGTTCGTCCGGCGGTTCGCTAACCTTCCCGAACTCGCCCAGCCCATTGTACAACCTTGTTTTCCCGGCAGCGGAACCTGCCTCGATTACAATGAGTGTTCAGTTGAACTGGCAGGGTAATGGCCTAGGTACAAGCACAGCGTCTGCCAATGGGTTGAACATCGGCCGAACAGTGAATCTTGACCTTCCGTAAGGAACTAGGATCACGTTAGAAAGAAGGCGCCCCGAAAGGGGCGCCTTCTTTTTGAGCTTTCTAGAGGCGAGACTATGAAGAGGGGCGATACTTTCGCATCGCCCCTCTTCATAGTCTTGAGCTGGTCCTTACTTTTCTCGGAGGGGCATACCCATGCCCTTCAGAAACGCACGAGCTTCCTCGTCGTTCTTCGCCGTGGTGCAGATGATAACATCCATACCTCGTATCCGGTCGAAGGAGTCATACGGAATTTCCGGGAAGACGAGTTGCTCCTTCAGCCCCATGGCATAATTGCCGCGACCATCGAAGCTGTTTGGATTGAGCCCCTGAAAGTCGCGGATGCGCGGTAGGACTACCGTCGCTAGCTTATCCAGCCAGTGATAGGCTCGATCTCCGCGCAGCGTCACCTTACAGCCAACCTTCATGCCCTCCCGGAGCTTGAAGTTTGAGATCGCCTTACGGGCAGTCGTAACAACCGGCTTTTGACCCGTGATAATTTCCATATCACGGATGCAGTTCTCGAGATGCTTATCATCCGTTGCCTTCACGCCCATGTTGATCACGATCTTCTCAAGCTTGGGTGCCTGCATGACCGACGAATACTTAAACTGCTCCATGAGCTTGGGCAGAATTGTTTCGGCGTAAACTTTCTTTAGCCTCGGTGCGGGGAGCGCACCCTTAGTTGCTTCTTGCTTGCGAGCCATTACTTCTTCTTCTCCTCCTCACGTCGCGCGAGTAGATCGGCGTCCGGGGTCTCTTTGATGGTCTTACCGCTACCCTTGTAATAGCGCACCACACTATCCTTCTCCTTGCGTCGACCAATGCGGGTTGGTTTCTTGGTGCTTGGATCCACGACCATCAAATTACTGATGTGGATTGGTGAAGGCAACTTGATTCGAGCCGACTTCTGACCCTGGTGCTTAGCCTTGAAGTGCTTGATGACGGCGTTGAGCGCGATCTTCTGATCAGGATTCTCTGGATCATCGGCGACTACGATGGCCTTGTTTTCCTTTGGGCTAACTAAGGCAACTGTGCCAACGCGCCCCTTGTCCTTGCCGCTGATGATCATTACCGTATCACCCTTTCGGATTTTCAGTTTGATATGTTCAGCTTGTTGCTTCAGCTCGGCTTTGGTAGGCATAGTTTACAGCACCTCCGGTGCAAGCGACACAATCTTCATAAAGTTTGAGTCGCGCAATTCACGGGCGACTGGGCCAAAGATGCGCGTACCGCGCGGCTCCATGTTCGCCGGGTTGATGACCACACAAGCGTTTTCGTCGAAGCGAAGAGTGCTACCATCCGCTCGGCGAATGGATTTCTTCGATCGGACGATGACGGCCTTGATAACGTCACCCTTCTTGATCGGCATGTTTGGCGTGGCAGATTTGACGGAGGCAACAATGACGTCGCCCACGCCTCCATACCGTGGTTGCGATCCCTTAAGCACGCGAATGCACATGACTTCTCGCGCGCCGCTGTTGTCGGCCACTTTCAGCCTAGAAAATTGCTGAATCATCTCGTTCTTTCCTTCCTTCTAATCTAACTCTTTGCGATGGCCGTCATGGCCACGCACAAAACTACTTAACCTTTTCGATGATCTTCGAAACGCGCCAATTCTTATCCTTACTAAGCGGGCGGGTTTCTACGATTTCTACCGTGTCACCTTCATCGACCTTCCCACCAAGTTCGTTCTCATCCACGTGGGCTTTGAACTTCTGGGTTTTGAGAAGGGTCTTGCCGTAAAGCGGGTGCTGCACACGGCGGACAATCTTGACGACAACGGTCTTTTCCATCTTGTTGCTGGAAACAACACCGGTACGCACCTTGCGGCGACCACGTACGACGGTTGCTTCAGCCTCGACTTTCTTAGCTGACATTTACTTAGAACCTCCGCTCTTCTTCTCCGCGATTACCGTGAGAATGCGAGCGATATTGTGCCGTCGAGCCGCGAGACTTGCGGTATCCGTGATTTGTCGAAAGACGAGGTCACGTCGCGCCTTATATAGGCTCGCTCGCTCTTGCTCCAACATCGTTTCCAACTCGGGAACCGACTTGTCGCGCAGGTCTGATGCTTTGATTTCCTTCATTACTCTTCTGTAGCCTCCGGAGTAGCTTCGCCTTCCGTAGGAGTGATTGACTCTTCCGCTACCTTGGCCTTCGACCAATCGCGATCATCAACGGCGTGATCCAACGAAACAAACTTACATCGAATCGGCATCTTGTGCATCGCCAACCGCATCGCTTCCTTGGCGACATCAGCTGTCGGGCCCGCCATTTCAAACATAACGCGCCCAGGCTTAACGACGCAGACATAACCTTCAACGCCCGCCTTACCTTTACCCATTCTCTGCTCAAGCGGCTTCTTCGTGAAGGGCTTGTCGGGGAAAATGCGTATCCACACCTTTCCACCACGGCGGATATGACGGGTCATCGCAATACGAGCAGCTTCAATCTGTCGGCTGGTAATCCAAGCGGGTTCCATGGCGACCAGTGCGTACTGACCGAACGAGATTTCGTTGCCGCGAGTCGCAAGGCCGCGCATACGACCTCGGTGCTGCTTGCGATACTTCATGCGCTTAGGCATCAACATTTGCGTTCACTTCTCCTTCTGGTGCTATCGGGGCCGGGGTTGCAGTCGGTGTAGCAATTGGCTGCGGTTCGGACTCTCGTCGACGGGCTGCTGCTTCTTGCTGACGTTGCTTCTCCGGCAAAACTTCTCCCTTATACAGCCAAACTTTGATACCAATACAGCCATAGACTGTCTTGGCGGTGGCAATTCCATAGTCAATATCCGCACGCAGAGTGTGGAGCGGGACTTTACCTTGCTTGTCTCCTTCCGAGCGAGCGATTTCTGAACCATTTAGGCGACCGCTAACAAGGACCTTAATTCCCCGTCCATTTAGTCGAGTGACCCGGGTCATGGCCTGCCTCATGGCTCGGCGATGGCTGACGCGCTTCTCAAGTTGGATTGCAATGTTCTCGGCCACCAACTGAGCGTCAAGCTCTGGCTGTCGAACTTCTGTGACATTCACTTGAACGACCAAGCTTGAATCCTGCTTGCGTACCATCTCATTGAGATCCTGCGTTAGCTGATCAATCCCCGATCCGCCCTTGCCAATGATGGCTCCAGGGCGACTCGTGTAGATATTGATCTTAATTCGGATCGCGGCACGCTCAATCTCGACTCGGCTGATAATTCCCATGCCGAATCGATCCCGAACCATATCACGAATCTTCTTATCCTGAAGCAGATGCGCCTTATAGGTCTTCTTATCGGAGTACCAAGTGCTGTCGGCCGCCCGGATGACACCGATGCGGAACCCGATTGGGTGTATCTTCTGACCCATTAGCCTTCGGCCTCCTCTGTTTTGGTTTCTTCTGTCACTTCGCTTGTCTCTTGATTTGCTTCCGGAGCTTCAGTTGCTTCGATCACGGCGGGTTCTTCAGCTTCAATTTCAGCCACTACCTCTTCTTTCTTAGCCGAGGCTTTTGCCTTCTTCGGTGCCTCAAACTTGGGTCGTGGCTTAGCCTTGGTGCCGTGTGGCTTCTGATCTGCCTTTGGCTCGAAATCCTCTAGAACCACGGTGATGTGACTCGTTTTCTTCAGGATCGCTGCACCACGGCCCATAGCCTTCTGCGTAAAGCGCTTGATGCGAGGGCCTTCATCCACGCTGATTGAGCGAATGCGGAGAGCGCTTGAATTGACGCCGTTGTTCTCAGCGGCATTTGCCATTGCGCTCACCAAAACCTTGCGGAGCGCGCCAGCGCCCTTACTTGGGTGGAATCGCAACTTCGCGGCGGCGAATTCAGCGGTCTTGCCACTCACCAAGTCAGCGACAATCCGCACCTTGCGCGGTTGCACCCTGACATATTTAGCGACTGCTCTAACTTCCATTGTTTTGTGTCCGTTGGCTAGGAGGTCATAGAACCCTTAGCGCAGCTTGGTCCCCCGATCCGGAAGGCTTCCACCATGCCCCTTATAGGTGCGCGTTGGTGCAAATTCGCCTAACTTGTGGCCGATCATGTTTTCGGTAACAAATACCGGGACATGCTTCCGACCGTCGTGGACAGCGATTGTGTGGCCGATCATATCGGGCGTGATTGTCGAACGGCGACTCCATGTTTTGAGGAGTTTCTTTTCGCCGGCGGCGTTCATCGCGTCAACCTTCTTCATCAGATGGTCATCCACAAAGAATCCTTTTTTGAGACTGCGTGCCATGGTTCTATTTCTTGCTTACATGCTTTTTGAGTGGTGACCTATCGGTCAGTGCACCCTACTTCTTGTTCCTCCGTCGAACAATGTACTTGTCAGTGCGCTTGTTGTAGCGCGTCTTTTGTCCTCGAGCCTTGTTGCCCCATCGGTCAACTGGGCCCTTCTTGCGGCCGACCGGCGACTTCGCTTCACCACCACCATGTGGATGGTCCCTTGGGCTCTTTACAACACCGCGAACATGCGGTCGACGACCAAGTCCGCGGGCCTTACCGGCCTTGCCAATTTGCTCATTCTCGTGCTCGGCATTACCAACTTCACCAACCGTAGCGCGGCAGGTGTAGTGAACACGTCGCATTTCACCGCTCGGCAATCGAAGAGTAGCGTAAGTGCCCTCCTTTGCCATAAGTTGAGCGGCTGCGCCAGCAGATCGCACCATCTGACCACCCTTTCCTGGCTGGAACTCGATATTGTGGACCAGCGAACCGAGCGTGATGAAGCGAAGCTCTAAGCAGTGACCGGGAAGAATGTCTGCACCTTCGCCACTTCGAATCACCGCGCCATCCGTCAAGCCCTTCGGCGCCAAAATGTAGCGCTTCTCACCATCTTCGTACTGAAGCAACGCGATTCGGCAAGTTCGGTTCGGATCGTATTCGATACCGATCACCGTCGCATCCATCCCGTCCTTCAATCGCTTGAAGTCAATGATCCGATAGCGTCGCTTGTTACCACCGGACTTGTTGAAACTCGTTCGGCGACCATAGCTATTGACACCGCCGCTCTTCTTGATACCTACGGTCAGGCTCTTTTCGGGCTTCTTCTTGGTGATTTCAGCATAGGTCGAAGCCACCATGTGGCGTCGACCGGGTGATGTTGGTTTTAATCTTCGTACGGGCATGATTTAGACTCCGTAATCCTCCAATTGCTGACCGGCGGCCAGCGTAATCACGGCCTTCTTCCAGCTAGGTCGTTGGCCCGGCTTCCCGCGCCCTACTCGTCGCATCTTGCCTCGGACTCCAACGGTCTGAACGTCCGTCACCTGGATCAAAGCATCCTTCTTCCCCTTTCCAGAATTGTAGATGGCTTCCAGAGCTGACGCTATCTCCAACTTATTTGCATCCTTGGCAACGACAAAGGTGTACTTGCGCACGTTGACCTTGTCATCAACAAACTCTTTACCGTAGCTCAACGCCACCGTCTTTTCGGTGATGTGAGGCTTAACGATGATCTCATAA
>JADZDX010000071.1 GCA_020850835.1 Fimbriimonadaceae bacterium
TGACGACGAGAAGCTCAATGAGCGTAAACGCCCTTATGATTGATTTAGCTTGACGTTCAAGCATAACTCTTTATACAGGACTTTTAGATTATTTGCACGCGAAATTTTGATTTTGTGAAACTTTTGTTTGCAAAAAGTGGGTACGACAACAGTGACGCCGAAAACTTGCTTGGTGGAACGCAACAAAGAAGCGCGAGAACGTTATGGCATCGTCACTTAAGAGATTGCCTCGTTGACGAGTTCGGCAGCCCGCGCTCCGAGGCGATCATCTTGTCCCCGTCCAAAGGAGAAGCGGATACACTCGGCGGCTTCGCTGCTGGAGTACCCGCATGCCAACAGGACATGGCTGGGCTCGATTGATCCGCTGCTACAAGCCGCTCCGCTGTTGGCGCTGATTCCTAGGCGGTCAAGCTTTATCAGCAAGGTATCAGCATGGATATCTGGAAACCTAACGTGAGCATGGCTGGAGAGGGAAGGTATTTCTCTGGGTACCGTTGGCTGTGCCTTGCTGGATAAGTTTTTCAGGAAGGAGTTGCGGGCACTTGCGGTTCCGGGTACGCAATGAGATACGGCCCCCCCAAACCCAACAATTCCCGCAACATTTTCGGTTCCGGCTCTAAGCTCTCGTTCTTGCCCACCGCCAGTCATGACCGGCAGAACTGGCGCTCCAGAGCGAACGTAGAGTAGTCCGACCCCCTTGGGCCCATATAGCTTGTGAGCGGAGGCTGTAAGGAGATCGCACTCTAGTTCATCAACCGTCCGCTGGTCTAACCCAAATGATTGAACTGCATCCGTATGCATTAAGGCACCAACCCGCCTTGCCAGGCGTGATGCCTCGACAACCGGGGATAGGGAGCCAAGTTCGTTGTTGGCCGTCATGACGCTTACTAGGAGGACGTCGTCTCCCAGTGCTTCGGCCAGTGCCTTAAGCTGTACTCTGCCGAACTGATCTACTGGGACTACTTCAAGCCGAAAGCCCAGGGCGGCCAGGAAAGGCGCTGTGTGGAGTATCGCATGATGCTCGCTCGCAGGGACGAGGATACGGCGGCGTCCACTTCCGTTGGCCAAGGCGGCCCGGGCGCAGCCGATGAGCGCTAGGTTGCAGGATTCGGTGCCCGAGGATGTAAAGTGCACCTCGCCAAACAAGCAACCAAGTCGTGACGCAAGGACTTCTCTGGCCTGGTCAATCGCTTGTCGCGCCCGTCGTCCCTCAAAGTACAGACTTGATGGGTTGCCAAAATCTTCAAACCACGGAAGCATGGCCGACACGACCTCGGGGGCAACGGGGGTAGTCGCGGCGTGGTCGAGGTAGATGCGCTCCATTAACTCAGCAGGGTGATACTCATGAGGAAGAGGGTTCCGTTGTGAACTGCGTGCATGGTAATTGCGGGAATGATTGACCGGGTGCGGTAGGTCAGAAAGCAACCCATGGCGCCAATCCAGCCAAGGATGAGCCACAGTGCTGGGCCCTGTGGGTGGATCGCGGCGAAAGCAAAACTTGTTAAGAATATTGCCGTTGGCAAGCCGTATTTGAAGCGGCTCAGGGCGACTCTCAGTCCGCCAAAGAGGGCTCCACGGAAGGCAATCTCCTCCCATATCGGTGCAACAATCGCTCCAGCAAAGAAAAGGGCAAATGCGGCGGCGGGACCACCTCCTGCGGTCAGCATTTCATTCATCGGATGTTCGGCATTGGAGCTCTGAATCCACCTTGATGACAAGATCATCAGAATAGCCAGCACGGGCAGGTTTGCCCCCCATCCCGCTACGCCAATCGCTACCTGTCGTAGAACAGGCATCGGGCTTTGGTTGAGGCTCTCGTAAAGGGTACGCCCCCCAACCTTCATCGTCCCGACGATGGCAAGAAGGAGCAGGATGAAGATGAATGAGCTACTGAATACGAGGACGTGCTCAGGAGCCATCTTGTTAAAAGCCAGGTTGAATGTCTCCCCGTTGACCATAAAAAGGCCAATGAGCCCCACAGACAGAAGGCCTAGGATGGAGGATTGGTCCCTTGTGGCAAAAGTAAAGGGGTGGTCCAGGGGCCACCAAGTGTCCTTTCGATGATTGGCAAAATACACCACCCACGCGGCCACTCCGCCAAAGAGACCAGCAATCATCACCATCGCGATCCCAGCAAAGATGAAGAATCTCTCTTTTGGATAGGCGTCTTCCAAGGCCCGGGGGTCGCCACCCTTTTCTAATGCTTGGTAGGCAGCGATTCCGCCAATCTCGGGGATCGTGGAAACCTGTTGGGCCAGTTGGCGAGAGCGCGGCTCCGGTATGGTCATAGAGGAGTAAATCTCAGCCAGGGCCTTTGCCTCCTTTGACCTGCCCTGCTTCAAGCGCGCCAACACGTTGGCAGGCACTTCCTTCTTTAGAGCCGTCGCGATGCCAGCGAAGAATGCCGCTTGGTTAACGCTCTTCGTGGCATGGGGGCGTGCTTCATCCAGAGCCTTCGTGAGTGCCTGGCTCGCGTTTGAGTGATATGATCGGGCCGTAGCTTCTTGATCGGTGGCCTCACTGAATCTGGCCATGCTTTCCATTTGGAGGGCCATCCGAACGCCAATGGCATCTTGTGCGCCAACCGTCTCTTGGTCCTTCTCGCCCCGGCGGGTTCTTTCGTCAAACGTCATCGTTATCACGAGGGCAAAAAAGCAGACAACAACCGCCCAGCGGAGCAGGATAGCGGCTGATCCAGGTGGGTCAACGACCGGGGGTAGCGTTACAGGTTCGTTCAACTCAGTACGATGATACTTGGGTCGTCAAGAGCCGCGGGAACTAGAATGATCAAATCCGCGATAATGCGAAAGGAGGGAACATGAATACATTCACTTTACTACTTGCCTTAGCTTCTTCGAATTCGATGCTCCAGGAAGGCCCCCGTGGCCCACGAGGACAACAACCGCAGGCTCCCACAGCTGAGGCGAAGGCTCCCGACGACGATGCATTTGCGAAAGCAGTCAAGGATTTTGATGTCCAAAAGGGCGCTCTCGACACCTATCTCAAAGGGGACACGCTCTATTTTGCTATCCCAAAGGAAAAGTTTGGTCGCGACTTTCTCTGGTACATCGAACTTAAGGCCACGCCAACTGGAGGCTATAGCGGTAGCGAAGTAGGGAGTGGGGTAATTCGCTTTGAAAGGCGCGGTGACAAGGTCTTGCTCCGGCAGATCTTCTACACAGTCCAGTCCAGTGAGCCAGGGAACGCCCGAGTTGGGGTCGAACAGTCTAATGTTATGCCCATCATTCAGGCATTTGATCCTCGGGCGACCTCGGCAGATGGAACGGTCCTTGTTGATGTTTCAAGATTGTTCCGAAATGGCCTTCCGGAGTTTCCGACGGCTGGCTCTATTGGCGGCTCCTCTTTTGATTCCTCGCGGACGTTCATTGATCGCGTCGCCGCTTTTCCTGATAACGTTAATGTTGAAGTCACAGCGACAGCGTTGGGCGGTGGAGGAGGTTCAACGCGAGGTCAACTAGGTGGGGGTGGAGGCACAAGGCCAAGCAATACAGGTGTGCTTCACCACAGTATTGTCCTCCTGCCGGCTAAGCCGATGATGGGACGCATCAAGGATTCTCGCGTCGGCTATTTCAGCACCGGATTCATTGACTACGGGGCTCCACAAAATGCGGCCAAAGACTATGAGTTCATTGATCGTTACCGGCTGGAGAAGAAGGATCCAAGTGCGCCGTTGAGCGAACCTCTTAAGCCCATTGTCTACTACATTGGGAATGAGGTCCCGGAAAAGTGGCATCCTTACATTAAGGCTGGGGTAGAGGAATGGAACGCGGCCTTTGAAGCAGCAGGCTTTAAGGACGCCATCCGTTGCGAGGACGCTCCAAAGGATCCGAATTGGAGCGCAGAAGACGTCCGTTACAGCACAATCCGGTGGGCCCCGCTCCAGATCGCGAACGCAATTGGCCCTCATGTGAGCGACCCACGTTCGGGCGAAATCTTGAGTGCTCACGTGATCCTGTGGCACGATGTTCTGAAGCTGGCTGAAGAATGGTATTTTGCCCAAGCCTCACCAAATGATCCCCGCGCCCAACGTATTCCATTGCCGATAGAGGTGATGGGACCGTGTCTAAAGTTTATCGTGGCTCACGAAGTCGGGCATACACTAGGTCTACCGCACAATGGTAAATCAAGCGCGATGGTGCCAACTGAGCTACTGCGAAGCAAGGAGTGGACCAGTGCGAATGGTACGGCCGGTTCGATCATGGACTATGCTCGTTTCAACTACGTAGCTCAGCCGGGAGACAACGCGAATCTAATTCCATTTGTCGGACAGTACGACAAGTTCAGCATTAAGTGGGGCTACATGCCCATTGATGGCATTCGCAACCCGAGTGAAGAGAAGCCAGCTCTAGATTCTTTGGCTTCACAGATGGTCACGAACCCTCTGCTGCGCTTCTATGACAACTTTAATGGAAGCGATCCTACTGCGCAAAGCGAAGCTCTTGGCGATGATGCCGTGATTGCCAGCACCTACGGGATGACCAACTTGAAGCGCGTGATGGGTTACCTGACGCCAGCTACCGTAAAGTTAGGTGAAGAATACGATGACTTGAACCGAATGTACGGAGCCGTGTGGGAGCAATACAATCTCTACATTGGACATGTCCTCTCGATGGTGGGCGGTGTTGTGCAAACCAACTACCTCGGTGGACGGGGGGGCAACGTGTATACGCCAGTGCCAGCGGGCCGTCAGAAGGCAGCAACCCAATGGCTAATTGACAATGTACTCGCCGACCCGTCATTCCTGACCCCGACCAGCGTCCTGGCAAAGATTGGTCCAGCTAGTGGAGCTGGGCGAGTGAGTGGGGCCCAGCGCCGGGTAATCAACGGCTTTCTACAAGATGCTCGGGTTGGGCGGATGATGGATAACCAACTGATGTACGGGGCAAACCCCGTCTATTCCCCTCAGGAAATGTTCAGCGATCTCAGGGAAGGTATTTGGTCCGAACTAGATGGTTCTAAGTTCAGTGTAAAGCCCATGCGCCGGAACATGCAACGGTCATGGGTCAACGCGTTGATCGGAAAGCTCGGTACAACATCTGGTTCGGAACTGCGGGCCTATGTCTTGGCGGAGCTAAGAACGACCCAGAAGTTGCTGGATGCTCGGTCGTCGTCGGCGGTGGATTCCGTTACGCGGAATCACCTTGAGGATCTCCTGCAAATGATTGACATAGCCCTCAAGTTCCCGCCTCCGCAGGCCGCTCCGGCACCTCAGCAGACACTATCGCAATTGCTCGGCCTGCCGATCTCGCAGGCTGATGATCGCGAATGCGGCACTTTCACGCGGCCTTGATCGTTGCCCTTCTAGCCGCCGCCGTACCTCCTGCCCCATTGGCCGTCATGGTTCATGGGGCGGGAGGAGGCGGTTGGGAATACGACTTCTGGCGCCCAGTTTTTGAGAGAGCAGGATATCGGGTAGAAACCCCCACCCTTGCTCCCGGTCCCCAAGGCTTGGGCAAGACAACCTTTGCTGACTACACAAAGCAAGTAGAGTCTTTGGGACGGCCTGATGTGCTCATCGGGGCCAGTATGGGTGGGGTACTCGTTCTGAAGGCGGCGGCAAAGTTGCGACCGCGATGCTTGGTGCTGGTTTGTAGCGGGCTTCCTGCTGGAATTAGTCCGATGGAGATTGCTTCTCCCTATCCAGAAGTCATTCGTTGGAAGGGGGGACCTTACGAAGACACCGTCGCAAGCATGCCCGATAGTGACGAGGAGACTCGACGATGGGCATGGATCCGCTGGCGCGATGAATCTGGAGCGGTGCTCAATGAAATTCGAACCGGAGTCTCCGTGACTCTGCCGAAGGCACGAACGCTAAGCGTGATCCCGCTCGCCGATGACACCGTTTCGCCCGCCGATCAAATGAAACTTGCTCGGTGGGTTAAGGCGGATATTCTTCAATTTGAGGGCATGAGCCATGTTGGTCCGTTGCTATCAACGAACGCTCGGGATGTTGCCAAGCTTGTAGTAAAGTGGCTAAAGTCTGACTAGTTAACGCACCTGAACCCGCTCGATCTCGATAATGGGACCAATTTGCCCAGTACTTGGACGGGCGAAGCGAACCCCGCAGGCATACCAGCCAGAGCTAAGCTCGACCAGCGCAGGTTTCCCAAACTGAGTAAAGCCTTTGGATCGGTACTTTTCGAGATAGGTTCGGTTGTGGGGTGCAGAGAGCCGATGGACGAGTAGCTCTGTTGTGGTGTCGTTGGCATTGGCCGAGTTGGAGGAGAACAATATGCCTCCGGGTTTTTCACTCGCTTGAACCACAATAGCATCCCCTTTGAATGGGGCGGACGGTGGCATCCTCGGGATATCACCCTCGCTATTTATTAGCAAGAATCTAGCTGATAATTGTACAAAAATATTGACAGGGCGAACTGGATTGAGGGACACGACTTTAGCGTACTCCTTCCAAGCCGCATGCTCCTCCATTGTCAGCTCTTGGTAGGCGCGACCCGCCCTCCGAATTGCATCACGCCATACCAATTGCGCCGCTGAGCGTGGGTTGTGCGGAACGACTCGCTCTCGAAGTTGGATCACTCCTCCCGGTTGTTGCACAAAGACCGCTTGGCCTAGTTTTCCACGAAGGTCGGTGACAAGGGGGCTTGCCTTAACGGTTGCCATGTTCGAATTGTCGGCTACCTCCTAGACTTCCATTAGGGATCCGCTATTAACCAGTTAATAGGCCTTGGCAAAGACGACCCGCTGCTTGGAAGGCTTTCCGGTGAGAATGCAAGTCCCCGGCTCGTTGTCCCTGGGTTCCAATGGGCTGAGGGGGATGCAACGTATGGTTGCCTTCGTCGCCTCGGCAATTTTGGCCTCAGTTTCGGTGTTGCCATCCCAGTGTGCCAGAACAAAACCTGCTCCTCCTTCGCCAGCAAAAGCAGCTTGAAACTCTTCCCAAGTGTCCACCCGTCGCGTGTTAGCCTCCCGACGATCAAGCGCAAGCCTGAATAGTTCGGCTTGAAGGTCGGAAAGAGCTCGACCTACGAAGGTAGGAAGGTCCGTGAGGGCAATGTTCTGTTTGCCTTCTTTGTGCCGTACCGCCACGGGGCACGCGCCACCGTCAAGGTCACGGGGCCCCAGCTCAATGCGCACGCAGGCTCCCTTGAGCTCCCAATCATTGAACTTAAACCCGGGCGACTCTTTCTCGCGCTTATCGACCTTGACCCGAACCCGGCCGCCGTCCCAGCCCGCTAACTTGATCTGTTCCGAGAGGTCATCCGCGGCCGCAATGACGCGAACGCGATCATCTCCTTTTCCGATGGGCACGATCACGACTTGAACCGGTGCCAAACGAGGAGGGAGTACTAAACCACGGTCATCGGAATGGGCCATGATGACCGTGCCGATCAGTCGCGTTGAGACGCCCCAACTTGTTGCATAGACATACTCCAGTTCACCCTGCTGATTCTGGAACTTCACATCAAAGGCTTTGGCAAAGTTCTGCCCCAGGTGGTGGGACGTTCCCGCCTGAATGGCGCGACCGTCTTGAACCAGGGCCTCAATGCAGTATGTGTGCTCGGCCCCGGCGAACTTTTCGCCTTCGCTCTTGGTGCCGGTAAGGACGGGCACGGCCATAAAGTCCTCGGCGAAACGCCGGTAGACCTCCAACATCGTGCGCGCCTCCTCTTCGGCTTCTTGCCAGCTAGCGTGAGCCGTGTGTCCTTCTTGCCAAAGGAACTCAGAAGTGCGTAGGAAGAGCCGGGTGCGCCGCTCCCAGCGCATGACGTTGGCCCACTGGTTGATGAGAATGGGCAGATCCCGGTAGCTTTGGATCCAGCCCTTATAGGTGTTCCAGATGATCGTCTCGCTAGTTGGGCGAATGATATATTCCTCTTCCAGCTTTGCCGTCGGGTCTACCGTGACTCCGCTTCCGTCATCTGAGTTCTTGAGGCGGTAGTGAGTAACAACGGCGCACTCTTTGGCGAAGCCTTCGACGTGTTCGGCTTCTCGACTCATAAATGACTTAGGAACAAGTAAGGGGAAGTAGGCATTTTCATGCCCAGTTTCTTTAAACATGTCGTCCAAGGCACGTTGCATGAGCTCCCAAATTGCATAGCCATGAGGTTTGATGACCATGCAACCACGGACAGCGGAGTGTTCAGCTAGACCAGCCTTTTCGACGAGTTCGTTATACCAAGCGGAGTAATCCTCATCACGCGAGGTGACGCCTAAGTTATTTGCCACAGAGGCCTAGTTTGACACAGCAGGCTCGATCATGACGGGTACTTCGTCTTCTGCCAGCTTCTCGCCCGTTGATGTAAATGCCTCGGCTCGGATCATGCAGCGTCCGGGCGATAACGATTTTGGATCCAAGTTGAAACTCCAGTCTCGTACGTTGGTCGCGGTGTAAACGGGCTTACCATTGACTGAGAACCGAATGATCCCAACGGGTTGTTCCGCTTGCGCCCATGCGGAAATGCGGGTGCGTTTGTTGATCACCATGTTTGGCTTCAACGAGCTTGATACCGGGGTGGTTTGCCTCCCCTCATTGGCGTCGCCGATGAAGTGGGGATCGGAGATAACCTTTCGATATGCATCCAGTACGATTGGGTCTTCTAGGAGGCTATAGTTGTTATTCTTACGGTGGGCGAGATTCAAGTTGTTGCTACTAAAGTAATAGATGGCCTTGACGCGCGGGAACTCCCTTTCAAGACTCCCGTAAAGTTCCATGATGTTATTCGCCGCAAAATAGGGCACTGACTTCTGCTCCACGGCAGAGTAATGCGTTGTGGCGTATTCGCAGACCATCACTGGTTTTCGGTTTGCAAAGCGATCGTAGATCGGTTTCAGCAGGGCCTTTGGACCAACCTGCTTCGCAGGCGACTTGGTGTCTTGATTGAAGAATGTTACGTTGTAGAGGTTTACCCCGACCCAGTCAACCCACTCGTCGCCCGGATAATAGCTTTCGATATTGGCTACCGGTAGGGCATAGGGGCACCAGACCATAGCAACATTGGGAGCTCGCTCTCGCATCACCCGGGTCACTAGTCGCCACTTCTCAATGTACTTTTGGGGATCGCCGTGGTAAGCGACCCAAGTCCCGTTCATCTCACTTGCGAATCGAAGGAAGATTTTTGCTCCGCTATCGCGTAGATCGTCGGCGAGTTGCAATAGAGTCTCATTCTCTTGTACCTCGTCAAGCCCGTTATTGGGCTCTAGGGCGATCTGCACATACTTGCCTTCACTACTGAGGAATCGAAGGTAGTCCATAGCTACCGGTCGTCCATAGCCCTGGTAGAAGAAGTACATGGCATGCTTCGCTCCGATTGCTCGCTCGAAGTCCTCGGGCCGTTTCCGCTTTGTGCCGTATTCATCGGTAAAGCTTGCCTTCAGTTGCGGTTCAAGATCAATGTAGGCACCAAGGAAGCACCCGTCGAGCGGCTCGTACTTGGCGAGTCCAGTACTGGGGTTTGAAGCGTCGGGTTCGAAGTTTACGGTCAAGCTCAAGGAAGCCGAGTTTGCATTTGCCATGGAACTCGGGCGGGCAAGGTCTAGCGCACCTAGCGTCATGCCAAGCGCCAAAATGACTGCCGATACGATCCATGAGCCGATATTCATGCGAGCTAGCCCATTTACTTGGTTCCACATTTATTGCTTAGGCTAACAATCTACCAAATACTTTGGCTATCTCGAGCTTTTTGATTACCAAGACCACTGAGAGCTCCGGGCCTCATATCCAGGGTTTTCTCGAGTTCTTTCATACTGAGCGCGTCGCATCCTTCAACCTTTGGGCCCCAAGTTCCGCCTTTGCCAATGATCTGAAAGGTCGGGCTGATCCGAGCTTTGTAACGCATGGCGAAGCGAGCACTAGGGTCGCCGATGACCTTAGCTGCGGAACCATTGCTCCAGGAGCCTAACTTGTCAGCGTCTGTATTGATGGCGGCAATCGCCACCCATTTGTCTGATCCGAGTTGGTCCTCAATTCGCTTGGCAATCGCAAAAGCAGATCTGCCGACTTCACCGTCAGCACTAGCGAAGACAATCAGGACATTTCGGTCTTTGGAGAGCTCCAGCAAACTCAGCGAACCGCCGGTCGCTGTTTCCGCAACGAACGGTGGAGCGAGCGGAGTCCGGTCAGGGATGGTGTTCTTGCATCCAAACACGATGGACAGGCAGGAGAGTAGGAAGATAAGCTTAGGCTGCAATTGAGCCACCCTTCCAGGCAAGGATCAAATATCCAGTAATGAGGCAAATCCCGCCGATGGGGGTAATCGCGCCTAGCCAGCGTGTACCGGTAACTGCGAGAAGATAAAGAGAGAAGGAGAATATCCAAGTCCCCACCAAAAGAATCCAGGCAGGAATTGAGCTGACCTTGGGGGCGACAAGGGACGCGACCAAGGCTCCCACGCCGTGTACTTGGTGGTAGAGGCCGCCTGTACGATAGGTTTCTAGGGCATGGGCGGTCAACTGTGATGAAAGAGCATGAGCCCCGAATGCCCCTAATCCAACCGCGAGCGACAAGTTCAAAGCGCAAATGACGACGAGGAGTTTCACCAGTTCACAGTCTACCGGCTAGGCTGCGTGCCGGAAGTCGTATGGCCAGTTCTCAAGGAGGCGCATGGTTGCATCCGCTTGCTGAAGGGATCTGCGTAGTTCGGTGGCCCTTTCGGTAAGTTCGACGGATTCTGCTTCAAGGCTCGCTTCAATATCGGCTATTCGCTGAGCTACCTCCTCCTGCTGGTGTCGTTCCTGAAGACGAGCGCGCTGTCCATCCTTCCTTGTGCGGTACATCCGGGCGCCACAGATAGTAAGTGACGCAAGGGTCATGAAACTTGCGGCCCACCAAGGCCGGCCTGCGAGGAATAAGCAACCGATGAGAGCGGCTACGCTCCACCAGATGGTGGCGAAGGAGAACTCCCTTTGGTCGCTTGGATCGCTGGGCACAAAGAGGGGCCGAGTGAGATCAAGCTCTTCCTTACGTCTACTCAAATGGAGTTCAAGTTGGTCCTGCACATGTAAGGACTCGGTATGGGCGGTCCGAACCCATCCTCGAAGGGCCGAGCGCGCCGTGCCCGCGACGTTCACCATCCCACGTCGTGCTTCGCTAATCACCCATGCAGCGGCAAAGGCATCCGTTCCTTCCGCCAATGTGCGTGCCTTTTCGGCGTTTGCAAGGAGCTTGGCGGGCAGAGTCAAACTAGGGTCAACCTGTCGAAGACACTCTGCTGCCTCATTGAGGCTCCTGACCCATTGTAGTGATTCTTGGCGAGCATCCACTATCAGCGTAGCGGCTATCCCGTCAAGGGCGGGCCGCCAGAGCGGGGCTTGGGCAAGGATTGATGGATCACCGAATAACCCAAGAATTGATAGTGGCCATATTGGAACTAGCCGCTCAATGATATCTTTAACCTCAGACTTTCGCCCGGTTAAGATCGCGTACCGTAAGTGTTCAAACTTGACGGTGGGATCCGAATCGTCAACCCTACGCAAGGTTTGATACGCGGATTCTGGGTCGTTATGTTTACTCTCAATGGCAGCGATGAGCCGGCTGGCTTCAGCATGCAGAACCCCTTCGCTACGAAGGTAGGCTTGGACAAAAGCGCTCTTCGCTGCTTCCGAGTCTTGTCGCTCAAGGCAGAGCCAGCCGCGTAGGATCCAAATAAAGGGATCTCTCTGTCCGGCAGGTTGCTCCAAGAGTTCATTGATTGCCCTTTCTGCAGCTTCGTTGGTCCCAAATTGAGCCGCATGGCGAAGTTGCAGAAGCCTCTCTGGTAGTTGATCGTGAGCCCCTTCAATCAAGGGGCGAAGCTCATGGACGACTCGTGTCATTCTTATGACTTCATCGTTCACGAGATCTCTCCAGATTTCGTTGTTGCTGGGGAGGTCATGGATGCCTTTGCGGATTGGAGACTGGCGCTTCCCAACTAAGCGTTCTAGCTCAGGAGGCTTGAATTGATCGAGTATCAGCGTGACTCGGTTCAGCAGTTCCGACAAGTTAGAACTCAGACACCCCGGTAAGTCTTCATCGCGCAAGGGCACCCAAAACAACGGCGTTCCAAAAATGCCGCCATGATTCATAATCCCTGCATGCTCCTAGATGGCAAGAAGGGTCTCGTTCTAAACGTCGTCAACAAGAATAGTATCGGCTGGGCGATCGCAGAAGCTGCAGCCAGTCATGGCGCCCAGGTAGGAGTGGGAGCTCAGAATGACCGAATGTTGGAGGCGGTCACCAAGTTAATAGACGGAAATCCAGCCTACACGCCGTTCGTTGTGGATTTTACGGACGATGCCCAACTGGAGTCTCTGGCCGAAAAGGTGAAGGAGGAGTACGGTCAGGTGGACTTTGTTGTCCATTCGGCTGCTTTTGCAAATCGAGAAGACTTGGCGGGTCGCTTTATTGACACCTCCAGAGACGGATTTGCCACGGCTCTGGATATCTCAGCTTTTTCCCTGATTGCCCTATGCCGGGCCCTGGAGCCCCTCATCACCGACGGAGGCTCGGTCATGGCTCTGAGCTATCTTGGTTCGTCCCGGGCGGCCAGCAACTACAATGTTATGGGCGTAGCCAAAGCAGCCCTTGAGTCGGCCGTCCGGTACCTCGCCAAAGATCTCGGGACGAGAGATATCCGGGTAAACACCCTGTCACCGGGCCCTATTAATACGGTCGCCGCCCGTGGTGTCAAGGACCTGAGCAAAATGATTGAACACGTTCAAGAAATGGGCTTGTTGGCGTCTCCCTTCGGACAGGCGGAAGTGGGTGGGTCAGCCGTTTACCTCATGAGTGATTTGAGCAAGGGTGTAACAGGCCAAATTATCTACATTGATAATGGCTACAACATTGTCGCTCTTTGAGAGCTACGAATGTCCTGTGCCAACTGTGGCTTATTGCCTCGCAAATGAACTAGAATCTTTAGGTGCGCGCGCTCTTCGTGAGTTGGCCTTGTTCCTTAGACCCGTCAAACCCGGCGGCAAGAGGACTACGCACTCTCTCTCACTGGCTTGCGGAAGCCGGTCACGAAGTTACGAGTCTTTCGGGAGGAGTCCTTGGCGGTCCCATTGACTTTACAGAAGAGCTACGTTCGGTCGGGGTCACCGGGGCGGGGCGATTCCGTTCGGGATCACGATCCTTGGTCATGTATACGGACCGACAGGTCCACGGGAACCTCATCTGTACGGTTGCTCATAACAACTCAGTTGAAGCAACAGACATTCGTACTTTTGTAAGTCATGGTCAGCGTCTCATCCGGGACTTCCGCCCTCAGCTCATAGTCTATGCGGGGGGCGAACGTGGCGTGTCTGAAGTTGTGCGGATCGCCCGAAATTGTTCATGCCGCGTCTTGGCTACGGCTTGGGAGTTCGGTTGGGAGAATCGGGATGCATTCATCCATGCCCATCAAGTGGTCTGTATATCAAAGTTCCTGTCCAACCACTATCGAAACCGGATCGGGCTCAGTTCCGTGGGCTATCCCCCGCCGGTTTCCTCGGTCCGTCAAGGCCCCCTAGGTAAGATGGTGTTGGTACTTCAGACGCCTCCCGAGTTCGGGCGACCAGCGGTTGAAGAATTACTCAGGCTTGGTGTTCCCGTGCGAATTGAGGGGTGGGGCCGCGATTGGCCGGATCTGTGCAGTGCGGAGTTTACGCCCCCCAGTCACGACCGAACGGAAATGTTTAAGGGCGTTGGTGCAGTGCTTTCGATCTCGGTGGATGCATCGGGAAGCGTCGGCGCTGAGACCGTCATGCGAGGTGTGCCGATCGTCGCGGATCAGAATAGCCCCATTCAGGAGACCTCAGGGCAGTTTGGTAGGTTCGTTGCCGAATCCAGCGACAATGGGGAGGCTTGGGCAATGGCAGCATTGGAGCTGCTGAACAATCCACCAAGCCCCGAAGAGGCGAAGAGTACATCCCTCAAGCTCTACGCCGCCGAGGTTCAAAGGCAAGCCTATGTTGCGCTAATGGAAAGGGTTCAGTCAACGGCTTTACTTACCGCCTAAGAGACGGCCAGCATCTTGGCTGAAAACTAGGATCATGAGCATCATGACCAAGCCCATACCCACCGTCGTAAGAGTCGCCTGAGTTTCCATGCTCAGACGCCTTCCTCGGCGAAACATCTCGATGACCGCAACGACCATTTGACCGCCATCTAATGGTGGAATGGGAAGGAGGTTCATAAAGCCAAGGCTCGTGGAGAGCACCGCAGCTAAAATCAAGAGCGACTGCGATCCGGCTTGGCTCGCGCTATGGGTCTCCTTTGCGATCGCGGCCGGGCCCGAAAGGCTCTCGGCTGCCCGCTCGGGCGATCGCAACAGGCCTCCAAGCTCGGTCGCATAAAGAATGGGTGCCATTGCCGCACGAGTTGCGGCGGTCGCAACTGGAACCGGCAGGCTTTCAATGGGTGGGCTGGCACCAAGCTTGTACTGGCGCTTGGCTTCGCCTGTCAACTCCATTCCGGGGCCCAGTACGGGAGATGGCGCGGCCTCCAGCACCGGCGTGACCGTCACCGTTCCGGTTTTCGCGCCCCGCTGATAGCTAATCGCAATGGGTTTACCTTGCGATTCACGGATTGCAAGGACAATATCATAGAAAGTTTGAGGCGCTTTGCCCGCAATCTTGAGCACCTTGTCGCCTTCTTTGAGGCCGGCTTTTGCCGCTGCACCATCGCTACTCAGCCGAGCCAGAGTTGGCTTGTCCACTGCCTTCCACTCGCCATAGGCCGCGAACGAGATGAAGAACAGAAGGCAGCCCAATAAGATGCTGAACAAGGGGCCGGCAAACAGTACCAGCAGTCGGGCGATTGGCGGCTTGGAGTAGAAACCTCCTTCGACGTGGACCTCCGAACCATCAGCGTGCGGCTCCATCCCTCGCATTCTCGCAAAGCCGCCGAGTGGGAGAACGAGCAAACTAAACTCGGTCCCTGCCTTTGATGTAAATGAAGCCAAGGGTCTGAATCTGACCTCAATGGGTTCGCCTCCATCAGAAATGCTTCCGTGGCCCATCTTTCCCTCTTCGAGGCGGTTGGAAAGGGGGGAATAGTACAGCGATAGCAAGCCAATCACGCTGGCATAGAAGGATATGAGCAAGAAATCAGCCGGGCGCGAAAATCCGATGCCGCGCGTTGCAACCCACAGGATGCCCCAAGCAACGGCGTACGAGACCACCAAAGGTTTAAGCCACCGAGTGAAATGCATCCGGTAAAGCTGGCCGATTCTGGACGCGATCCAGACTGGGAAGACAAAGGCCACCAACCCAAGCCCCGCCGCGTAGATGGTCGGTAAGTTTTGAATGGCTGCGAGCGCAGAGCCTAGGAGCGCGAGGCCGTACAAGGCCCCGACAATCTTACTGGAGACGAGACTTTTCCTGAGTCCCGCTTCAAGATTGGTCTTGCGGATTCCTCCTACCATGACGGCAAAGGCATCCACATGCATTCCCGTCGCCTTGGCGGCAAGATAGTGACCAAGTTCGTGCACGAAAACCAAGAGCGTGATGATGAGCAGGAAATTGATTCCTGACCACGCATATTGCATGAAAGTTTGAACGCTATCCATGTACAAATCGCCGAGCTTCCGCGTCCGTCGCTAGAATTGAATCCAGAGACAATGAGTTTACTACGTGATGGCGCAAGGCCCGTTCCACGGTCCTAAAGATGTCCGTGAATCCAATCTCTCCTTTCAGGAACCGAGCGACGGCCGCCTCATTGGCCGCGTTGAATGCGGTCGGAGCGGTGCCGCCCAGCCTCTCGGCCTCTCGAGCTATTCCTAAAGAAGGAAACACTGTTTCATCCACGGACTCAAATGTGAGATTTGGCGTCTCCGCCGGGTTCCAGGGCCTCATTTGATTGGGAACCTTGTCCGGCCACAGCAAGGCGACCTGAATGGGTAGGCGCATATCAGGCCACCCGAGTTGCCCCAGCATTGAACCGTCATGGAACTCGACCAAACTGTGGAGAACACTTTGCGCGTGGACGCAGACATCTATTTGATCCATTGCAACATCGAACAGCCACTTCGCTTCGATCATCTCAAGCGCCTTGTTCATGAGGGTTGCGCTATCAATCGTAATCTTGCCTCCCATCCGCCAAGTCGGGTGATTTAGGGCTTGCTCGACGGTGATGCCTTCGAGGCTCTTGCGCCCTCGAAACGGACCACCGCTCGCCGTCAAAGTCAAAGTGCGAATTTGGTCGTGCCGGTACCCGCGAAGACACTGAAAGATGGCACTGTGTTCGGAGTCTATCGGAATGAGATTAACGCCATGCTTTCGACAAAGAGGCATGACCAGTTCGCCAGCTGCAACCAAGACTTCTTTGGTCGCGAGAGCGACCTCCTTGCCTGCTTCGATTGCCGCGATCGTTGGGAGTAGGGCCGCGGCTCCGGAGATCGCGACGACGACCATGTCCACGTCGTCAGCCTGGGCCATTTCAATAAGCGGCTCAAGCCCCTTCGATGCTAAAGCCAATCTGGGCGAGCTGTGCTGGGAGGCGAGGTGCTCCAGCGAAGACTGGTTTGCAAACGCGGCCATCGCGGTCACGCTTAGTCGTTCAGGGTGTTGGCTGACAATATCCAGAGCCTGGGTGCCGATACTACCGGTCGCGCCAAGGATAGCCAGCCGCTTCATGGCCTCAATTATGAGGCTAAAATGGACTCAATGCTTGACGACCGCTTTGTCCTTGATGACTCTTCGGCGGTCGGCTTGTCGGAGCAATTCGGGACTCCCCTATATGTCGTCAGCGAGGCCGCCTTTCGGGCAAGACTGCGGCGTTATCGTGAAGCCTTCTCGGCGGCTTATCCGGCTACGAGACTCTCCTATGCCAGCAAAGCAAATTCGATCCTAACGATCCTCCGCATCGCTTATGAAGAGGGCTACGATGTTGATGTGGCGAGTGAAGGTGAGCTACGAGCTGCGCTTCTTGCCGGTATTCCCGCTTCACACTGCCACCTGCATGGCAATGCCAAGGCCGAACGTGAGCTTGACTTTGCGCTTGAGCAAGCTATCGGCGAAATCCTAGTTGACAACTTTCGGGAGCTAGATCGTTTGGTTTCCCGCGATTTGGGCGCGACCAAGCTCATGTTGCGACTCGCGCCAGGTGTTGATCCAAAAACCCATCGCGCCATCAGCACCGGTCAAGCCGACACGAAGTTTGGTTTCAATATCGCCGACGGCTCGGGAGAGCGGGCAGTGCGGATTTGTCTTGACAACAAGCTGCCCTTGCATGGATTTCACTGCCATGTTGGATCGCAGCTTCTCGACCCGGAAGCGCAGCGCGCTGGTGGTGCGCAGATCGCATCGTTCGCCATCGAGATGGAGCAGAAGCACGGCTTTGTCGCCGATTTGTTGAATGTTGGCGGCGGGTTGGGAGTTCGGTATTTGGCGGACTACCAGCCGATGCAAGCTGCAGAGTATTGCCAGCTCATCGTAGAAGCCGTGCTAACCCATTTGGGCGACCGACGACCGACGCTTGCCCAGGAGCCGGGCCGTTCGATGATCGCAGAAGCTGGTGTCACGCTCTACCGGGTGGAGGTCATTAAGGAGGTGCCGACGATACAGGGGCGCAAGCGCTACGTTGTGGTGGATGGCGGGCTTAGCGATAATCCACGAAGCGCCATGTATGAGGCGAAGTACGAGGTGCGGGCGATCGCGAGCGGAGAGACCAGCCTGGCGACCGTTTCTGGGAAGCATTGCGAAACGGATACTCTGTTTGCGGATATCCATCTTCCGACCAACTTGGCGGAAGGCGACTTGCTTCAGGTCCTTTGCACTGGCGCTTATAACGCCAGCATGGCCAGCAACTATAACCGGTTTCCGCGCCCGGCTTGTGTACTTGTGGGATTGGATGGTCATGCCAAGGTCATACAGAAGAGAGAGACGTGGGACGAGGTTTTTAGTTCGCAGGTGCCCCCCGGTTAGTTCGCAGGGCGATGGCGCCGACAAGGATTGCTCCGTGGAGTGAAAGAACAATCCATGGCAACAGCCCAAATCGCTCACCCATCCCCGCCGAAACAAGAGCAGGGAAGGCAATTGCCGTGACGCATGGACCGAGGACCATGATGGCCGTGGCTCGATGTGGAGCGTGCCCGAGGCTGGTGCCCCACGCGATGACTGCGGGAAACACAGGGCCCATGGCAACCCCAATCAGGACGTAGCTTGGCCAAGCGAACCCAGGTTGCGACGACAAGGCAGCGCCAGCTATTGCAATCACGGCGGCTCCCACGACAATCCAAGAAGGGGCCAATCGTAGGGTAAGCGGACCGGTGGCGAATCGCGAGCCCATGAAGGAAAACCAAAGCGCACTGGCAATTGCGGAGGCGACAGACAAGGTCAGTCCATGGACCATCATCAGGTGTCGCGACATGAACGTGAGGGTCGTGGTCTCAACGCCAACATAGAGCCCCAAGAGGATCATGAGCCCGTAGGTCGTCGCCGGTAAGGACTCCTTCGCTTCGTCCACCGCCTCGGTTGCTGGGGGAGCCGGCACGAGCCAAGCCGCGATCACCGGGAGCACGGCGAGGAAAAAAAGGATTGAAACGGGCCAGCGCCAACCAGAGTTCGATTGCCCAACCAAAAGGGGCCCGATGACCGCCCCAACCGCCCAAAAGCCATTCAATGCACTGAGCCAGGCGCCAACGCCACGATCTCGAAAGTTTCGGGCTACTTCGGCGTTGTACCAAAAGCTATTGCCCCCATTTCCGAGCCCGATCAGCCCATAGCCTAGAAGAAGCAAAGGCCATGAAGGGGCCAACCAGGCCGTGGCGGCCCCCGCAACATAGCACACAGAACAAAATCTGGCGACCCATCGGCCAGTAAACCAATCGGGCCGGAGGGCATTGAGGACCACGATGAGGGCAGAGCCGGTAGCAATGGCAATGAAGACTTGGGCTTCGTGCGCTTTGCTCCGACCAAAGCTACTGGCCATGAGAGAAGCGATCGGTCCGGTCATCGTGACGGACATCCCCATCAAAACAAACCAAAGGAATCCTGATAGCGCGAGGATTCGATCATTGCGTTGGAGGGACATGGCGGAACGATGAGGATTATGGTTCAGAACTCTCGCGTGAAACGAAATGGTCAAAAACTATTACCACCTGCGCAACGATCGCGCTATAGTAGTCGCATGAGATTTCGATTTTTTGCCTGCACGATTGTGATGTTTGGCGTCCAAGCGGCGAAAGCCAGCTTCGAGTTGATGTACATACCGTCGGTCAACGACGACAAGATTTATCGATTTGACCCAGTGAACCAGGTTTCGCTGGGCGCGATCAACTCGCTAAACCCACATTCTGTCCATTACAACGGCGGACAGCACGGAATGGTGAGCGCGGCAGGTATTGGCAACCAACGCTATGATATGTATACCGGGATTAACCAAACCTTCCTAAACTCGGCCTTTATCACATCGATTGGCGCAGATGGAACTACTTTGTTTGGCATGTCTGGCACAACGGCAACTAGTTTTAACCTGCTTGGAACAGGCACCGTTGGCTCGGTCACCCTCTCCACTACGTTCTCAATGTTTAGCGGTTATCGCCTGTCAAACGGCAACATGGTTGGGGTCGGCACCGACGGCACCTTTGTTCGAGCGCTTATGTTCTCGCCAACAGGAGCTTTTTTGGACATAGCAGGCGCCGGAGTAAGTGCCACAGTGGCCCAGGCATCGAACAGCATCCTATCAACGATGAGTAACGGCACCGTAGTTTTTCGATCAGTATTTAGAGACACGGCCGGCACCGTGAGAATCTATAGCGCGGCCCTGAGTTCTGGCCAGACCAGTTTCGGAGCCTCGACAACCGCCTCATTCAACAGTCTCACTTACAACTCGACGTCAGTAGCTTCACTCGCTGTCGCCCACGATGGCTACTATTTAGTTGGTTCAGATGCCAGTACGGTAACGAGCACGCGCTTCACTCAAATGAACAATGGTTCGCTTGCTGGCACAACAATAGCCGCCTACACGGCCGCAATCGACAGCAGAACAACTGGAACACCGTTTTCGGTCGGCATGGTCGTCGCCCCCGAGCCTGCGTCATTTGCGGTTCTCGGCCTTGGCTTGGTGCCGCTCTTGAAGAGGCGCAAAATAACCCCCTCTCCCTGAAGGGGAGAGGGCAGGGAGTGAGGGGTTGGTAGGCCTATGGCTTACGCAAGGCGGGTCGTCCCGTGCGGGCCTCGCAAATCTCCCGAATTTCGTCAATAAAGTTGACGAACGCGGGGTGATCCAACCCGAAAAACTCGCGATTGGGAACACGAAAAGTCAAGATTCCCAAGTCAGCCAAAACCAAGTCCCGCTTCGCATCGCGAGTGGGATCGTGCTGCTCGCCATCCATCTCCACATTCAGCATTGCCTCGGGACAGAAGAAGTCCAATCGATAGATGTCGATTGGGTGCTCGCGACTGAACTTGAACCCTTGGCGCCCGCCGCGCAACTGCTTCCACATCAAGGCTTCGGCCGCCGACGGTTCTTTTCGCGCGGCCCTGGCTCGATCTCTGGCACCTTTATCTAAATTGCGCGGCAAGACAACCCCTCACCCCCGGCCCCTCTCCCCTTCAGGGAGAGGGGAGTGACGAAGGTGATGCTTCAGATCAAAAATCTCCTCCACCTGCTCCTTGCTTAGCCGCGCGACGACATCTTCATCCTGCGAGACGCTCGTCTTAAAGTCCGCGCCCTCCCAGGTTTTCGCGGCGTTGCGTTGGGCGACTTTGTAGGCAGCTTCGCGGCTCATGCCGGCGTGGATCAGGGCGACCATCACGTGCTCGCTGAAGACCAAATCGCCCATCTGGCGCATGTTGCGCAGCATGTTTTCGGGCATGATCACAAGGCCGCTCAGGATGCGCGTCATGCGGTTCAGCATGAAGTCCACCAAGTAGAACGTGTCGGGCAACACGATGCGCTCCAGCGAGGAATTCGTCAGGTCGCGCTCGTGCCAGGTCATCACGCTCTCCAGCATCGCGTGCGCGTTGGCGCGCACCAGGCGCGAGAGGCCGCAGACCGTTTCGCTGTTCCACGGGTTGCGCTTGTGGGGCATCGCGCTGCTGCCGGTTTGGCCCTTCGCGAACTCCTCTTGGACTTCGAGAATTTCAGTTCGTTGGAGGTTGCGCAGTTCGGTCGCGATGCGCTCGAGGCTTCCTGCGAGGACGGCCATCGTCGTCAGCACGTTCGCGTGACGGTCGCGCGCGACGATCTGGGTGCTGCTCGGGTCGGGCCGCAGGCCGAGCTTCGCGCAGATTCTTGCTTCCAGGTCGGGGGCCACGTGCGCGTGAATCCCCACCGGGCCGCTGATCTTGCCCACCGCGATCTCCTCTTTCGCCGCCTTCAATCGGGCTTCGCTACGACTAAGTTCTTCCCACCAACCTTGACATTTGTGGCCAAAAGTGATCGGCTCGGCGTGGATGCCGTGCGTGCGTCCAATGCACGGATGATGACCATGCTCGCGCCAGAGATTCTCGATCGCGCCCTTCGTTTTCGCCAAAGAATCCAGCAGAACCTGCACAGAATCGCGCATCATCACGCCGAGCGCGGTATCAATGCAGTCATAGCTCGTCACGCCGAAGTGCACCCACCGCGCGGGCGTGTTCTCTTGGCTAAAGCCGCCCTTTTGGGTGATGTTCTCGCTCACGCAACGCACAAAGGCCATGAGGTCGTGGCGCGTTTCGAGCTCCAATTCGTCGCAGCGCTCGAGGGTGAAGGCAGCATGCTTCCGAATCGCCTCGGCGTCCTGGGCCGGAATCACCCCCGCCTCCGCATACGCATCGCAAATCGCCACCTCGACATCGAGCCAGGTCTGATATTTAGCCTCTCGGCTCCAAATAGCGCCCATCGCAGGGGTGGTGTAGCGGTCGATCATCCGCCTTAGAAGGTACCCGTATGGAGTGCGGCATCTCCTGATGCCGCTTTTACTAGGCGATCTCCTGATCGCCGGTCGGTGCTACGCCGTCCCCGCCTCATCAAACAACTCGCCTCCACCCAAGACAGCCTGGGTGCGGCACACGGCGATAACTTGGTATGGGACTAAGTTTGATTGAGCTATCTATCCAACCCCTACAGGGTTAATTGGAATGGTGCGTACTCTTCCTTCCCGAGCAAAGTACACCCCGATGATCCAATTGCCTCGTACCAATCTCATCCCTTCACAAAGGACGCCAAATCCCCCGCGGGTAGTGCGGGAGTGCCCGCGGGGAAAGTGGTTTACACCGCGGGGGAAATGATTTCTCCCGCGGTTGTTTCCAGTCTCCCCTCGGCGTAAATCAACCTTTCCGCGGGTGAAACGGGCACCGCCGAGGGGAAGTCCGGGTTCGCCGCGGGTTTTTTCGCATCACATCATCAAGATTCCCGCGCGGTTGACCGAAATCATAGTGAGGAAGCGATGAAGGACTTTCGAAGCAAGAAGGACACGGCACTGCGGCAAGATGTCGCGAGCACGTTGGCTTCGCTGCAGGGGCGGGCGGAAGAGTTTGGGCTCTCTGAAACGGACATCGCGATGCTGGCCGACGCGAATGAACAATTCGGCGATGACATTTTTCAGGCGATGCGCTTGGAATTCGAAAAGCGCAGCGCGGTCGAGAAGAAGAACAGTAGCCGCAGTGAGGTGATCTTCGCGATCAACACGATTGCGCGGAAGGTTTACGCTAATCCATCGGTTGATGACTCGATGCTAACCAGCATCGGCCTCGCCGTTCGCCCAGATTACGGCACCCGCACCTATCCGGTCGCGCCGACTCCCTTGGTCGCGCTTCCCCAAGGAGACGGCGGCGTGGTTACCCTGCGCTGGAAACGCAATGGCAATTCCGAACACACGATTTTCACCATCTGGGCGCGCGGCGATGGCGAACCCGACCGCATGGTCGGCAGCACCAAGGCGACGAAGATGAAGCTAGAAGGCTTCATCCCCGGCGTGACCCAATACTTCCACGTGACGGCGACGGTGAACGGCGCAACATCGAGTCGCTCGAACACGGGTTCGATTTATGCGGGGATGTCATTGCGCAAGGCGGCGTAGGTTACGACGACGCGGATTTGGTCCCCCCCTCACGAGTGAGGGGGGGATAATATCGTCACACACATGCGATTCACCAAGTCCGACCTGCATCCGGTGATCTTCGAGGCCGTGAACACGTGGCACGACGCCATGATCGCCTCGATGACTACGACCGGGTGGACGAAGGGGACGCAGAAGAAGGTTTACGACGACCACCAGGTGGCCTGGTGGAAGCACTATGGGGTCAAGCTGCTTTGGGGCATGGCGGGGTGGTCGACGGCGATTGCCGCGCCGATTATGGTGGCGGCGGCGACCCATGAGAAACTGATTGCGCTGGGGTCGGTAGTGATGACGCTGGGGGCGACGGGGCATGGCATCTATGCCTACATGGAGAACCGCAAGCAGATCACGATCGACGAGCTGAAGGTGCTGCATCCGGCGCTTGAGATGGAGCCGCTGCACCACAGCTATTGCGATGCGTTTATTGATCTTTACAGCAATCCCTCGCTGGAGGAGGGGCATCGCAAGGAGATTTTGGGGCAGCTGAACACGCTGATAGACGAAGACCTTCGCCTGCGCGCGCAGAAGAAGAACCTGAGCGAGAACCTGGCGACCGAGGACTACCGCGTGAAGGTGGACGCCGAGATTGCGCGGCTGACCGAGCGTGTGGCGGCAAGCCGCGACGAGGTCGCGCGCAAGACCTTGGAGACTTCGCTGGAGATCGCCCAAAAGCGGCGCGACCGCCTCGGCGCGAGCGAGCCGATGATCGAACGCCTCGACGCGCAAATGGAGCTCGTGGCGCAGACGATGGACTCAATGCGCGAGGTCTTGATCAAGATGCGCAACGCGCCGCGGTTTGAGGAGAGCGATGTGGATACACTGCGTTCGCGCGTCGCGCAGGTGCAGCAGCAGGGCCAGGCGCTGGAGTCGGCGTACGACGAGATTCAGTCGCTAACCTAAGGTAATCCCGGCGTCTCGCCGGTAATGGTAAGCCGCCCGAGTACCGGCGAGACGCCGGGGTTACTAGTACTGAATCGTGATGTCGTCGGCCACTTTCACCCATTTGTCTCCTTCTTTCTTCATCGTAAGATAGCCGCCGCCACCATAGAGCGGGCCCTCGATCACCTCGTAATAGAGGTAGGCCATATCACCACTTGGCGAATAGATTGGAAGGGAGAAGTATAGGCATCCCGCTAGCTTCGGGTGCTTCTTCTTGATCTCGTCCCAGGCCTTGTCCCATTGCGAGTCATCCTCTGGTGGTGGCACGTTCCATCGAATGACATTTGGAGCGGATAACTGACCGTAGTTGTGTTTGATCCAGTTTCGGGCAATGAGGCAAAAGCCACCTGGCTTTAGATCCATCAGCCTAAGCGTCTTGCCGTTCTCGTTGGTATATCCGAGGTACTCACCGTCTTTGGTGTAGGCGACCGCCATCGCGGCATCGGCAATGACCTCAGAATCGGCCCTAGAAACGCGGCGGGCATTAATCCCGAAAGCCAGAAGAACGGCTAGGGAAATTCCGGTCCACTTTAAGAAGCGCTTTACTTTTGGCTTCATAGTCTCGGGACGCAAGCACCCCTCAAGTTTGTTCACATACGCACTCCCCCCTAACCCCCCTCACGAGTGAGGGGGGGATTGGTCAGCGGCTCTTTGGATGCGCTTTCTCGACCGTATCCTTCAGTCTCTCGATGCTGATGTGGGTGTAGACCTGCGTCGTTGCGAGAGACTCGTGGCCTAGGAGTTGCTGCACGGTCTTGAGGTCGGCGCCGCCATCGAGGAGGTGTGTCGCGAAGGAGTGGCGGAGGGTATGGGGCGAGGTCTCGGGAGGCAAGCCTGAACTCACCGCCCAGCGTTTGATGATGTTTTGCACCGTGCGCGTCGTGAGGGCTTTGCCTTGCTTGTTGGTGAAGAGGGTGTCGTCGGGGCGCGGGCTCATCGGGGTTTCACGTTCGGCTTGAAGGTACTTCTCGATGGCGCGCGCGCAGGTGCGGCCGAAGAGCGTTACGCGCTCCTTGCTCCCCTTTCCTTCGACCTGGACGAGACCATTGCCGAGGTCGAGTGCGTTCATCTTGACGCTCACCACCTCCGCGGCGCGGAGGCCGGCGGAGTACATGAGCTCAAGAATCGCGCGGTCGCGGAGCGGGGTTTTGCCAGGCGGGTCTTGGTCGAGGAGGTCTTCGGCCTGGTGCTTACTGATGACCTTGGGAAGCTTCTTGCGACGGATCGGGGCTTCGAGCTGCTCGGTTGGGTCGTGGTCGAGCTTACCAACCCTTTTTAAGAAGCGCGTGAAGGCCCTTAGCGTGCTGAGCTTGCGCGCGCGGGTTACGGAGGAGCCACCGTGTTGGCGGAGGTACTTGCTGAGGTTCGATTCGCACAGGCTAGGGCTGGTTAGGGTTTGGTTGGGTTCGTTAGGATTGGTGAGGAGCGCAGAAAGCTGGCGCAAGTCAGCGCCATAGGCGCGGACGGTTTGGGGCGACTTGGTCGCGGCGAGCCACTTCAGGAAGTCGTCAATCTGCTCGTCGAGCTCAGACCTTTTTGAAGATGAGGCAGGCATTGTGGCCTCCGAATCCGAACGAGTTGGTGAGCGCGACATCGACATTCTGGCTGCGGCCTACATTCGGGACGTAATCGAGGTCGCAATCGGGGTCGGGATTGTCGTAATTGATCGTCGGTGGCACGAAGCTGTCGCGAATCGCGAGGAGGCAGAAAATGGCCTCGACTGCGCCAGTTGCACCGAGCGAGTGGCCAAGCATCGACTTGGTGGACGAAACCGGAATCTTGTACGCGTGCTCGCCAAAGGCTTGCTTGATCGCGCCGGTTTCTTGCTTGTCGTTGTAGAAAGTCGAGGTGCCGTGGGCATTGATGTAATGCACGTCTATTGGGTTCAAATCGGCCTTTTGAAGGGCCATTTGCATCACGCGAGTCGCGCCTGCTCCATCTGGATCGGGTTGGGTGATGTGGAAGGCGTCGGCGGTCATGCCATAGCCAACTAATTCGCCATAAATCTTCGCACCGCGGGCCACGGCGTGGTCGTAGTCTTCGAGGACCATCACGCCCGCCCCTTCGCCAATAATAAACCCATCTCGCTCCTTGTCAAAGGGGCGGCTGGCATGTTTGGGGTCATCGTTTCTAGTGGTCATGGCCCGGGCAGCGCAGAAGCCGGCGAGGGCGATCTCGTTGATAGGTGCCTCTGCGCCCCCGGTGACCATGGCGATGGCGTCCCCCCGGCGAATAATCTCATAGGCATCCCCGATCGAATTCGCGCCGGTGGCACAGGCGGTAACAACGCAACTATTTGGCCCCTTCAGGCCGTGGGCGATGGAAACCCAGCCGCTTGCCATGTCTGGGATCATGTACGGGACCAAGAACGGCGAAACCCGGGATGGACCGCTCTCTAGGTGACGCTTGTGTTGCTCACCAAGCGTTTGGAGCCCACCGATCCCCGCGCCGATCAGAACTCCAATGCCCTCTCGGTTGTTCTCAGTGATGGGCAAACCGCTGTCGTCAAGGGCCATCTGAGCCCCAGCATGGGCAAAGGCAATGAAGCGATCAACTTTCCGAGCGTCTTTCTTGTCGAGCCAATCCTCTGGATTGAAGTCCTTGACTTCGGCGGCGATCTGAGTGGAATAGTCGCTGACATCAAACGAAGCGATGCGATCAACGGGATTTTGCCCCGCCTTCACACCGCTCCAAGATTTTTCAACACCGGTACCGAGGGCCGTAACGAGTCCAATCCCCGTTACAACGACGCGCCCGGATGACCGGTAAGGCGAGGCCATTACTGCTTTGCTTTGATGTAGTTGACGGCGTCGCCAACGGACTTGAGCTGGGCAACGTCATCATCCGGAATATCAATGCCGAATTCTTCTTCGAAAGCCATGACGAGCTCAACGACGTCCAGCGAATCTGCGCCGAGATCTTCGGTGAAGCTGGCCGCTTCTGTTACTTCTTCTTCTTTAACGCTGAGTTCTTCAACGGTCACCTTGACCACTTTAGCGAGGATTTCTGCATCACCCATGCCGCGAACAA
>JADZDX010000072.1 GCA_020850835.1 Fimbriimonadaceae bacterium
GTCTCGGTCGGGCTACGTTGCCAACTACACTTATGACGATAATGGGAACCGGCTGACCAAGACCTTGAACTCGGTAACTGAAACCTACATCTACGGCCCAGAGGAAAGACTAGAAGAGATTACGGGCCGGAGTGACCCGAGGGAGTTCACTTACGACGATGGTGGTCGAACCGCGACGATTGACCGGGGGTCGGGCGATGTGACCAACTTTACGTACGACGAAGGGTCAAGGTTAACCCAAATCACAAGACCGGGGATGACGACGAACTCGTACACCTACAATGCTTTGGATACTCGGGTTGGCATGACAGATTCCTTGGGTTCACGAGGCTTTGCCAGGGATGGCGTGGACGTGGCGGATGCTGTGCTGAACGATGGCACTCGCGCCTACACACCGGGCGTCTCGCAAAGGCAGAGTGGCAACAGCAAGTTCGTCCTCGATGATTACCTTGGAACCACCGGAAGGCTCCTCGATTCGGGCGAGAATGTCACCGATACATTCTCCTATGATGCCTTTGGTGTGCAAACCGCGAGAACCGGCTCAACGGTCAGGCCATTCGGCTACGCCGGAGCGCATGGTTATCAGGAAGATGGGGACACGGGTTTCAAGCTGCTTGGGCATAGATACTATGACCCTTCCACTGGAAGATTTCTGACCAGAGACCCGATCAAGGACGGGACGAACTGGTATGCGTATTGCGAGAACAACCCGCTGAGCGGTGTGGATCCGGAGGGACTTCAAGGTGGATTTACCCACGACGGTGGTGAAGTAGTAAACAACTTGCCCTCGGATTCCGACTGGGAAGTGATCGTCTTGGGCTACGATGATAGCGTCAAAGGAGGAGGCACAAACTATAAACCCATCTACAAACGCTTGCCAGGCGGAAAGAGGACACAACATTGGGCAGATACAGAATTAGCAATCATTGTCAACAAAAGGACGGGCGAGGTTCATGTTATCAAGGTTTATGATTTCGGCATCCTTTACATTGCTGAAGATAGTGAAGGAAAGTTAGTCCTGACAGCAGGTCGTCAGAAGGCAATTGGGCATCCGGCCCAGTGGTGGGGGACAGGAGGTCGGGCGTGGGAGGAAGTAAAACGTGGAAATAAGTGGCCACATGGCGGAACAGGTCAAGATCAACTTGATAAAGTTCCTAAAGAGTTGCGACCGCCCCGTGTGCCCTGGCCCTCACGGAGGCAACGATGACAAGTCAGCTAATCATATTGCCTTGGGCCCTGGTCTTGGCTGTCCAGTTGCTGATGAGGAAGGAGAATTCGGATAGACGGGATCTAGCCTTGGCTGTGTTTGCGAGCGCGTGCTCACTGAGTGTCGTATCCATGATGTCCTTTCAAGTCGGCATCGCCTGGGGGAGAGAGTCAGAGAGAGGTCTAAGGGCTGCCGCCGGTCTAATGCTCTTTCTGCTCGGCCTTCTTGTAGTGAACATGCTCATGCTGGCTTTGCTTCTGTTGCTGCCTAGTGGAACGAGGCTGAGCAAGTGGCTGGGCATCATGCTGCCACACATTATGTTCTCTGGAGGTGTGTTGATTGTCGAGATATGGGGAAAGACTTGTTTAGACTATGCACTACGTCACCTGCCGTGACACTAAACCAGTCCAGTGCGGGAGCCCACCTCTGGGTGGCCCGGATGAATGAGTCTACGGGTGGCATTGACACCGCGAGGCGAGTATGAGGTGGTGGGGTAATCACTGCCAAGCGATGTCAGTGTTGTTTTGGTCTGGGTGTAAGATGTTTGAAATGGGCGATCTTTGGGAGGTTTCTTGACTTGTGGCGGTCAAGACTTTCACGGCTGTCGAGTCGGTTCGAAGTTCAGATAAAGAAGGTAATTGATGGGCGACTCGCTAGCCATGGCACCCGCTCACCACTTCATCCGGGCCACCCAAGGTGGGCTCCCGCCGTCAGGTTTGGATGGGAAGCGGGACGAAGGCTGGTGTTCGGATTCTGAATTGTATTGCATCAGAGGTTGCTGAATCCATCTCGAGTGATGGCCGGCAGACTCAAGGAAGGACAAGGCTCCAGTGAGCGAAGATAGGGTTGCTTGGTTTGATCAGCAAGCTGAAGCACTTTGCCAGCGGATTGGGCATGAAGAGCCCCTCAGACTACTTCTTCGGGCGGGCCTCACAAGGGGCCGGTATCTATTCTGCTCACTATCACTAACTGGTATAAGTACGCTACTGTACTACGTCTGGGAAATGGAAGCTCCCCTGGGCGTAGCGGCCGTCAAGTCCTTGGAGGGGTTTGTGAAGCTCGGTCGGAAGACCGTTAGAAGGGCAGAGCTTTTGACGAGACGTGAACGCTCTAATGCATCACTTGAAACGATGCTAGCGTGCGATGAACTTGGCGCAATCTGGTACTCCGTTGTTGCGATGGCAACACACACAGCAAGTGGAGATCGTAATCGCATAAGAGTCGTTGTAGCAGGAATGGTTCCATACGCTTTTTGGAAGCGGTCTAAGCCAACCCCTACAGATGCGCGAATTGCAATGTCAATTGGCGAGTTTTCGAGCTTTTTGGCTCAGCTTGCGCCCCTTAGTGGCGCAATCCATCAGATAGAGCGTAGAGCTTGGCGCGAGAGAGGCGCACTTGACTAATGGAGGTCAATTGTGTCAAGTCCGCCACGCATCGCAAAGCAAGCACAAACTTGGTTGGCTCTGAATCGTATTCTTGGAATGTGGCGGGAGAGCTCGACGACAAGACGGTGGATGGAGTGACCACAAGTTACGCCTAACCGGCCAGATCACGAGCCTGAAGGCTATCCTCCGGAGTTTGCTCGCTGAAGCATCTCCGCCATATCCACGATGTCGATCTCCTTATCGGTAACCTGCTTGATGCTGGCGTCGAGCATGATGCGGCAGAAGGGGCAGCCGATGGCGACGGTGTCGGCACCAGTAGCCAAAAGCTCTTCGGCGCGGCGGTTGCCGGGACGCTGATCGGGCGGCTCCTCCATCCACATGCGGCCGCCGCCCGCGCCACAGCAGAGCGTCTTCTTACCCCGACGGGCTGGCTCTAGCAAAGCCCCCTTACGAATGAGCGCCCGAGGCGCCTGGCTTTCATCATTCACGCGGCCCAGGTAACAGGGGTCGTGGAACACGGTCTTGCTTCCTTCTAGGTCTATGCCATTGAGCTTCCCATCGGCGACAAGGCGTTGCAGAAGTTGGGTGTGGTGCATGACCTCAACTCTGGGGCCGAATTGCTGGTACTCATTTGCGAACGTATTGAAGCAGTGCGGACAGGCGGTGACGACCTTCTTCACCTTGTACTTCTCGAAGACCGACTGGTTGCGCCCCACCATGTCTTGGAAGGTGAACTCGTCGCCGGTGCGGCGGGCCGGGTCGCCCGTACAAGCCTCTTCTTGCCCCAAGCAGGCATACTTCACTCCGGCCTTGTTGAGGAGCTGCGCCATGGCCTTAGTGGTCTTGACCGCGCCGGGATCGGTCGCGCCCGCGCATCCCACCCAGAAGAGAATGTCGAACTCGGGGTTTTCTCTCGCTAAGGGGACATTTAGGCCAGCCATCCAATCCTCGCGGGTGTTGGCGGCTTGCCCCCAAGCATTGGCGGTGGACTGGGTTTGGCGGAGCATCACCGCTGGGCCACCCGAAAGCGCGCCTTCGCCGACGAGGTTGCGGCGGGCGTCCACGATGAGGTCTACGTGACGGATGAGGACCGGGCACGCCTCGACGCAGGCATTGCAGGTCGTGCAGGCCCAAAGGGCTTCTTCGCTCACCGCCTCGGCGACGGTCGTGCCCGACCGCAGCGCGCCATGAATATCGGCAACGACCTTCTGCGGATTCAAATCCTTGCCCACGCCATTCGCGGGGCAGACCTCAGTGCAACGCCCACAGCCCATGCAGGCATCGAGACTCATCAGATGCCACCGTGAGTAGTGTTCAGGCAGTGACACCCCAACCCGCTCAGTCTCCTCGACCTCGGCCATGGTGACGGGTCTCAACTCGCCCATCGGTTGCTCTGGGCGACCGGCGGACGTCATGATTGCCAGCACAATGTGCTTGAGCCTTGTATGAGGTAGGGTCGCCAAAAAGGTGAAAAAGAGTACGACATGGAACCACCAAACGGCGACATAGGTGGCGTCGGTGATGGGCGGCAAGACCGATGCGAGCCCCTTGGCAACAAAACTAAACCCGTCGTACTGGGTCGGGTTGTTGCGAATGCGCGCGGCTTCCAGCAAATACCCGCTGACACCTAGGATCCAGAGCAGGACCAAGTTCCACGAATCGCGCCAATCATGGGCCATCTGATGGAGCCGGAAACCCCAACGCCGCCCCATGGCCCAGGTTATTCCGACGACGAATAGGAGCCCAAGAGCATCGAACGTTGCCTCATAGGCAAGGTAGTACGTTCCGTGATGGAAATTGGGGATCCCGACCAAGGGCGAGTAGGTGGCGATGGCCAACAAGGACGTGGCTATGAAGAGGGCAAGAAAGCCGTAAAAAATGAGCAGGTGCATCGGCGCCCCTGATCGAGGACGACTCGAACGCACCTTCTTCTGTGCGAGAACATAAACCAAGATATTCTTGATCCAGTCCAACGGTGATGGCTTCCACTTGATGGGCTGCCCTTTCATCCAGAGTCGGGCGCTCCTTCCGATGACCCAAGCTAAATAGGCCGTACACAGCACGACCAGCAGGTAGAACACAGCCTTGGCCAACGGCCCCTGATGCATGAACTCATGGCGCGTCGCCTCTTCGGCTAAGAACAACGTTGGACACAACCGCACGCGCCGATGCTACCCGCGCGATCATAATTTGAGCATTGAACGCCACGTTAACCTTCATCGGTGAGTGCACGATTATCCTATTCCGAGCGATCGGGCGGCTATTCGTGCGGCCTGTTGAGGCCAATGAGTGGGTAAACCAGATGGCGTTTGTCGGTGTCAACAGCATTCCGATCGTCGCTCTGACGACGATGTTCTCCGGTGGCGTATTAGCCCTCTACTCATCGGACATGCTGATGAGATACGGGGCAGGCTCGCTAACCGGATCTTTGGTTGGCCTAGCCGTAACCCGTGAAGTAGCGCCGGTTCTAGCGGGGATTATGGTTGCGGCACGTTGCGGAAGCTCAATGGCAGCCCAGATCGGACAAATGGCGGTGACGGAGCAAGTTGATGCTCTTCGTAGCCTCAATGTGCAACCTATCAATTACTTAGTCGTTCCCCGGCTGGTGGCTTGCGTTCTCGGTCTACCGATCTTATGTCTCATTGGTTGCTATGCGGGGATCCTCGGTGGCCTTTGGGTGAGTCAATACGCCGGGGTACCACAAGAGTCGTTTCTCAATTCCCTCCGCCAGTTTGTTCAACCCTGGGACTTCTTGGGCGGAATGATCAAAACTCTGGTGTTTGGGCTAATTGTGTCGGTAGTGGCTTGTCAGCAAGGACTGAGGACGAAGGATGGCGCCGTTGGGGTCGGCCGGGCCACCACGAACACCGTCGTCATCTCGATGGTGCTCATCTATGTAGCCAACTTCATTTTGGCCGCGATATTATTCTAGTTTGGGGGCTGGAATGCCGCCCAAATCTTGCCAACAATAGACGATGTGGAATTCGTACGGATCGGCATCATTCAGGACTCCGACGACCCCTATGCGGGGTGGTACGCCGAAGTCTTGGCCCATGCCGGACTTCGGGCGACCTCCGTTTCTGAGTTCACCTATGACGGCTTCAGCAAGTTCGATATCCTTCTCTTCTGTGGCCGAGGGACCTTTCACGATCAAGAACTAATCGGAAGGTGGCTTAGCGATGCCCGTCGAAGCATCGTCGTGAGCGGAGGCTCATGGGAACTTGAGAAACTCTTAGGTATCAAGGCCGACCCATTGAGGTTCTCGTCCGGCCAAATTGCCCCGTCAGAGGCGGTGGTTTGGCCCGATGGAGCTCCAAGCGCGATCTTCTTTGGCGGCTGCAAGGCACACACCACCCAAGCTCAAGCGCTCGCCACCACCACGGATGGCCATCTCGCGGTAAGCCGAAATGGTAGTGCTTGGCTCGTCTCGCCCCATGTTGGACAAACGATGGCCTTCCTGCAAATGGGCACGTCCGTCGAAGCCCACGGTGTTGGCCCCTCTGATGGTTCCGCCCAGTGGGATGAGGGACCCTTACGGGCCGAGTTTGGTTCGCGACTCGGGTTCGAGGCTCGGCAAGATGGCTTATTTCAAGTGCCACATGCAGATATCGTCCGCGAGATGTGGATCAGGACTGTGTTGGAGGCGATCGCCGCCACCGGTAAGCGAGCTGCCATCCTTTGGCACCTCCCAGGTGGCGCAACCCATGCAGGGCTCCTCAGTCTTGACTGCGACATCAACAACCCGAGCATCCTGTTCCAACTCAATTCTGCCCTGTCAATGACAGGTTCAAAAGCTACCTTCCTGTCTCGTGGCGCATCGTTTCCACCAGAGATCTATGGCTGGATGCGTCAGACTGGTCACGAGGTTGGCCTTAGTTTCCACGAGGGCTGGCGTCCAGAAAGAGCTCGCCTCGCGATCACCAACCTCACCCGAATTGCGGGTGGTCAGGTGCTGACCGCGGCCATTGCTCGAGGTGCTTGGCTAGGATTTTCCCAGCCGTACGAAGCCTTCGCCCAAGCGGGTGTCCATGCCGTACTAGGTAAGGGTGGTACTGAGAGAGGTACCGCAGGGTTCATCTTTGGCTCCTCCCACCCCTTCATTGCCCGCCCCACCTCGGCCTATGAGATTCCATTCCAGTCGTTTGGCGGAAACTGGGATGAGCGCGTGATTAACCCAACCAAAAAACGTTACGGAGTCATTCACAGCATGCTCCCGCTCTCAATGGTCCAGGAGGCGGATGGATTCGCCGGCCTAAAGCGATGGGTATCGCTTGTCAAGCAATCCGGTGGCGACTACTTTACGGCTGAGCGCCTGATTGAATTTGAACGAGCCCGACGCGGCGCAAACCTTGTTCAGGAAAGGGGCAATCAATTCGTCCTCGAAGCAGACGCTCCGATGGGCACTGCGACCGTGCTGGTCACAGGGCGTGATTTGGTTGCCGAGAGTGGTCGAAAGGCGCCACAGCTTGTCACTCGCTACGGTAAAGAATTCACGGCGATCACCCTTGAGATGGGAGATAGCAAGTCAGGAGCCTTTTTGCTCCACGAGGAAGATCGAAAGGCAGCCTAAGATGCCCCGCCAAGATCCCGCCGGAGGCCCCGGAGAGCGATTGTGTAATCCTCAAAGTCTTGGCTCAGCTTCCTGAAGGTCGGGGCTTCGTGGTCGTGCGGGGGCATATCGAACATGCTGACCAGATGATACGATTCCTTGCCTTGCCTGGCGGCAGCCGGTAGAGGTTCGCTTAGGAATTCAGGAAAGACCCCACTCCAGAACAAAAGAAAGTCCCCGATATGGCGATGAACGACCCGTTCTCGATCAAAGGACGGAGCATTGAGGGCCACATCACCTTCCGGGATCATCTCACTGACCGACATCAACCGATGCCCGTTCGAATCGCGAAGGCCAAAGATATGGTCTGTTCTCATGAAACGGACGAGGACATCCACAATGTAGGCCTCAACTTCCGGATCAGCGCCGGGGAGCTCGCGGCGTACTACTTCGCTAAAGAACTGGCTCAAAGCTGGCATCGTTTCCAATCCTCAGAGTGATTGTTCCAGATTGTGTTGAGTATCAACAACTTCTTGGAACGCGTCAAACTAGGAAAGGTTCATGATTCATTGCCCAAATTGCCAGACCGAAAACCCAAGCGGAGCCCAATTCTGTAACAAGTGCGGTTTCAGGCTGGCCAAGAACGGCGCGCCTCCATTGAGCCCACCGAACCCGCGCCGGAACACCCTCTTGATGGTGTTCGTCGCACTGATCTTCCTGCTGGTAGCGCTAGGCGTAGGGCTTGCGGGACTCTTGCGCGCCAATGCACAGGCACCTCCCTCCGGCGTGACCGCAGCTCGCGCCGATGCGCCGCCCCCGTCTCTGCTGGAAGTTCAGAAGGATGCTCCGTCTGGCGTCTTGAAGCGCAACCAAAAGGGTATGCCGCTAGCAATCCGAGAATGGCTAGAGCATCTTGAGCGCGTGGAAAAGCGGAGGCGCGACCTCTCCTTACATCAAATTGGCTCGTTTATGGCGACGATGACCACTTTGCAGGTTGCTGGAGTTCAAGACATGCTAAAGGATCTCATGGGCGACCCCACTGAGATGGAAAGTAATCCCAAGCCGTCCAGCGCCGATAAAGTACACGCGGAGGTTGAACAAGCTCGCGATGATTGGCGGGAGCTTCGCGAAGAATTTGAGTCGAAGCCACCACCATCAGAATGTATCCCTATTCGGGCAAAGTATGAAATTGCATTGCGGGAGACAAGTGGCATGATGATGGACTTAATGGATGCCCTTGACCGGGCCATGTCCAGTAACGACCCGGAGGAAATGAAACGGATTGTGTCAGAGCTCTACGGCATGAAGGGCAAAAGCGCGCCTATTGATCAAGCCGGAGGCGAAACCGATGCTCTAGTCAGCGATATCTGCCGCAAGTACGAAACCCATAAATGGTTTAGCATCGCACGAGATATTGGTGGCGGCGGAATGATGGGCTTATGAAATGCAATCCAGCGCTAATGGACCATGCCGAAGCAACCCTGGCTGAACTGCTGCGCGACTACCCCCTCCGCAAAAAGCCGGATATCGTGTGGCGGCGCTATCGCACGACGGCGGGGACAGCTGACTACAACACTTGGACAATCAACTTGAGCTTGATCGTCCTTGACGACGAAGTTAAGCTCGACTCCACCCTCCGTCACGAGTACGCCCACCTGCTCGCCTATGCCCGGTTCGGCCCCAAGCACGGTCGTGGCCATGGTCCGGCCTGGCGAAGTGTCATGCAAGAGATGGGGCAGACGCCGGACGTCCGCCACTGTTACACGGCCCTGCGCAACCAACGGCGCCAAGTTGTGGTCTACAAGTGCCAAAAATGCGGTGAGCACATATCGCGCCACCGAAGACTCCCGCGCCGACGAAAGTACGCTCACGTCAACTGTGGAGGACTCATCCAATTCGTGGAAGTACAAGCCGCTTAAAGAAGCGGATCATCGTTATTGCGAACTAAGGGCAATTCGCAACGTAGAACTCTACGTTGTGTGGATAGCCTCAGCGGAACGATGCCGTGAAATGGACCAAATAGCGTCCAATGACTACGGCGTCCCCGCAATGGTTCTCATGGAACGGGCGGGTATCGCAGTTTTTGAAGCGATTAAGGAGATGTTGCCTTGCCCAGGCCGCATCTCTGTTCTATGTGGGCGGGGCAATAATGGCGGTGACGGTTTCGTTGTCGCAAGGCTAGCCCACGAAGCTGGGTACGACGTCGAAGTACTGGTCGCCGCGAGTGAAAGCCAACTCAGAGACGATGCGCGTACCCAACTCGCGGTAAGCCGGGCCCAAGGCGTACAGCCCACTTTCTATGACGATCCTTGCTGGAGCCGACGACTCGAATGCATTGCTGCGTTTGATTTGGTCGTAGATGCTTTGCTTGGCACAGGGGCGCACGGTGAGATCAAGGGCCCGATTGCCGAAGCCATTCAGGCAATCAATCATAGCGGCGTTCCTGCAATCAGTGTAGACATTCCGTCCGGCATTGAAACCGACACTGGCGCCGACCTTGGCGCAAGTGTCTGGGCCCTACGAACGATTACCTTTGGAGTGCCCAAGCCCTTTCTGTTCCAAGGCATTGGAATGGAACATGCCGGCTATTGGACCGTTGCCGACATTGGATACCCAAGCGCCGTCTTGCAGAGCGCGACGGATGCCCGCTTGATTGATCTCGAATGGGTTGCCGATGTGCTCCCGACAAGGATGCGAACCGCGCACAAGCGCGACAACGGGCACGTCCTCATCATTGCCGGGAGTCACACCATGCCTGGGGCCGCTGTTCTCGCGTGCCGGGGGGCCCTTCGAGCTGGAGCCGGCCTAGTTACCCTAGCGAGCGTCGAGAGCGTATGCGATCTCGTCAGTGCCCAACTACCCGAAGTGATTCGAGTCCCTCTGCCCAACACCAACGGGTACTTGAACCATGAAGCGGCGCTTGCTTTGCGAGATTTTCGGGCGGATAGCGCGGTTATCGGCCCAGGTTTGGGGCAAGCTGCACCCGTACGCGAGTTTCTTGCGGACCTATTCCGAGATTGGGAAATCCCCAGTTGTCTGGATGCAGACGCGCTTAACGCCATCTCCTCTGGAGTTCCTTTACCTCAGGCACGATGCGTCCTGACCCCGCACCCGGGAGAGATGGGGCGCTTGATGGGCAGTAGCGTAGGCGAGATCCAAAGCGACCGATTCCGCACCGTGACAGAAGCCACGTCCAAGTTTGGTCAAGCGGTGGTTCTCAAGGGCCCTCACACGATTATTGGGTGTCAAGGAAAACCGATGAGCGTTAACCCGACGGGCAATTGCGGCATGGCCACAGCGGGCATGGGTGACGTGCTCAGTGGGCTGATTGGCACCTTGCTCGCCCAAGACTTACCTACGTACTGTGGTGCCATGGCCGCCGTTTATTGGCACGGACTTGCCGCCGACATTTGTCAAGAGGTTATTGGTCAAGTGGGCTACTTAGCTTCCGACGTTGCCGATTCCCTGCCGGCGGCCCGTGCTAAGCTAACATCGTCATGCGAAGCTCGGTCGCGCGTACGCTCCTCGCTCTGCTCCTGTCCGCCCTTAGTATCCTAGCTTCGGCCCAGATCAAAGTGATCTTTCCGGGGCCTGGCCAATGGGAGACTTGGATCGGCCCCGGATCCCCGGGGGGTAAGTCCACGTTCAAATCAAAAGGTGAAGTAGTCACCCTCCCGCTCGCCGGCACCGAGAACAGTGATCTTGTCTCCGTGTACGATGGAACGACCGGAAACCTCGCCTACCGGGTACTCAACGACATTGACGAGTCTTGGGCAGTAAAAAAAGGGGACTTCACGGAAGTCGCGATGGTTATCCTGGAGGTCACTCACAAGGGCGACCCCGTTGCGGCCGCAAATGTCAGCCTCAAGACTCTGGAACGAACCCAAAGGCTGTTGCTCACCCCTTCAATGAAAGGGCGACTCACCTTCAAGAAGGTGGCGGCGGGTCCGCTTGAGATCACCATTTCCACTTCGAAGGACGGCAAGGAAGTGCTTATCCCAAAGCAGGTTTTCGACCTCAAACTCACACGGATCGACCGGGAGCCCACGTTTCGAGTTGCCGTTGCCGAACCCGTAGACACGGTCAAAACTACCACGAGCCCCGATCAGGCGAAGAGCGCTGCGGCCCCTTCCCGTGGGGTTCTACCCATCATATTGCAAATGCTCATCGGGCTTGGGGCCGTGGGCGCGATGGCCTATCTGGCTTGGCGATACCTGCCTGGCATGAAGCCCAAGATTGATGAGCAACTCGCTAGGGTCGGGGTGCAAATACCGGCAGATCAGCCGTCCGATCCCGACCCACCCGTGGCCCCAGCACCTGCGCCAGCACCGGTTGAGCAGATCATCCTTACCCAAAGCGATCCAGCCCCAATTGCCGCCGCGCCTGCCCCGATGACCCCGGCCTTGAATGGTCCAGCTGGTCGCTTTGAGATTGAAGAAGGCGAGACTTTGATCACCCGCGAGCAAGGTGCCGGAATGTACTTGGACTCCACCACAGTTAGTCGCCGGCACGCTGAACTGAGGCGTGAAGGTTCCGATGTGACCCTGCAGGACCTCGGGAGCACGAATGGCACCTACGTGAATGGTGAAAGGATCTCCGCCAAGACTCTCCTCAAAAGCGGCGACCGAGTCCAGTTCGGCGACGTCCAATTTGTCGTGGAGGGAATCTAGTTGTATCGCGCCATGGTGCTGGCCATCGCCGGCCTTGCCGGTGGCGCGCTCGCCTTCTTCGTCCGCGAACCATTCGTTCCGCCGGCCTCCGACCTGATCAATTACCGGACTTGGGAAACCTTCACGGGACTCGCGCTAGGGGCGTTGATCGGACTTTGCTTAGGGGTTGTTTCGGGTTACTTCCAAGGCTCGACCAAGCATATGACGAAGGGCGCCCTGCTGGGAGGAATCATCGGCGCTGCGGCGGGTGCCGTCGGAATCAGCTTCGGAAATGTTCTGTACGGAATCACGGGCATCCGCTTCCTTGGTTGGGCGATCATGGGCGGCGTCATTGGCCTTGCTGAAGGTGCGGTGGGCATGAGTTGGAAGCGTGCCTACTATGGCCTCATCGGCGGCATCCTTGGCGGGGCCCTGGGTGGCTTTCTCTTCGATGTCGTGGCGACCGTCTTTGGGCCGACTCTCGTTTCCATGCAAAGGGTAGAGCAAGCGGAAGTCGGCACCATCCCCCGAGCGATTGGCTTCAGCATGACCGGACTTGGCATCGGTCTCCTCATTGGTGTCGTCGAGGCAATCGCCCGCAAAGCTTGGGTTCGTCTCGTTCTCGGTCGAAATGAGGGCAAAGATTGGCCCATCGACGCCGCGCAGACCTTCCTCGGCCGCGCCGAAGACGCCCACGTCCCTTTGCGCGGCGACCTGAACGTCGCGCCTTTCCACGCCTGCATCCGCAAGGAGGGCCCGGGCTGGATGATCTACGACATGCAAACGCCAATCGGCATCGCGGTCAACGGCCAGCCGACCCGCCAAGCCGTTCTCAACCACGGCGACACGTTCCAAGTCGGCACGCATACATTGCAATTCATGCTCAAAGGCGCGCCAGCTCCAGTCCCCGCCGCGACATACACCCCAAACCCCACACCCCAGCAAACGCAAGCCTTCCCCACACCGCACACCCTAAACCCCACCGTCCAACAACCCCCCATACCCCACGCCCCATCCCCCAGACCCCAATTGGTCGCAACCTCCGGCCCCCTCGCCGGGCAATCCTTCCCAATCCGCGGCGCGATCGAGGTCGGAAGGGAGTCTGGCCCCATCCCGCTCGGCTTCGACGCTCAAGTCTCCCGCCGCCACGCCCGCATCGAGGCCACACCGCAAGGCATCCAAGTCACCGACCTCGGCTCCACGAACGGAACCCAAGTCAACGGCGTCCCTATACAAAGCCAAATCGCCAAACCAGGTGAGACCATCACGATCGGTCACACGACATTTCGGGTTGAGTAGGCCCTCAAGCTAGCATGGCGCAACCCTTACTGCGCCGTCGATTACGTGCCGAGACCGAAGTCATCCCACGCTTAGTAACTAACCTTAAGAAAGTCACAAATCTGACGACCCACACAGCAAATTTCCTGTAATAATAAGTCTTATGAAGGTTATCGCCGCAATTGCATTGGGCCTCGGCCTTGCCATAGCAATGGCGGTCACATTCAACTACTACGTGCCGTTTTTGCCAATGTGCTCCAGTGGCCAGTGCCAGAGAACGTTTACAGCAGCAGGTAGCCACTTTTTCGGTGTGCCTATAAGCGCGCTTGGTGTCGTCTTCTGGATTCTCCAAGTAGGGTTACTGGCGAATCCTCGTGCTGGTGCTTCGAAGAGCCAGTTCGCGCTAACCTTAGCCGGATTCACTGGGACGGTGTGGCTCCTAGCCTACAGCCACCTCGAACTAAAGACACTCTGCTTCTTTTGCGCATGGCATGCTGTTACCGTTTTTGTTTTCGCCTTCGCTAGCTTTAAGGGTGAGCTTAAGGACGGTCGGTTTTGGCGTACACCGACGGTCAGCGTCGCGACCCTCCTATTTCTGTCAGGGTTTGCATTTGCTGGAAGAAACTTTCTTTTCAACACTCGACCCGAACCAATCGCTATAACTTCTGCAGACTTCGGCCAGCTAGCGAATCGAATGCAGTGGAACGAGGGTGATACTCTCATCTTTTCCAACCCTAACTGCGGTGGTTGTAAGCCGATCCTCAAGCATGTTTCGACGATGACCATAAAGGGAGTCGATACCATTCAGGTGTTGACTGTGCCGCTATCAAGGAAAGCTGAAGAGCGCGAAATGCTCGTAAAGGCTGGCTATTCAGCCAAAGAACTTGCCCAGAGCCGCGACGCATTTCTTGCGCTTGGGCTCAAGGAGACGCCCACAATCATACGCGTTACCAACGGCATGCCATTGCGCCTCAGCGTGTTACAGTTTGTTTGGGAAGCAACCATACAAAAATAGGAAAAATGAAATGAAACATAAATACATCTCTAGTTCGCTGTCGGCACTTGCGCTTTTGGGCGCCGTTGTTGCCGTTACCATGTTGAGCCAACAGGCGTCTGCATCTGAGACGGGCGGCTGTTTCTGGAACACTAATGAGCAAGGACAGACCTATTGCCACCGGGACAAGTTTGCCTGTCCGCCATCTACCAGCCATTGCAACAGTGCCTGCGCATGCGTCGCAGACAGCGACCCCGGTTAGGTTGCCGTAAGAGGGGTACTCCGAAGTATGAAGTTCATTGAATCATCATTGGCCATGGTTTTGGCTCATTTCGCATCCGCAGATAGACCGTTGCGAATGATTTCGGAGTACCTCCCTGCAGAAGAGGAGATTGGTGTTCACCCAGATATCCTCGCCGCCCCAGCGCTAAGCAACGACTTCCCCGCGATAGACCAAGCCACCTTGAGATGGCTCTATCCGACAAAGATCATTGACGACAATTTACTGGTTCCAATCCGTCAGGCCAGGCCCCTGACACGGCGAGGAGATGAATGGCAAGATTGGTTCAAGTCCCTGGACGCTAAGCCACCACCCGAAGTACCTACGTGGGCCCAGCTTGCTCTCCAATCAGGTCGCATTTTCGGTCAATTGAACGCCATCGGAGATTCGCTTTGGATTACCTATGATCCCGAGGAGGCTTCTTCGATTCAAAGGGCCGGCTTGACGTTCACGGACAACCCGCCGGCCGGGAGAATGGTCGGCACAATCCGACTTCTGCCCGCAGCGCTGGAGCTAAACGTGAGCCTTATCAGTGATGGATCGCCCAAGCGCCGTAACACATTCTTACCAGCCTTTAGTGCCCCGAAGAGTGCGGCCGAAGTCGCTTGGTTGAAGAGCTTAGAGCCTCTTCGTCAGGCAAACTTCTGGCAAAGCCTTAAGGATGAGGGCCGACTGATTCGGCTCTTCGAGCAAGATAGCGATTTACAGATGGCTCAGACCACGGAGATCAGGGCCTCTCTGACGACCGAGTATGCCAGTTGGCTAAGCGATTTCTGTAAGACGCTTGGCCCAAAGAGCATTGCGAGCCTTTCGCCCATCGAGGCACTCCGATTGGCCGAATCGGCACCAAAAGTGCCTTGGAGCCTTCAACCAGAACTGCAGCAGTCTCCAACTGGAACATTGCTTCGTTTGATGAACGAGGGCTGGCGGCCCGAACTCAACGTCCTGAAGGCACTGAGCCTCCAAAGGGAGCCCGGAGTGCTTTCACCGACGGTCCGAGGTGTCATGGCGCAATTGACTGCCGAGTCAGATTTCGTCGACCAATTCGTTGAACCGGTGATGGTGCTGGAGGGCCTCTCCAGAGGCTTCTCGACTCAGCGAAGATCGGCCTCAACAATTCGAGTCCTCGCCCTTTACAAAGGTCAAATCGGGCGGCATGGTGCACAGGCGTTGCTGCAGGATTCGGGGCTACTGAACACCTTCATGCTCGTCGCGGCTAGTACTAAAAGTGCGAGTGGAAAAGTCGTCATCGGCCCAAGCGTGTGTGCGCTACACGCTCCCGCAAGCCTTCAGTTTGTGGAGATCAGCAGGGCCACCAGCTCAAAGATTGCGTTCATTGGCGGAAACGCTCAATTTCCCTTTACGTTTCGCAGTTCGCCCAGTTCGCCAAAGTCGTTTGGCCTAACATTGGCTGAAATCATGTGGAAGGAGCTTCGCGTCGACAACTTTGCCCTGCTGAACGACCTTGAAGTAAGCGTTGGGGACCCGGCTCAGATCACAATCGACCTCCACTTTCCTTCTGGCATTGCCTCGTCTTCCTTTGTCGAGTCACCTTTCAAGTTGGCTACCATAAAGCTCGGCAGCTTGTCATTAGCATTGCGCACTGAGATTCAGACAGCCTTTGATCGAGAAGTCGCCAGACTGAAAAAAGAACCGACCACTGTTCCCTAACCGCCCAAAATGCTACCCAACATGCGGGCCACCCAGGTGGGCCGGGAGTCCACCGGGTTATACATGCTCTACTACGCAATCTTCGAATACGACCATGAGAACAAGGGGATCATCCTGCTCACCTCGTTCGCCGGCGGAGCCATCGCGTCGCTCTTAATGAGCATGGCAGCGTAAGGCCTCTCCCTCGCCCACCGACTTAGCGACTTACCGACCAGCCATTGACCATCAGCCATAGACCATCAACCGCAGACCATGTAACAATAGGCAAAGCCTAATCCCCATGTCAGCATTCGATCCCAACAAGACGGCCGCGTTTGATCCCAACCGAACCATGGTCACACCTGCGGACATTAACCGCACCCAGGCCATGCCCGCCGGCCCCGGCTTCGACCCAAACCGGACCGCCGCCATCACCGGCCTCGTCATCCCGCCCGGAGTCGTCGCCGAAGTCATTCCATCTCGCACCGCGAGCATGGCAAATGGCCCCTCCCGCGAACAATTTCTCTTAGAAATAAGAGCGAATAACACCGAGGCCCCCCTCCCAGGGATCGCCGCCAACGCCCCGCGCACGCCACTCAACCTTTGTCTCGTCCTCGACCGTAGCGGCAGCATGGAAGGCGCGCCCCTCGAGTACGCCAAGCAGGCCTGCGCCTACGTCGTCGACCTCCTCGGGCCAAGCGACGTCCTCAGCATCGTCACCTTTGAAGAGGTCGTTGACCTCCTCATGCCCCCGCAAAGGGTCACCAGCAAAGAGGAAATCAAGGCCGGAATCAACCGCCTCACCGTCGGCAACACCACCAACCTTTACGACGGAATGGCGATGGCCCTTGCCCAAATCACCCAAACCCAAGACCCCGGACGCGCCACCCGCATGGTCGTCCTCAGCGACGGCGACCCCACCGCCGGCATCAAGGACCATCATTCCCTCGTCTCCTTCGCGGGCGATATCAAGGCGCGCGGCGTCACCATCACCTTCCTCGGATTCGGCCCCGATTACAACGAAGAAC
>JADZDX010000073.1 GCA_020850835.1 Fimbriimonadaceae bacterium
GCATCAATGCCCAGATAAACGTCCTGACCCGCCTTGTACCCTGCGGCCTCAATCGCCGCGATCAGGTAATCGAACGCCTTATCCTGATCCGGAAGGTTCGGCGCAAAACCGCCTTCGTCACCAACGCCGGTGCTCAAACCCTCTTTCTTCAAGACCGCCTTCAGAGCATGGTAAATCTCGGCCCCCCATCGGAGCGCCTCGCTAAATGAGGGCGCGCCAACCGGCAAGACCATGAACTCTTGAAAATCAATATTTGAATCTGCGTGTTGCCCACCGTTCAAGATATTCATCATCGGAACGGGCAGAACGCAAGCATTCACCCCGCCCACGTAGCGATACAATGGCAGCTCAACTGATTCCGAAGCCGCCCGTGCCACCGCCAGCGAGACACCAAGGATCGCGTTCGCACCCAGCTTGGCCTTGTTGGGCGTGCCGTCAAGCTCCAGCATCGCTTCGTCAATCTCGCGCTGCTCGGTCGCCTCAAAATCCATAAGGTGGTTAGCAATGATTTCGTTGATATTCTCAACCGCATTGAGCACGCCCTTTCCGCCGTAACGAGTCTTGTCGCCATCGCGAAGTTCCATCGCCTCAAAAGCGCCGGTGGATGCTCCGCTGGGAACCGCCGCTCGGCCTACCGTTCCGTCATCCAGCACCACATCAACTTCGATCGTTGGATTCCCCCGGGAGTCCATGATCTCACGAGCCACTAAGTCAATTATCGCCGCCATGCGAGGATTCTACTCGCTGGCTCTCGTGCTATTCGGTGGGCGGGGCAATTTGCGCTCTCCTAGGAGAATCTAGTTGAGTTGGGACACACACAGTTGGAGTGTCTAGGTTCAAAAAGCCGTGCATCTTTCCGTTGTGCGAGTTGGGCTAAAATCAAGATAGATGGCGACCGCAATCTCTCGCGAAAGCTTCTTTTGGCACAAACTGCACTCACTAACGGGCATCATCCCGGTTGGTTTCTACATGGTGCAGCACCTGACCCTCAATTCATTCACCCTCGGAGGGCCGGATAAGTTCAATGGCGTCGTGCGTTTCTTTGCTTCACTTCCGCCCCACATCTTGTATGCGATGTTGATTTTCATCGTTTGGGGGCCGCTGGTCTTTCATGCCGTCTACGGACTCTTCATTGCCAATCGGGCCATGCCCAACCTTAGCAATGCGGCTTACCGATGGCGCGAAAACCGGATGTACACATACCAACGCTGGTCTGGCATCTTCATCTTCTTCTTCCTGGCCTACCACACCGCGACAACTTCGATCGCGTCCAAAGTCACGGGCAATCATGAGATGATCGAGTACGCCGCGTGGCAAACCCGCCTGACCGAGTACGGCCACATCTGGCTCATTGTGTACATGGTTGGCATCCTCGCCTGCTGCTATCACCTCAGCTATGGCATCTGGAATTTCTGTATTCGCTGGGGCATCACGATAGGCGAGAAGTCGCAGGTTCGGATGCAAAAGTTTGCCACGGTTTGCTTCATTGGGCTAACCCTCCTTGGCTGGGGAGCCCTAGCCGGATTCTTCCTGCATAAGCCGGAAGATAGTAGCGTACATGTCGCCAGCCTCAGCCAACCCATTCCGATACGACCCTAAACAAGCATCAATCCACTCGTTCTAATTTATCCCCGTTCGGCTGAATAATTGCCAGCGGTTGCCCCTTGGCATCAAGCCAATTGTGGGTCGTCTCGCCGCCGCGGGTGATCAGCACATGATGGGCCGGAAAGCTTTGCCCACCAATTGAGTAAGGCTTGGCCCCCGCGTATTCAGAAGTCATCAATCGCCACGCTTTCGTGTTGGCATCAAACGAGTAGTACGAGATCTTCTCACCCACCTTTGGGGTTGCCCGGGTGAACCAGAAGAGGGAAGGATTAGATCGGGGCGCCGTCGCCGCCAGCGGAATGAAAGAGCGAGAAGTCTTGTCATTCTCGGATGCATTCACACTGGCTCCCTTGGCATCGTACGTGACATTGATTGAACTCGTGTTTTTCCCGCTCGCCGAATAGAGAAGGGAAGCCAGTGCCACTCCATCCGCCCCGTAAGTGGAAGATTGGCGCACCGTTACCGCCACGGTCCCCACTTTCACATCCATCGTGACGCCGACGGTTCGGTTCCGACCATCATCTTTGATCGTCATGACCGCCGCACCCGATCGGTTGTTACCGATGAACACGTCGTAATTCAACTTGGTGATGGTCTCACCTTGGGTCAGCAAGGCACCCGCAACGAAAGCACTGATAATCATTTTTGGAGGAGATATTCTGCGGCGCGAACGCCAACTTCGTAGGCCAACTCAACTCTTGGCCCTGCCAAAGCATCGCCCGCCAATATCAAAGACGTTGCATTGCGGTTAGCGTTCTCAAAAGATGTCGAGATCTCCGGCTGGCTATAGAGCCACCGACGAACCTGCATTGCGGAAGGGGTCTCAAACGCATTCCCAAAGAGACGGGCCATCATGATCTTCGCTTCACGGCTGATCTCATAGTCGCTGTCGTGAAAATGCTCTGTGCTGAACCGCGCCCCCATCTGCACGACAAACGCACTGTGGCCCTCGGGGGCCCGCCCCGACGACTTGACGGATTCCGCACTCACCCAAATAACGGGATTACGTTGCTCGGGGTCAATCAAGGCATGGTAGGGCGCATCAAACTCCGCCTCGTACCCAAGGAGAACGCTTAGGCAACTGCGATATCGAACACCCCCAATTCGCCAACCCTCTCCAACCATCGCAAGGAGGTCCGCATTTTCGGGTAGCGGAGCGCTAAGAACGACCGCATCAAACGGCTCACCGTTGACCAGATAACCCGACTCTTCCTTAGCCAAGGTCTCGACCTTGACGCCATAGCGAACGTCAAGTCCGTGGGCCAAGAGCTTAGGCAGTTGAACGATCCCTTGTTCGTAGACATAGCGCGAGATCGCCATTTTCGCCGCATCGCCCGGACTGACCCTACCAAATGCCATGGACCAAATCGGTCGCTCAACTTGCCGCAGACCCTCTTGAGGTAGCTCCTCCAACATCACCTTTTCCAGCGACCGCCCGCGGGGCGCAATACTCGTCGCACCGGAGTCAAATTTGTAAGGCCCAATTTCCTGGGTGGTGCATCGCCCTCCGGGTCCGCTCCCCGACTCAAGCACCACCGGTTTCAGCCCTCGTTGAGCCAATGTCCGTGCCGCCGCCAACCCAGAAATCCCCGCGCCGACCACGGCAATGTTCATAGCAAACGTTGTACCTGCCGGTGGCTCTCGGTGGTTTAAGAAGCAAGAAAAGTCCTGCTGCATCGCAAAGTGACAGGGGGGGTGAGTTGCGCCGGTTCACTGGCCTTTGCCCCGTGCGACCTGCCATAATGCACTATGGTTTCGACGACGAAACCAGGACCCCTAAAACCATGTCTGCCCCAGCCCTTACCAAGCCAGCAACGAAGCTCGACTACCTAAGACTGATGATGCTCTCCCGCGAGGGGGACCGCCGAGAAGGCATCTTGCTTCGCCAAAGCAAAGGATGGTTTGCCGTCAGCGGAATGGGACATGAAGCATTGGCCGCAATCGAGAGCCACCTCCGTCCCGACGACTGGATTTTTCCTTACTATCGAAGCCGCGCCCTCATGCTCGCCCGCGGCATGAGCAACTACGACCTTGCCGTTGCCTACCTCGCCAAAAAGGAGAGCAGCAGCGGTGGGCGCCAAATGCCCGGTCACTACAGTAGCCGAGAGCACAATGTCTTCAGCGTCTGCACCCCCACCGGCGGTTCGCTAATTCCCGCGTGCGGAACCGCTTGGGCCATGAAGCTCCAAGGCAAGGATAGTCTCTGCGTGGCAAGCGTGGGCGATGCCGCAAGCCGTCAAGGCGAGTTTTACGAAGCACTCGCATTCGCTGTCCAAGAGAAGCTTCCCGTGGTCTTCATGATTGAAGACAACAAGTACGGGATCAGCACCCCAACTGCCCATTTCATGCCCTTCAACATCGGCGGCATTCTCAGCGAAGATAACGTAGTCAAGGTTGACGCCCGCCGCATTGATCATGTCGAAGCCGCTATGAAGGAGGCCGCCCGAAAGGCCCGCACAGGCGAAGGCCCAACCGTCCTCTGGTGCGACCTCGATCGCCTTTCCTCCCACACCAGTTCCGATGACCACCGGGTCTATCGAGAAGCCGACGATATTGCCGCGATGCAAGATCGCGACCCCATCAAGCTCCTCAAGGATGAATTGATCGCCGCTGGGGAACTCACCGAGGCCGATTTCGAGAAAATGCAAGCTGAGTTTGAGGAACTGGTTCGCAACGATTACGACCGCGCCGAGCACGCGCCCGATCCCGATCCTCGTGATCTCATGAAGGATTGCTGGGGTGAGCCCGCGCCAGCTCTCGCTCCTCCCATTGACCTCGGACCCCAGACCATGGTGGACAGCATCAACAAGGTCTTCCACAAGGCCTTGGAAAATGATCCCAATGTCATCTTCTTTGGAGAGGACATTGAGGATCCTAAAGGTGGTGTGTTCAAAATCACCGAAGGCTGCAGTGATAAGTTCCCCAAGCAGGTGTTTAATGCTCCGCTAGCCGAGGCCACCATCATGGGCGCCGCCGTCGGTATGGCCGCCTACGGTATGAAGCCGGTTTTCGAGATTCAGTTCATTGACTTCATCAGCCCCGGCTGGAACCAAGTCGTATCCAACATCTCGACCCTCCGATGGCGCAGCTTCGGGGAGTGGAAGTGTCCGATGGTGGTCTACGCCCCCTACGGCGCCTACCTCCCCGGCGGCTCGCTTTGGCACTCCATGAGCGCTGAGTCCTACCTCGCGCACACGCCCGGTCTGAAGCTGGCGATTCCGAGCACCCCCGAGGATGCCGCAGGACTCTTCTGGACGGCAATGCACGGCGACGACCCCTACTTCATCCTCGTACCCAAGCACATCTTCCGCAAACGGGTGGATGTAACCAAGGCGGAGCCCATCCCCTTTGGCAAGGCCCGCTTGGTACGCGAGGGCAACGATGTAACGATCGTCACCTGGGGCAATACCATCGAGATCGCCGAAGAACTTGCGGCAAAGTCCGACGTTTCGATCGAAGTCATTGACCTTCGCTCGATCGTTCCCTGCGACTACGATGCCATTGCTAAATCGGTAGAGAAGACGGGCCGCCTGATCGTTCTTCAAGAGGACACCCGCACCTGTGGGTTTGCCGGAAATGTCGTCGCTGAGTTCGTGAACAAGCCCGAATACTTCAATCTGCTTCTCTCCCCGCCACAGGTGGTCAGCCGCGATGACGTCCATATCGGCTTCAACCCGATTTATGAATATGCCGCTCTGCCCGACCTTGCGCGGCTAGAAGCAGCGGTCCGAACTGTCATGGCATAAAGCCAGCTTGACAATTTTGCGAGGGTTGGCTAAAGTTAGAGCATGAGGCGATCTATTTCAACGTTCCTGCTTGCTTTGCCCTTGGCGCTTTCGTTGCAGTCTTGCGGCGGCGACTTTTCCTTCGGTGATGCTCGCCCTGGGCTCTACTCCCTTTCCTACGATCGCGATGTCCCCGCAAGTCGGGGGACCGTCTCCGGTGACCTCATGGTCAGCTTGAACGAGAAGGGCGATGTCGAGTTCGTACTTCACGATGGCGCCATTGGCCATGCCTATGGGGCGGGTGAAGTTGACGACCAAGGCCACTTCACCGCATCAACCAATCTCCCGCTGAGGCCCGGTGGGCGAGGACTCGTGGTCAACGTTGAAGGAGAAATCAATGGCTCCGGTGCCGTGAATGCGACCCTGTCCGGTGACATCATCGCCAACGTTTCCGGGGACTACTTCTCCGATGGAACAAGCAATCCCTTTGCGGCTGATTACGATGGAGTCATGACGGGCTCCTTAACGAACATCATTGATCTTGATGTTGCCGCGGACGGGAGTGTTACGGGCACAATAGGTTCTCTTGCCCTTGCCGGGACAGGCACAATTCAGCCAGTCGGCAATGGCACGGTCGAGTTTACGCCGGGCTCCTTCCGGGGCACCACAAGTATCACGTTCTACGCGTTCTTCTATCTCCATGAGGGCGAGCGGTACGCTAGCGGCACCTACATCGGCACCGTCAATGGTGAGTCGGTTAGCGGTGAATGGACCGCCACTCGGGACTGAGAATCCCCTAAGTTAATATCATCAGCGGGGTTAGCCATCGCTAACCCCGTTCGCTTTCGCATCCGTGGATAGTCATGTGTGCATAATCCAATCGTGATTGCCCTCATTCTTGGACTTCAAACCGCCCTGAACTATGGTCAAACTCCGGCTCAGATTGACGCCATGGGCCTTGATGGATGGATCGCCTTCTGCGAGAAGAAGGAGAAGGAAACACTGCCCGAGTATGAACTTCGCGCTCAGGTCTTCCATTACGCGGGAGCCGTTCGCGCCACCAACATTGTCCGAATCAGCAAGCTTCCCAAGTCCCTCCAGACCCACACAACTGCTTTGGCCGGCGAACTTGAAAACTACTCCACCCGCCTCGTAGAGATGGAAGAAGCCGCCATGGGCGGAGGCACGATGTACATCCTCTTCTATGCCAGTGCTAGCGCGAGATCAGCCGAGACCATCAAGGCGCTCACCACCAACAACTTCAAAGCCAAGGCCAAGTTTGTTGTTTCGGACGTGACGAGGGCCCTGAATAACCTTGATCCCCTGGTCAAGGGGGCTGACCCGGACTTCAGCAAGCCCGCTAACGCGGCCGCCGCCCTCAGCGCGGCCAAGACCTCGTTCAGCAAGATCGCGGCCTTGATGGCAAAGCGTCCCCGACCCGAATCGGACTTTGTCTTGGAATACTGCAAGTCCCGCACCGTCCTTAATAGCGGCACCTAAGAGCCGGTACCATAACTTTCAACCGTGCGAACCAAGAAAGAGATTGAGAGTCAGTTTGCTAGTCGTGATGACTTAGCTGAATGCACCTCGTTCTGCTTGGTCGGTATCGGCGGTGCGGGTATGGCCCCCGTCGCGAGGATGCTGAAGCGCCGAGGCTTTGAAGTTCACGGCACCGATAGCACCGAGAGTGAAGAGACGAAACGGCTGACCGCCGGCGGCATTGATGTTCATCTTGGGCATTCCGGAAGCATGGTCCAGCCCGGCGATGCGGTCGTGCTGTCAGATGCCATTGACCTAGGCACCAGCCCCGAAGTTGCCGCCGCCCGGATTCACGGCTGCAAGCTCTTTCGCCGCTCCCAGGTTCTGGGTTGGATGTTAAGCGACAAGAAAACCGTCGCCGTTACCGGCACCCACGGCAAGACAACCACCAGCGGAATGGTTGGCGCCGCTCTTCGCGCCGCCGGTCTTGACCCTACGATCGTCATTGGCGCATTCGTGCCGGACTTCGGTGGGGCCGTCATCGAGGGTGAGGGCGAATGGGCGGTCATTGAGGCGTGCGAGGCGTACGATAGCCTCCGGGACTTCGACCCCTACCACGTGGTCCTAACCAACTTCGAGCCCGACCACCTCGATTTTCATGGCAATTGGGAGGGACTCAAAGGCGCCATGGAAGCATTTATCTCGCGCATGCCACCTGAAGGCAAGTTGGTCTATTTCTCGGGCGATGCCGGCGCAAGGGAAGTGGCCGAGGGCTTGAACGGTAAGGCCATCCCCTACTCGGCCAACTCGCAACTGATTGACGGTCTCGCGTTACCCGGTGCCCACAATCGCCTCAATGCCGAAGCGGCACGCGTGATCGCCGGACTCATCGGAGCAGGCGATGTGGACGCCGCTCTTCAACACTTTGGCGGAGCGGAGCGGCGCCTTCAAGTCCTACTCGATGGCCCAATCACCGTCGTAGACGACTACGCCCATATGCCCAAGGAGATAGATGCCTCCATCCAAGCCCTTCGCGAGCGCTACCCGGGCCGCCGCTTAGTGATTGCCTATCAGCCTCACCTCTATTCCCGAACCGCCGAGTGTTTGGATGGATTCTCAGCAAGCCTATCGGCCGCAGACCTCTTGCTGATCACCGATATCTATCCCGCCCGCGAAGCGCCGATGCCGGGCGTCAGCTCATCCCGGATCGCCGAGGCCGTTACCTGCGAGTGCCATTACGTGCCCTCGCGCCATGTCCTACCCAGGTTCGCCGCCTCTCTCGTCCAAGATGGCGATATCGTGGTCGGGATGGGGGCGGGCACAATCTCCGAGTTTGCTCCCGCATTCATCCTTGAACTTGATCGAAGCCAGAGCAAGAAGCGAGTCGTGGTGGTTCTGGGTGGGGATAGCGCCGAAAGGGAAGTCAGCCTGCATTCTGGCGGAGAAGTAGCGGCCGCCCTTGCCTCGCGAGGCTATGCGGTCACCGAACTGGATGTGTCCGATGCTCTATTGAGCGGCAAGAGCTTGGCGAGCCTGACCGGCCCTAGTCGCCCCGATGTCGCTTTCCTCGCCGTTCATGGCACCCATGCCGAAGACGGGGCAATTCAGGGCCTTTTCGAACTGTTACACATTCCCTATACGGGCTCGCACATCCAGGCCAGCGCCCTCGCGATGGACAAGGACCGGACCAAATCCCTCCTCCTTGCCCATGGACTTCCCGTGCCCCAGGGAGTTCTCGTCCATCGGGACCGTCCCCTACCCCCCGTCCCCCCCGGGCGTGTCATCGTAAAGCCCAATGCCCAAGGGAGCACGGTTGGGCTCACCTTCGTGGAAGACCAAGCCACCCTTCCCGCCGCTATCGCCAAGGCCCTGAACTATTGCGACGAAGTGCTTGTCGAAGAATGGATTGAGGGAATGGAGATCAGCGTTCCTGTCCTCATTGACCGCGCCTTGCCCCCTGTCGAGATCGTGCCCGGTAGTGGGCGCTACGACTTCGCTATGAAGTACCTTCCCGGCGCTACCGAAGAGATCTGCCCGGCCCGTGTTTCCCCAGAACTTCTTGCAAAGGTTCAAAAATATGCACTCAAAACTCATCAGATCATGGGCTGCTGTGGAGCAACCCGAACTGACATGATCATCAAGGCAGGTGGCGAACCCGTCATATTAGAAATCAACACCCTGCCCGGAATGACCGCCACCAGCCTCCTTCCGAAGAGCGCTCAGACCGCCGGGATTTCCTTTGAAGACCTCTGCTCCGCCATAGTCGAAGATGCCCTCCAAAAAGCGCCGCACTAGAAAACGAACGCGACCAAACTGGCCGCCAATCTTATGGCTCGCTACGGCGATCAGCGTGGTCTTGGGCATTCTGTATAGCCCCCTTTCGCGGGCACAGGTGGTTTGGGTAGAAGGGGCAACCCAAGATCAAATGCCGGCGATCATCAAACTCTTGCAAAGCGTCCGCCACCAGCCCGCGCTTCAAGTGAACAAGGCCAAAGTTGAGAGCGACGTCCTTGAGATCAACGAAATCAAGTCCGCCAAGTACACCCAAAATCTCTTTGGACGCGCCGTCTTGCAGGTCGTCCAGAAGGTCCCCGTCGCCAGAGTTGGCGACACAGGTGCTTATCTGGATGAAGACGGCAATATCTTTAACTTAACTGTCAAGCCGAAGCAAATTGTCCCAGTTCTGATCCTCAATCCTATCTTTACTGAGCCAACCCTCAGCCCGATGGCAAGGTGGGAGAGCGGACGCATCGCCAAGATTTGCCAACAAAGCTCCAAAAACTGGCCCGATTTCCCTGCTAAGATTGAGGTGACCGAGCGCGGCGTGATAAACTTACAGCCATTGACGGGCGGGGCCATGGCGGTCTTCGGCTCATCGGATGATTGGGAGAAAAAGCTTGCCGCATTGGCGCGCATGGTGCAAGCTGAACCCGAACTGTGGAGACGCTACAAAGAGGTCAATCTGATTGACCCCGAGAATCCGATGACACGCTCATAATCAATAATTTGTTGAACTGAAAATGAACACCCCCTTCGCCCCCAAGATCGAACCACGGTCCCCAACCTTCACGCTCAGTGTGACGGCCTTGGTATTGGGTTTGATGATCGGCCTTGCTTGGGTGACTAATAAAGAACGACAAAACAATATCGTTTCCATCTCGCCCGCCGTGAAGTATGGAACCCTCGATATCCAACGGGCCAATCTGGAAATGCAGGCCGAAGTCAAAGACTTGCGCGAGCAGCTTGCGGAGTTTGAAAAGGCCGCCTCCAAGAAGGAGAACAACAGCAAACTCATTCAACAGAGTTTGGAAAAGTATCAGATTGCCGCCGGAATCACGGAGTTAACCGGCCCCGGCCTCCTGATAACCCTGAACGACAGCAAGCGTACGGACGTTTTCGAAACTGAGACCATCATTCACGACATTGATCTACTGCGCGTGACCAACGAACTCTGGGCATCGGGGGCGGAAGCTATTGCCATCAATGGACAGCGCATTATCACTGGCACACCAATTCGATGCGTCGGCCCGACGATCCACGTCAACTACGTGCCCGCCGCTCCACCTTATCGAATCCAAGCCCTCGGTGATCCTAACACCCTCTATGGCGGGATGGCCACGAACGGCGGCGTCATTGCTGAAATCACCGAAGTGGATCCCAAAATGGTGCTCATGGAGAAGCTTGACAAACTCACCGTGCCCGCCTTCAGTGGCGCAATGAGCCCCAAACTTTCAACCGCCCCCGAGGTAGAGCCGGGAGCTAAGAAGCAGTGATTCTCATCCCGCTGTTCTGTCTCCTGCTGGGAGTGCTGGTTGGAGTCCTCATCGGCAAGCCCCTCACCGGAGAAATTGGTGTCTATGTGGCCGTCGCCTGCTTGGCCGGGCTGGACACGATCTGTGGGGGTATTCGGGCCAACCTAGAAGGCAAGTTTGACGGCCCGATCATGGTCACGGGCTTTCTCTCGAATATCCTCATCGCCTCCGCCCTTAGCTGGCTTGGCACCAAGATCGGTGTCGAGGTCTTCTTGGTATGTGCATTCATCTTTGGAATGCGAATTTTTACAAATCTCAGTGTTATTCGGCGCATACTTCTGACAAAATGGACTGATAGGAAAGCCCGCGAAGCGCAGGAGCGCTTAGATACTGAACGTGCGCAGGAGGCGACGGCGGCACCATCGGAAACGGTTTTTTCAAAATGACTACACAGCCTATCTTCACGCTTGACCTTGGATCGTCGAAAGCTGCCCTCCTGGCCGCGACCCTTGATGATGCAGGGCGACTCAACGTGCAAGAAGCGGGCGTGGCCCCGAACCGTGGCATAACGCGGGGCGTCATCACCGACCTGGACTTGACCCGAGAAGCAATTTCGGAAGCCGTGTCCGTGATACGATCGTACGGCACTCCGGAAGAAGTGGTGGTCAACCTCGGCGGCACCCAACTGGAGGGAATCAATTCCCAGGGTTTCCATCCGATCGTGCCGGCCGGGAGAACCATCACGAGCGCCGACGCCCTCGCCGTGGTCAATCACAGCCGTCAGGTGCGACCTGAGCCCGACCGCGAGCAGATTGCTGCCATCCCACGAGAATTCAAGGTTGACGGTCAGAGTGGGGTGTCCCGTCCGATTGGTCTATCGGGTTCGCGACTAGAAGTCACCACCCACATCATCACCGCCCCAATCGCCAACATGCGAAACCTGCAAACGGTGATCGAGGGCATCGGGTTGCGGGTCGCCGATATTGTCCCCAACCCCGTAGCCGCTGGCTTGGGTTTCCTCTCCGCCGAGGACCGTCAGAACGGGGCCGCTGTGGTGGATATTGGGGCAAGTACAACCACGCTCTCTATCTATCGAGGGGGCGGTCTGGCCTATTGTGTGGTGTTACCCTTGGGAAGCGGAAGTGTAACTGCCGATCTCACGAAGCTACTCAAGATGGCTCCGGAAGAGGCCGACCAGCTAAAGCGCAAACACGGTCGTGCCGTCAACATGAAGGCGGGTGACGAGTCCACCGTTGAAGTGCGCCAGATCGGCCAGAGCCAACCGCGCCACCTGCACCGACGCGTGCTGTTCGAAATCATAGAAAGTCGAATGAGTGAGATCGCCCGCATGGTCGCGCAGCACCTAGACCGGAGCGGGATGAAGGGCATGTTGCCGGGCGGAGTGGTCGTCACCGGCGGCGGGAGCCTCTTGCCGGGTACACCTCAGCTTTTCGGGGCAATCATGCGCGAGCCGAATGCCCGCTTGGGAACCCCCAAGGTCGAGGGCCCCGCGGCCCTTCGCGCGAGCGGCCCAGAATGGAGTGTTGCCGTCGGGATGGCGGCTTATGTTTTGCAAGGTCAGGATTCGGACATTGAGCCGGCCAATGGCCTTGATCATTGGAAGGAGCGCATTCGCACCTTCTTCATGAAAGTGTAAGGAATCAGATGGGGACTAGTACGAA
>JADZDX010000074.1 GCA_020850835.1 Fimbriimonadaceae bacterium
GAGCCCGAGTGGATGACCGAATGGCGCCTGAAGGCTTATCGCCATTTGCTGACCATGAAGGAGCCGCATTGGCCGAATGTTCAATATCCGCCGGTGGATTTGCAGGACATCATTTACTACTCGGCGCCGAAGTTTATGCCCCGTTTGGACAGCCTGGCCGATGCCGACCCCGAGCTGCTGCGGACGTTTGAAAAGCTGGGGATTCCCCTGGCCGAGCAGGAGATAATGCTGAACGTGCAGGGGAAGGGGGAAGTTGATCCTTTGGCGGGTGCGCCGGTTCCTGCGGAGGGCGGGCAAAACCGCGTTGCGGTGGACGCGGTGTTCGATTCGGTTTCGGTTGCGACGACCTTTAAGGCCGAGCTTGCGCGGCAGGGGATTATTTTCTGCAGTATTTCTGAGGCAATTAAAGAGCATCCGGAATTGATTCGCGAATATTTGGGAAGCGTCGTGCCATATTCCGACAATTATTACGCGACATTAAATAGCGCGGTATTTACGGACGGCAGTTTCGTTTACATTCCGAAGGGAGTGCGCTGTCCGATGGAATTGAGCACTTATTTTAGAATAAATGCCAGTAAGACCGGCCAATTTGAGCGCACGCTGATTATCGCGGACGAGGGGGCTTATGTGAGTTACCTCGAGGGCTGCACGGCTCCGATGCGCGATGAGAACCAATTGCACGCGGCAGTTGTGGAATTGGTCGCCGAAAAAGACGCGACGATTAAATACAGCACGGTTCAGAATTGGTACCCGGGAGATAAGGACGGCAAGGGCGGGATTTACAATTTTGTAACCAAGCGCGCGATTTGTAAGGGCTCGAACGCCAAGGTGACTTGGACGCAAGTGGAGACCGGCAGCGCGATTACATGGAAGTATCCGAGCGTCATTTTGAAGGGAGATCATTCGATTGGCGAATTTTATTCGGTTGCGCTGACGGCCAATAAGCAACAGGCCGATACCGGCACGAAAATGATCCATATTGGGAAAAATACGAAGTCGACAATTGTGTCGAAGGGTATCTCGGCCGGAAATGGGCAGAATACTTATCGCGGATTGGTGAAGGTGAATGCCGGCGCCGATGGTGCGCGGAATTATTCGCAGTGCGATTCGATGCTCATGGGCGATCAATGCGGCGCGCACACGTTTCCTTACATCGAAGTGAAGAATCCGACGGCGACAGTGGAGCACGAAGCCTCGACGTCGAAGATCGGGGAGGACCAAATCTTCTACTGCAACCAGCGCGGCATTCCGACCGAGGACGCGGTGAACATGATTGTGAGCGGGTTCTGCAAAGATGTGTTCCGCGAGCTGCCGATGGAGTTCGCCGTCGAAGCGCAGAAGCTTCTCGGCGTGAGTTTGGAAGGCTCGGTGGGGTAGCAATGAAGAAGCGCGAGGTGCAAGTAACGTGGTACGACGACCTTTCGGCGGCCGAACGCGACCTCGACGCCGAATATGCTGCGATGACCGAGGACGAGCGCGTCGCCGAATGCGTTCGCCTCATGTTGGCCTTTGGGGGATGGACGAACAATGGACGACTTGAGAGAGTTGCTCGAGTTATTGAACCGCCACGAGGTTGAATACTTGATCATCGGCGCGCACGCAGTGGCGAAGTACGGTTATCCGCGGGCGACGAAGGACATCGACTTGTGGATTCGCAAGGAAGTGGCGACCGCAACGAAGGTTGCAGCGGCTCTGAAGGAATTTGGCGCAGATATCGGCGAAGCCGGCACGACGGAATTGGCGGGGCCAGCGAATCGAATGGTGAGATTCGGGGTGGCGCCAAACATGGTGGACATCCTAAACTTCACCAGTTATGACGATTTTGATGAAGTGTGGCAAGGTCGCGTCGAAGGGGAATTTATTGGTGTCAGTGTCCACTTTCCATCGAAAGCGGCGTTGATCGAGATGAAGCGACGTTCCGGTCGTCCCCAAGACTTGGTGGACATTCAGAAGCTGGAAGGATAAAGGTCTTACTCCTTCTTCACGGTGAACTTCACGCCGATCGATTCCTTGGCCGACTTCGCAATCACTTGACCGAAAATCGTGAAGTCCTGCATTAGGGTGGCATCGGTTTTTACGGTGCTGCCTTTGATGGCGGGGACAAACGCGCCCGCGCCTTTGAGTTCCTTGGTCGAGGAACGGTATGTGCCGGTGATTTCGAGGCGAGGGCCAGCGCCATCGGCCGGCCGCGCGTGGCCCAAGACGGAATACACACCCGGTGTCTTGGATTCTTTGAGGTAGAGCGTGACGTAATAGATCGTCCCGTTGCTCGCCATTGCTTGGCGGTCAGTGTACGTTCCGCCCACAGCGGGTGGCTTATTGACCGGCGCGGTCCCGTCCATCGTCGGCTTTGTCGAAGTGGATGAAGGGGCGGCTTTGCCGGGCACCCATTCATATTCGTACATACAAGGGTTCCAATTGGCGGCTTGGTTGCCCCAAACGGGGCCGACTTGAACGAGGATAATCTTGAGAGCGCTGCCTGAGCCAATCTTGATTATTGCTTTGCCATTGCCGGATGGATAATCTTTGCCGGTTGAGGCGCGGCCGACGAACACTTTGGTCTGTTCTATGATGGTGCCACTTCCCTGCACATCCCAACTACCGCCGGTACCCGAGCCACCAGCGTCCTTGCCCGTGACAGAGCCCGATCCACTGCAGGTGAGTTCGATAATCTCCCCGGGTTTCAGGATCGAGGGTGGCGTCGAGAAGTTCAGGCTGAGTTGAACCTTTGCTTCGTATGGCGGTTTGTATTCAAAGAAGTACGTAAAACTCGTTTCGCTGATCGAACCGCCGACGCGAATTTGACCATTCTCAAATGTAGGTGGGACATTACCCACGGTCTTGGTTTTGAGCTTCCAATAGCCGGGGCCAGGCTTGGTACCGACAGCACTACCGCCGGAAACTTGGAACTTGTCCTCGCCCGTCCAGAGAACGGTGCCGTCCGGCCCCTTGATCGTGGACTTCAACCGGTACCAACCGGGCGCCTGACAGACGATGTTGAACACGCGTTCCGACATCGAGCCTCGATTCAGCTTACGGGCGGCGAAGTTGTTTTGGACAATTTCGCCTTTGGGGTCGAAGAGCTCAACAACTTCTTGAGTATCCAGGGAGAGGGTAGGGCCGCCTTTGTAAAGCACCGAAACCGCAACCTGAACACGCTGATCCAATTTAACGAGGCCAGCTTTGGCCACGACATTGCCGGTGACCTGGATCTTTTCGCGGCTCTCGCCTACCCTAATCGTCTTCTCGCCCGACCAAAGCTCGCCCTTCTCCCATTTCACGTTTGCGCGGATCCGATAGGTGCCAGGTTTGGGCGGCTTGAATGAGTAGCTCTCGGTCGAGGGTTCACCAACGTTGAGCGTTCGGATATTGCCAGCCCGCTGGATGATCTTACCGGCCGAATCGAGGATGACAATGGTCTCCTCGATGGTCACGACATCGCTGTCACCTTCGACAAAATTGAGCTCGACTTGGTAAGGAATTTCTTTGTCGGGATCCACCTCCGCAGGTGCGTTGATCTTGCCGACGACCTCTTTGACGGGACGGATCTTCTCCTCGTCGAGCGTGATCGTAACTGTATCGTAGGCGGTCACGCGTTGGCTGCGCAGGGCTTCCATCTCACTCATGCCACGATTGACGGCCTTGGCGAAGGCGTTGACGTCGATCATCACGCCCTTATCTTTGACCAAGACTGTCGCCGCGCCGGGCTTGTACATCGGCGTGCGGACGCTCACATTGATCGTTTCGCCGGGCGGCACGGTATGCAGAAAGACCATGCGGCCCTCGGCGTCGGTAGCTCCGCTGTTATAGCCAGGGGCGGTTACGGCGACGCCCTTAAGGGGCGTAATCACGCCCTTCTCATCCTTACCGCGAACGTACACGATCAGTGCACGCCGGATCTGTGGCGCTGAGTCCTTTCGCATCAAGAGGTAAGTCCGGTCAATCGCGTCGTTGGACTGGTCCGCCGTAAGGTCGATCGTGTCTTTGTATTCGTCGTAGAGGCTAGTCGTGACCTTAACGTCGTATTTTGTGTTCGGAGCGACCTGAAGCAAGACTTGGCCATCGGCGTTTGATGACCCGGCGTAAAACTTGTTCTTGCCGCCATCCAGAACGACCCGAGCGCTCATGATCTTGTTGCGCGGCCCGTCCTCAAGGAGGGTCAGGCGAACCAAGCGTAGCCCTTGCGCGGGCTCGAGCGAGAAGCTCATCGGGTAGTCCTTCAGCACTCCCTTTTGAACTTTGATAGTCTGGACTTCAGGCTCGTAGCCGCTCTTCGTCACCAGCACTTCGAACTCAAGACCCTTCGTGGCATCGTTGGTGTTAATCAACACAAATGCCTTGCCATCCTGTCCGGTCGTCATGTGGTCGCCGACCATTTCGTCAGCTCGCGTCGTGACGACATCAACGCCTTCCAACGGCCAGCCGGAAATCTTGTCTTTGACCGACACCACAAGCCGCGCCTTGTTTGCTTTCGCCTTCTCGAGTATCTGCAAGAAGAACTGCGGTTCCTGATCGGCCTTCACCAAGATGCGTTCCTCCTTCGTTTCGTACCCATCGGCCACCGTGGTCACCTGGTAGTAGCCCGTGTTCTCAACGCTAAAATGCGCTGCTCCCTCCTCATCCGCCTTCTTGGTCTGATTGAAGTTCTCGCGCCCGATCGGCCCCTTGAGAGTGATGCTCGCACCGACTAGGGGGCCATCTTCGCCATCCTCGCCACCCCCAGCCGTGATGTGGACGTCGTAGGTTAAGGCGGGATGGGCGAACAGAGTCTTACTCGCCAAGGCAGAAATCGCGCAGAGGCAGAGCAGAGCAACCATGACGATGGTGCGCATGATGTTATACAGTATATGTGGATTGGCTTCAAGAGGTCAATAATTGCACTACATCAGTGAGCTCTGGTGCAAAAATCTCTATACTGGGTTTGTGAGCCCCTGCCGCGTCATCCTGATTGCAATCTTGTCCCTTCTAGGTGCCTTCGCGTTGGGGCAAATCGAATTTGAGTTGACGATTCCGCAGGGAGCGAGGTCGCAGGTCATGGTCGACGTGGGTGGTTCCATACCCACTGCGAAGTATTGGGCGGTGTTCGACGACGAGTCGAACATGATTGCCTATGATGAAGAGCCCAACGATTGGGACATCGACATCGTCAATACGGCCCCGGGAACATACAAGATTGTCGTAGAGAGCCCGTACCCAATTCCGCTAGAGACCTACGAGCTATGGGCGTGGGATGAATCGGGAGGCTGGGCAAGCGTCCTCGCCCATGTTGTTCCTTCCCAATCCTTGTCGCTGGCCGAGACAACAAACGAATCCGTCAAAGTTTCTGCCGCTTCAGCCGCATATCAACCCTCTTATGCAAAGTTGGAAATCCGGAAGGGTACAAGTGCCTGGACGACAGCAGAGCAGTTTGTGCCCGCCAACGATGAGCCTGTTCCGATCGACCTTCAGGAACTCGATCCTCATTCGGATTACTCCCTTCGCCTGAGTTCCTTTGCTGCGAGCGGCCAAACCGATTACGCCACTGCGTCGTTTCATACGAAGCCAAATGGTTCAGAACAAGTAGGCGTCTTTGCCGTTTCAAACTCCAGTATCGCCGTCTATTGGTCGCGAGTTCAAGGTGCAACGGCTTACAAGGTTTACCGCGCTAGCAACTTAGGGCAATACAATTGGGGTGCCCCTGTCGCCGTCATCAACACCAACTTGAATCAACCGATTCTCAAGTGGGTGGATACTGGCTTACCGAGCTACTCGATGCGCTACTACCGCGTCACGGCGGTCGTGGATGGCTACCAGTCCCAGCCCAGCGAGGAGGATTGCCACTATGCGAATCCAAACGCCTTACCCTGGGATCAGGGGTTGAGCAGCGTTATTCCGTCTCTCACTAGTCAGCCCTTTGACGAACTCTATCCAATCGGCACCGACGTAGACATAATTAGCCCAAGCGGCGAGTATTACGATTCTACTGACCAGCAACAGACTACAAATCCGGCTGGGCGAGACGACATTGAGAAGTTGATGTTTGGGCCAACCGTAGCGGGCGCACCGTTCACCGGCGACGGAATTCAAACGCAGCGCCAACATGCTCCCCAAATTCCGGTACACCCGAGCGACTTGCCTTTGTACCCGGAGTCTCCTGACCTTAAAGTGAAAGCAGAGGGTGCGTTTACTAGAAGAGATGCCCCTTCCGCTGACTTTGTTGGCTTTACGGGCACTTTTGTGTTCCCGTCCCGGAACAACGAAGTTTTCTTTAAACAAAGTGGAACCACATCGATAGTCCGTGAGGGCCAGAATCGAATTGTCCCTCTGAATTCACTCAATATGTACGTAGGATGGGCGCCCCCAATACCTTCGGGGCCCGGTCCAGCTCCTACTGCTCATCAAATTGCAGCCGATATTGGCATTCAGTACTATCCATCCTCCGATAACACGGGAAGTGTGATTTCGGATGGCCTCCCGGAAGCCCCTAATCCAGGTGGCCCAGGCACATACCCGTCTCGGTACATTCCTTTCATTCGCGTTTCTGTAAAGGGAAAAGAGGTCGCATACGACAGTTCACAACTGAACTTTAGTACGGTTTATCCGACCCGACGATATCTGGATGCGGTTTCAAACACGGGCTGGCTCTATGCAACTCTGCGAGTGGCGTACGTCTCCGACTCGAAAACCATTTTATATCAACTTGTTTGGGGGAAATGTAACGAGTTCGGTCTTAATCAGATCGCTGCAGAGTTTCAACCCTCAACTCTTGCAGCACCATGGAGCGGCCCCTTCTTCAGCCCAACTGTGAATAAGGGTGCCGTAGATATTCTCAACGAAGTGCCATTTGAGTTCGACAACCGGATTAGGTCGCGTCGAGTCGTGAGCATTGCGCAGCGGAAACGCGATGGGAATGCCCGAGCCTTGAACTTTTACCGCGGCACCTCTAATAGTCCAAGTTCAACTGTTTCATGGTTCTCGCTTTGGGAGCGCATGCCCTGGGCCGCCTGGACCGAGGATTCGTACGCTCGCAACATTCGACTCATTGGGTGGGATTGCCTTGGCTATTTCGGAAACTGGTCACCACAAGGCTTTAGCACTGAAGAGTTTGATGAGGGGCCCTATGTAAGGACCGCAAGGCATGACCTCGGTGCAAGCAGCGAGCCCTTTGGTGCAAGGTACCTACAGCCAAACCCTTTCCTTGACAGTTTGATTTCGATTGATCACAGGAGTGAACCATGATGACAGCCATCCTGTTGTCGGCTGTTTCGCTTACCATTAACTACCCGGAGGTGTATGCAATGCGGGTGGCTGGAAAGCACGAACTGATTTTGATATCATTTCGCGATGGGATTCGTTCGCAACGCAAACTCTCATCAACGCCAAATGGAATCTTACCAAACGGCAATCTATGGCAACTCAAATACCTTTCACCAACCGCTGATTCCAGTCCTGGTCAACTAACATACAGCGACGTCTCGGGAAAACAGGTGTTGAAAACTTCCTGGACTCCAAATCAATTCGGGGTCGGTGCTGTAAAGGGTTCTTCTCAGCTGCGAGCACTTGAGCCGTTCGCCCTTGGAGCTAGTACGTGGCTTGAGAAGAATCAAACCTTTGCCAACGCGATGTTGGTTTGGGATGCCCGAGGTCGCTGGCACACATTTCAAGGTGCAAGTATGTGGGTTGCTGGGCGAACACCATCCGAACTTTATCTAGGTCAGTTCGACGATAACTTACATAATGTCAAAGCCAACCTCTTGAAGGTCTGGATCGTCGATCGAAGAACGGGTAGGAGCCAATCGGTCACACCTCCTGCTTTTCGCATGCTCCTTTGGCCGGCCGCGCGGGCCGCGCTCGACCGATGGGGGCCAGCAACCTTCTTTCAGAACCCAATCTCGAGGCCAGGCTATCCTTCCGATCCTGCCTATATTGTTTCCGGACTTGAACGGTACACGGATTCTGAAGATGTGATGTCCGGCAAGTCGGCCATCGTCTTTCCGAATAGCAAGATTTTTACCAAGAACTTTCATTTGAATCCGCTCATCGCAACCACCGTGCGCGAAAAGACCATGTATGTACTAACCGATGACAGCTATTACAACGCTGTAGGTTGGAACGAACGCGAAGTGTTGCACCTCATGAAAGTTGACCCAAAGCATGGTCTTGTGCGTGTCGCCTCAGTCAAGAACGCGACCGGTGTCAGCTATGCCTTCGCCGAGTGATCTAGCATCAGCCTCGGCGCCCCGGCTCAAGC
>JADZDX010000075.1 GCA_020850835.1 Fimbriimonadaceae bacterium
AGGCTCAGGAGATAAAGAGATGGCCAAGAAGAAAGGCGAAAAGCGCGAAATCATCCGCCTCGTTTGTACCGAGGATGGGATGACCTATTATGTGACAAGCAAGAACAAGCAGAACACTCCTGACCGATTGGAGGCCAAGAAGTTCAACCCGCGGCTCCGAAAAGTGACCCTGTTCCGAGAGAAGAAGTAAGATGCCTAACCCAAAACGCCGCCACAGTCACCAGCGAACGGCCAAGCGCCGCACGAATTACGTCTCCTACCTGCCTGAAGTCGATGCCACCAAGGGCCAAGGCGGCGAGCCATTCAAGCTCCGCCACTTCGCCACACCCGAGGGCTTCTACAAAGGCCGCCGACTTCCTGGCTTCAAAGATAAGAGCTAAGTCTTGACGTACTAGAAAGAATTGAGAGCCGCCGCAGAGCGGCTCTTTCTTTATTGAAGGTGTCTTGGCTCGCTGCGATGTTCTTGGGCCTGGTGCTCTAACTCAGCGTGGAAGGGCTCGTAGTGAACATTGACCCTGGCTCCCCCTAGTTGCCGCGATATTTGTTGCTCAACTTCCTCAGCCAACTCATGGGCCGCCACAAAAGTTAGGTCATCATCCAACAAAACATGGATATCCACGTGATGGGTACTTCCGACCGTTCGTGTTCGCAGGTTGTGAAATCCCCGGACATGAACGTGGCTCTCCAACGTATGCTCAATGGCACGAATATCTTCAATGGGGGCGGACCCATCCATAAGGAGATGCACTACTCCCTTCAACTGCCTCAAAGCGGCTAGGACGATCACGGTCGTAAAGCCAATTGCGATCAGTGGGTCAAGAATCAACCAGTTGGTTAGTTTTACTGCCACCAAGCCAACGATCAAGCCCAGTGCAGAAACTGCGTCGCTACGGAGGTGCAAAATCTCTCCTTGTAGCGCCGTCGATGGTTGCCTACGTGCCACAGAGGCCAAGTGCGCCGAAACCGCCAGGTTAACAGCTCCACTGAACGCCATTGCGATGATGCCCCATTCCGCGCCAATCGGCTGGGGTGCCCGGAGGCGATTGATTGCCTGAGCGATTATGAAGCCAGCCGTACCCGTAATGAGGACCATCTGAAGGGCACTCATCAGAACTTCCGCCTTGCCGTGCCCATAGGGGTGGCTTGGATCGGGAGGTTGACTGGCGACTCGGATGGTTTGGACAACACCGAATGCGATCAATACGTCCACGAAGGACTGCAGACCCTCACCGAGAACGCTCACCGAATGGGACGCAACGCCAGCCGCAACTTTCACCGCCACCACGATTGAGGTGCAAAGTAACGAAACGGTCGCGGCGCGTTGGACGGTCGTCATCGTCTATCAGATAGCATATTGGCATGATCATAGAGCTGAGCGTTGAGAATATCGCGGTGATCGAGCGAGCGCAAATCGAACTCGGCCCTGGTTTCACCGTCTTGACGGGTGAAACTGGCGCGGGTAAGTCGTTGCTAATTGACGCCATCGGCCTCGCTTTAGGCGATCGGGCTGACCAAGATTTGTTGCGAGCTGGAGCCCAGAAGGGCCCAGTTCAATTGGTGGCAAATATCAGGCACAACCGGGAGGCCCTTGATTTTTGTCATGAAGCGGGCCTTCCACTAGAGGATGGATTTGTTTACATTCAGCGTGAGATTACGGCCGAAGGGCGAAATGTGAGCCGGATTGGAGGCAAGGCGCAACCGGTCGCCGTTGTCAAGGCTCTAGGTGCATTACTTGTTGACCTCCATGGCCAACATGACCACCAAGCCTTGCTGGATTCATCCCGCCATCTGGACTACTTAGATCTCTGGATTGGAGAACCTGCAAACGTGCTCCTTCAAGAAGTTGTCCAAACGGTTAGAGAGTGGGGGCGCTTGCAGACATCGCTTTCGGCTCTTCGCCAAGGGATGCGGGATCGGGAACAGAGGCTTGACCTTCTCCGGTACCAAGACAAAGAGATTCGTGATGTCAACCCTGTTGTCGGGGAGGCCCTTTCCCTTGAGAGCAAGTTAGGCCGTCTACGAAACAGCGAAAAACTAGCAGAAGTTGTCCAAGCAACCCTAGGTGCCTTGTCTGATGAGGAAGGGTCGGCTGAAGAGAGGATAGGACTCTCTATCCAAATGGTGAATCAGTCCGTCCGTCTTGATGGCGCCTTGGCGACTCACCATCTGGAGGATGCTCTCTTGTCTTTGCAAGAGTCAGTGCAGCATTTTCGGGCCTATGCTGAGAAATTGGACGTAGAACCTGCGGAGCTAGAAGAAGTCGCCGGTCGGCTTGATTGCTTACGACGTCTCTTCCGCAAGTACGGAGAAACGGAGGCCGAGGTGATCGCATTTCACCAGAAGGTCAAGGAAGAATTGGCCATCCTTGAGGACGGCGAAGCGAGCGAGGAGGAGCTCGCCGGCAAGGTTGCCCAGGCAACTGCGCGCTCAAATGCAATCTGTGCAGAACTGACAAAACTGCGCACGGAGAAGGCCAAGGAGTTTGAACAACTCGTACAGGAAGAGATTCGTGAACTGGCCATGGATAAGGCTCTCGTCAAGCTTAAATTTGATGGGAAAAGTCCTGACGAACGAGGTGCGGATGAAGTTGTGTTCTTATTCTCGGCCAACGCCGGCGAGCCGCTTCGCCCTCTCAATAAGATAGCTAGCGGCGGGGAAATGAGTCGGGTGATGCTCGCCCTCAAAGTTGTTCTGGCCGGCAAGGCAGGGGTCCCGACCCTCATTTTCGACGAGATTGATACGGGTCTTTCCGGCAGGGCTGCTGCTGTTGTGGCTCGCAAGCTTCAGGAGCTCGGCAAGTTTTACCAGGTGGTGAGTATCTCGCACCTGCCTCAGCTAGCTGGCCTTGCTGACACCCACTATCGAATTGAGAAGGTGGAGAAGGCGGGAAGGGTTTTCACCGAAATTAACCGGTTGGATGAAGACGAACGAGTCGTAGAGGTGGCTCGGCTGCTCGCTGGAGAAGAAATTGGTGATAAAGCAATCGCCAATGCGCGTGAGCTCCTCGGTAACCGGCACTAGGACCTGGGAACTGCCGGGCCGCCAAGCTTCATAATCATTGCATGAGCACTGTTGCCCCTGAGCTTGAATCACCCAAGGTCCGCTGGGACCTTTCTGCCCTCTACTCTGGCCTCGATGACCCCAAAGTTGCGCAAACCTGGTCGCAGGCACACAGTGCCGCCGACGCCTTTGCATCCCAATATCGAGACAAAATCGGCGATCTAAATGCAACCGACCTAGCCGCAGCGTTCAGGGCCATCGAGGGCATTTTCCAAGAGATGAGCAAGCCCGAGATCTACGCTTCGCTTCGATTCGCCGTGGAGGCCGATAACGCAGAGGTCACAGCGTTCATGCAAGAGCAGAGTGAGAAGTCAACTGAGATTCGAGTTAAGCTGATCTTTGTTGACCTTGAGCTCCAGGCCATCCCAGAAGACAGGGCCAAGCAACTCTTAGCCGATCCGGCAATGAGCAACTATGCGCATCACTTTCAACGTGTGCGGGAGGGGCAACCCTTTACGCTTAGCGAAAAGGAAGAGGTCATCCTTGAGGAGACGGCCAACACAGGCGTTCGAGCCTGGGTGCGCCTCTTCGAAGAAGTTCTCGCGCAACATGCCTTTCAGTATCCGAACCCGGAAACTGGCAAGACCGAAGAGAAGAATGAAAGCGAACTCCTAAACTTGCTCCGCCATCCCAATCGCGAGGTCCGCGCTGCTGCTGCCGATGCCTTTAGTGAGGGCTTAAAGCAACTCAACCACGTTCTAACATACATTTTCAACAATATCTTGCTTGACAAGCGCATAGACGATCGGCTTCGATCGCGCCCATACGCTGAACACAGCCGCCACATGGCCAATGAACTTGATAAGGAGACGGTGGACCTTGTCATGCGGCTCTGCAAGAAGAATGAAGAGCTGGTTGCGCGCTACTACCGCGTCAAGAAGCAGATTCTCGGTCTGCCGGAGCTGACCCACATTGATCGCTATGCCCCGCTCTTTGACACAAAGGAGCAAATCAGCTACGATGACGCACGGGCCATGATCCTCGACGCGTTCGGCGCCTTCAGCCCGACGCTTTCGGAGAAAGCCGAAGAATTCTTTACCAAGAATTGGATCGACGCCGAGCCACGAAAGGGCAAGACGGGCGGTGCGTTCTGTAGCTACATTACGCCGGATTTGCACCCGGTGATCATGCTTAGCTACCTGAACAAGATGGATAACGTGACGACCTTGGCCCATGAACTTGGGCACGGTGTTCACGCTTCGCTCTCGCGGGAGCAGACTTTGGTGAACTTCCATGGTTCATTGCCGCTGGCCGAACTCGCGAGCATCTTTGGGGAGCAACTTGTGTTTGACCGTTTGGTTAAAGAAGCTTCCGAAGAAGACCAGCTAGCGCTTTATGCCGAGAAGATTGAGGGCATCTTTGCCAGCGTGTTTCGCCAGGCCGCGATGTTTAGGTTTGAGCAGCGCTGCCACAACAAGCGCCGCGAGGAAGGCGAGCTCAACGCCGACGAAATCGGCGCGGTCTGGCAGGAAGAGTTACAAGGCATGTTCGGCGACTCGGTAAAGATGGGCGAGCAGCACCGGATGTGGTGGAGCTACGTTGGCCACTTCATCTTCGCGCCGTTCTATGTGTACGCTTACTCCTTCGGCGAACTCCTCACCATGTCGCTCTATCAGATGGCCCAAGCTGAGGGGCCGAGCTTCCAAGACAAGTATGTGGCTCTGCTGAAGCTCGGCGGATCGAAGTCACCGAAAGATCTCATGGCGACCGTTGGGGTGGATATGAACGATGAAGCCTTCTGGGACGGCGGGTTTGCCGCGATTGAGAAGTTGATCAGCCGGTTCGAAGAGCTTTGGGCTCGGCGCTAAGGTCTACTTAGCACCATCGTCAACCCACTGGGCGATCTTGTCAATGTCTTCCTTGGGCATTGACCCCCCGCGGGGCATGGCTCCGGTTCGCATTGCATTAACGAGGATGCTGCGCGCGGAGTCGCCAGGGCGAATCGTATTCGAGCTCATAAGGGCGTCGTAGTTGAGGGTGTTCAGGTTCTTGGTGGCCCGATCATTGCCATGGCATTTGCCGCAATATTGCTGGAAAATGGGCTTCACGTCTGCATAGACTAAGGCAGAGGTGGCCCCGGTGTTGAGGGTAGCTCCGGTGGGAGGTGTCCAGGCAAATAGGGCGTCGGGTAGCGGTTTATCGGTGACCTTGATTTCGGTTACCTGGACGAAGACTTGAACCTGATCCTTCGTGTAGCTGGCGCCTCGGAAGACGCCCATAGCGCCGTCGAACATCTCGGTAATCGCACCGGCCGGTCGGCTGATCTTGATTTCCTGCAGAATCACGCCCTTCTGGTTAATCTCATCACCCGGCTTGGCCGAGGTGATTGGTTTTGCAAACTCTGGATCAAGGAACGCCGACCATGCCCAAGTGGACTCGCCTTGTAGGAGCTTTGCGAGAGTGGGCTTATCGGCGGGAATCTGAGTGTAGGTCTGCTTTGCCTTGTTGTAAGTCGAAAGTGTCTTGCCGTCGCTCACCCAGAGCATCGCGGGGGTTTCGAGGCGCATCTTGAGGTCGCGCGAGAGGCTTAGCGAATGGTCTTGAGGTGACGACCCAGCCTGAACCACTTTGTACTTGACACTCAACGCAGTCGCCTTCTGGAGGGTAGCGATGTGGGTGTCAACGGGGCCGGCGGCGCTCCAAGTGAGCGCAAGAGCCGGGATTAGAGAAGCAAGGAGCAAGGCTTTCATGTTTACGGGCAGAATACCGGAACAGACGCTTCTTCAGACTATCGGTTTACCCTTAGCGTAAGTTAGCCTTCCAACTCCGCCTTTAACGCCGCCAAGCGCGCGCTCCAATAGGCTCGTGCGCCGTCGGCCTCATCGCGTTCGGGGATGCGCTTATGATTCAATGTAATCGCGATTTTGGGGCCAGCTATCGCGAACTGAACCTCGATATCGGTCTCGCCCTTGCCCTCGGTTTGCCAGACGGCGCGGATGTCTTTGCCGTCACGAATGCGCGTGATGTTGTCGAACTCACCCTCGAATGCCTTTTGTACCTTCTCGATTGGCGCGGCGATGGTCTTGGTGCTACAGATGTGATAGCCCTCGGGGCGGCCATCCTTCTGCACACGGCCAATGCGCTTCTCGTACTCCACCCAAATGGTCGTCGCCCACCAAACGGCTTCCGTACTGCGTTCGCCACCCACGATCCAAACGATCGCATCGCGGCGGCGGTCAGCGATTTCTGCGTTCGCCTTAATGGCTTCCGTCCACTGGTCAAATGTCTTCCCCGTCGCGGCTTTGCAGGCTTCGTCGGTTACAGGAAAGTCGGATTTAAGGTTGATCGGCATGCCTCGATTATGGCCGCGCATCACTCCGCAAAGGCATAGCTACGCCCCTTTGGGGCCGCCACGGATGCAACACGTGAAAGCCCATGTCTGGGATCAATCTTCATAAGATGGAGTACGTCCTTCTCAGGCCGTCCAACCTTGTTATAATAGCTGTCGTCCGTGAGCACATACATCTTACTGCCGACTCGCTTTGCCGCAATCAGAGGGGTGCCATGATACGGCTTTAGGATTACCTTGCCATTTGAAAACACAATTGCCGATTTGCCAGCATCAACATTTTCCGTATCCGTATAAGGGAACAGGCAAGTTATCACATAGGCGGGATCACTTGGATATCCCGGGTCTGAAACGGGATTCATGAAAAAGAAGAATGGCCCCCAGCGGTCGTAAGCGGTTCTGGCTGCGGGCCAAAGTAGCTTGCGAAACTCCGTTGGTGTTACTGGCTTACCCAGGCCAGTTTTTCGATTTACGATCCAGGCCTTCTCCAGCTTTGATGCCGGAAAGATAGGTGCCCATTTCAGCTTTGCAACAAAAATCTCGTCGCGGTTGCGCCCGTAAGTCCATAGACTCGCACCCGAGTATGCATGCCATTTCTTCATCGAGTCCAGAATTTGAATGGTGACTTCTCGGGTACCCCCCGACGCTTCGGTGCCAGACATGAAAGCGAATGGAAGGGGTTGCCCCGCTGACCAATCTGATACACTCCACTTTGACGGGCCAATACTGTGGCGAGCAGGGTATCCCACAGAAAAGAGAAGCTCTTTTTTCGCAGAATATACTTGAAAAGTGCGCTTGTCTGACGGCTTTGGTGCAAGGTCAACCCAGGACTTGTAAAATTGGCGTCGTGATCCAACTCCTTCAAGGGAACCGCTCCATCGTTCAAACTTCCAAGACCACTTTACAGTTTTGGTTCGCTTATTGAAATCAATGTAATAGCCATGATAGGTTGCATGTGGATAGTGCTCCATCATCCAGACATTCGGTAAGCTACTGTGGTCTGCCCCCAGAAAATGAAGACGGAATAAGTTGAGTCTCCTCGTCCAGAATTAGGAGACCAAATATGAAGAAATCGAGATTCACAGAAGATCAGATTGTCCGTGTTCTGCAAGAGGCGGAGCGAGGCGAGAAGACGCAGGCTCAGATCTGCAAAGACCACGGCATCAGTCCGAACACGTTCTACCTTTGGAAGCGCAAGTACGCGGGGATGGCAACGGACGACGTTCGCCGGTTACGTGAGCTTGAGCGTGAGAATCACGAGCTCAAGATTCTGCTGGCTGAGCGCGACCTTGAGATCAGCGCGGTGAAGAAGGTGTTCCGAAAAAACGCCTGGACGCTCCCCAGCGAGCTGCGGGAGCGAAACTGATGATGGTGGAAGGCGTGAAGGTTAGGAGGGCCTGCTTCATCATGGGCATCTCGCGGGCAGAGCCGTACCGAGAACCTGTCCCGGATAGAGACGGCCCCCTGAAGGAAGCCTTGCAGAGGGTTTGGCGTCCGAACATGGGCTACCGCATGGCCCACGCCCTCATCCAGAAGGAGTTCGAGCTTTTGAACGTGAAGCGCACCCACCGGGTTTGGAAGGAATTGAAGCTTGGCCGGGTGAAGCGGTATCGCAAGAAGCGCACCGGAGCTTCGGTGGCCCTCAAAGCGGTTGCTCCAAACCAGGTGTGGTGCGTGGATTTCATTCATGACGCCTGCCTGAATGGGACCAAGCTGAAGATTCTGTCGGTGGTGGATGAGTTCACCCGCGAGTGCTTGGCTCTGGAGGTGGCTACCAAGCTGAACGCAGCAAGCGTCCGAAGGGTACTGGCTCCCTTGATCCTGGGGCGAGGCGCTCCTGCCTTTGTGCGTAGCGATAATGGGAGTGAGTTCATCGCCCGGCTCCTCGCGGTGTTCTTGTCGGGATGCGGCTCCGGGAGCCACTTCATCAGGCCCGGGAGCCCTTGGCAGAATCCCTTTGTGGAGTCCTTCCACTCGACGTTCCGAAGGGAGCACCTTGACGCCCACGTGTTTACGAATCTGGCCGACGCCCAGGTGAAGGTAGCCGTGTGGCGTCGCTGGTACAACGAAGAACGCCCCCACTCTAGCCTCGGCTATGAACCCCCAGCCCTGGCCGCACGGATTGGAGACTCCGGTCGGGCTACGCCCTCCCTCCATCCCCAATCCGGGGTACAACCCATTTCGTCTACAACGGAGGTCTCATCTTAAGATGTCTTCACCAATGGGGGCAGACCAACTGATCTGCAGGAGGCTTGCAAGTAATGCGGTCGTCATGGCGACACCGTATGATCGATTGAAATGATGGAGTCCAAAAGAGGGTGGAAGCCATGATAGATACATCCAAAGGGTGTACTTCCGGTGTCATGGCGAGCGAAACGAAGGTAGTTTCCAGTGTCGAGCTCATCTGTGTCAAATGGATTTTCGAGCCAAGTGCCGGAATATCCCAAGCATTCCCAGCCTTGCATCTTTACTTCTCTCGCGTAAGATGAATCAACGTAGGCGGCGAAGGGTAGCTTCCAAAGCCACGGGGAAACAAGACGGTCGACTGGCGAGACGGATGCACCTTCATATATTTTCAACGCACGGGCGTCGCCCTCATGATCATTCTGAGCAACGCTAACTACTCGGCGCGAAGCCATGCGGTCATCGCACGAATGATTTTGAAGGTCTTGGCCGCCTTTATTCTCTTCAGGCTCGTAAAATGGCCCACTCGACCCAAACCAGCGGCGGCGGCTACTCGCTCCTCGTC
>JADZDX010000076.1 GCA_020850835.1 Fimbriimonadaceae bacterium
ACGGAGAACCAAACACAAACCTTATGAACGCACCATTCGCACTTGGACTCGCCGCTCTCGGCGTCGCGATCGGCCTCGGCATGATCGGCGCGGGAGCTATGAACGGCATGAGCCGCCAACCGGAAGCTATTGGCAAACTGCAAACCGCGATGCTTATCGCGCTTGCGTTCGTCGAACTCGTATTCCTGTTGACGGTATTCGTCGGCATGAGCGCCCTACCCAAGTAATTCCATTGCAGCTCCCTCGATATCCGAGGGGACTTGAGGGAGCTGCCTCGACCCTTTCAACCTGCTTTTCGTTACATGGCCCAAGAAACTAAGTCATCCGGTAGCACCACCATTTTTGGCATCATCATTGGCATTGCCTTGATGTGCGGCGGCGCATACCTGCATAGCATCCACGCCTTTCAATCCATTGAAGGCCCATTGGAGAGCGCCGGTGTTCCGCTTCAGATAGGCACGACGATTTCGGTTGCGGGTGTCTTCTTGATCCTCTTCCCCGTTATCAACGCCTTTTTCATAAGCCCGCTCATGACGGCGATCAACGATCGCAATCGTGAACTTGAAAACACCTTCAGCGAAGCGGAAGGCTTGCGCAAAGAGATGGCGGATATGAAAGCGGCCTACGAGAAGCGAATAGGCGACACCGAAGCCGAGGCCCGTGAGAAGATCCAAGCCCAACTGAAGGAAGCTCAAGAGCTTCGCACACAGTTGATGTCCGATGCTGCCGCGGCTAAGGAGCACCTTATTTCGCAAGCTCAAGAAGAGATTACTCGCGAGAAGGACAAGATCATGACTGAACTTCGTGTTGAGGTCGCCAACTTGGCCCTTGGCGCGACCGAGAAGCTCATTGGCGTGAACGTAACCAACGACACGAACAAGAAGCTCGTTCAAGAGTTTATTGAGAAGGCCGAGGTGCCCTCTAAGTAATGGACAACCGCGTCGCTACCCGATACGCTCAGTCCCTGTTCGATGTCGCATCGCAACAGAACATTGTGTCGGCGATCAGCGACGACCTCAACGCCATTACGACCGCCCTTAATGCTGATCCTCGCTTCAAGACGTTTCTCGAAAACCCTTCGATGAACCGCGAGGGCAAGCTGAAACTCATGGAATCAGTCTTCAGTGACCGCGTTACCGCGCTCACGATGCAACTCTTTCGACTGCTATTGGATAAGAGGCGAGAAAGCCTCATTGGGCTTGTAGCAGAAGATTTTGACCGCCTTCGACGTGCAGCATCAAATATTCTTTTTGCCCAAGTCGTCAGTGCGCAACCGCTGACCGAATCAGAGCAAAAGGCAATTGTTAGTAAGCTGGAGACGAGTTCGAAGCAGAAGGTGGAAGCCACCTTTGACACTGAAGAGAGTCTCCTCGGCGGCGTCAAGGTTCACCTGGGGAATAGTGTCATGGATGGCACCGTCCGAGGTTCATTGAACCGACTACGAGACAAATTACTCTACGACATTTTGAAACAAGCTTAGGCTGGATAGAACAACATGGCGATTCGACCCGAAGAAATCACATCAATCCTTACGCAAGAACTGCAAAAGTTCGATCGATCTGTGGAAGTGGACCACGTCGGCACCGTCCTTCAGGTCGGTGACGGCATTGCTCGCGTCTACGGCCTTCCCGACTGCCAAATGGGTGAATTGTTGGAATTCCCCGGTGGCGTCATGGGGCTCGCTCTGAACCTAGAGGAAGACTCCGTCGGCGCCGTGCTTATCGGTGATGACACCACGATCAAGGAAGGCGATAAGGTCAAGGAGACGGGCAAGATTATCAGCATCCCCGTTGGTCCGGGACTGCTCGGTCGGGTTGTAAACTCGCTTGGTCAACCTTTGGATGGACTCGGCCCAATCAAGAGTGACGAGTGGAAGCTCATCGAGACAAATTCTCCCGGTGTTGTTGATCGACAGCCAGTGACCGAACCTCTGCAGAGCGGTATCAAGGCGGTCGATAGCATGATCCCGGTGGGTCGAGGGCAGCGTGAACTCGTAATTGGTGACCGTCAGACGGGCAAGTCCAGCGTCTGTGTTGACTTCATTATCAACCAGAAGTCTACCCACGAGCCGGGCGGTTCACCGGTTTACTGTGTGTACGTTGCGATCGGTCAAAAGATGGCTAATGTGGCGCGTGTGGTGGAAACGCTGCGGCAGAATGATGCCCTCCAATACACCGTTGTCGTGGTCGCTTCGGCCTCAGACTCCAATGCGATGCAGTACCTTGCTCCTTTCACGGGGGCTACCATTGGTGAGTACTTCCGTGATAAGGGCCAGCATGCCTTGGCGGTCTACGATGATCTTTCCAAGCACGCCCAGGCCTATCGAGCCTTGTCGCTACTCCTGCGCCGCCCGCCAGGACGCGAAGCCTACCCAGGTGACGTTTTCTACCTGCATAGCCGCCTTTTGGAGCGCGCCGCCAAGCTAAGCGATGAGAATGGTGGCGGTTCGCTCACCGCTCTACCGGTCATCGAAACCCAGGCAGGCGACGTGTCAGCGTATATTCCCACGAATGTCATTTCCATTACTGATGGCCAGATCTACCTAGAACCCGATCTATTCTTTGCTGGTGTCCGCCCTGCGATCAACGTGGGTATTTCGGTGAGCCGCGTGGGTGGCAATGCTCAGATTAAGGCTATGAAGCAGGTGGCCGGTAAGATTAAGCTTGAAATGGCCCAGTATCGTGACGTGGCGGCCTTCGCCCAGTTCGCGAGCGACCTTGATAAGGCCACGCAGATGCAGCTCCTCCGAGGACAGCGACTCACAGAGTTGCTCAAGCAGGGACTAGCAGTGCCTTTCAATGTCATTGACCAAGTCATCGTGATTCATGCTGGAACCGCTGGGGTTTACGATCAAGTAGAGAATGAACAGGTCGCTGCCTTGGAAAAGGCAATTCTCGCTCATGTTCACCACCGATATCCGGATATCGTTGAGACGCTCAAGTCCACCAAGGCTATGAGCGATGACATCGAAGAAAAGCTTAAGAAGGCGTACGACGAAGCTCTAACTGACTTCAAGAAGTAAATGGCGAACCTCAAGCAGATTCGGCAACGCATCAGGACGTCGAAGAACATTCGGCAGATCACACGGGCAATGAAGCTCGTGGCCGCGGCGCGCCTCAAGAAGGCGCAAGACCGCGTCACCGAAGCAAGGCCGTACAGCGACAAAATGCGAGAGTTGATGCTGAGCTTATCGGAGGCCGGGGATCTGCCCAGCCACCCCCTACTAGAGAAACAGGAGGGTGATAAGACTTGCATGGTGCTCATTACGGCCGACCGTGGCCTTGCTGGTTCGTACAATACGAACCTAATTCGCAAGACATCAGATTTCTTGAAGGAGCACACGGGTATTCACCTCTATTGTGTTGGGAAAAAGGGATACCAGTTCTTCAACCGCAGGGGCGTGAAGCTGACCGGGCAATATTCTGTGCCATCAACGGGTGCTCGGGTTGAGGATGCTCAAGAGGTAACCCGCGTGGTGTCAGACCTCTTTACAAGCGGTGAGTACGACCGAATCCTCATTTGCTACAGCAAGTTCTATTCGCCGATTCGGCAAGTGCCACAGATTGTTCAGGTTCTGCCCATTGAACCCCCGACCGCCGAGCAACCCGCCGAGAAGCGAACCAAGAAGGATTACACGTTCGAACCAGATTCGACTACCCTTCTGGCGACATTGTTACCCAAGTACCTGCTCAATATCATGTTCCAAGCCATGCTTGAGTCAACGGCCTCCGAACACGGTAGCCGAATGACGGCTATGAGTAGCGCGACAGACAACGCCGGCAAGATGATTGATGATCTGACGTTGAAGGCGAATCGTGAGCGTCAAAGTAAGATCACTACGGAGATCTTGGAAGTTGTGGGCGGAGCGGAAGCGCTCAATAATTAAACTCCAGAGCGGCAGATGATAGATGCACGTCCGACCTGCGCAACTTGAGGATGCCCGGGCAATTGCTCATATCCAAATTACTACTTGGCGGCAAGCCTACCAAAAGATCGTAGCTCCACACACCTTAGACGGCCTGTCGGCCGAGTCCATCGCCAAGACGCGCGAAGATCAGATTCAGGCGGGCATGCTCAAGATTTGGGTCGCTTGCCATGGTGATCAAGTCGTCGGCTATGCGATTGCTGGACCTCCACCCGATCACAATGCGTCATATCACACCGAACTCCTTGCCCTCTACGTACTCCCCAGTCACGTCGGATCTGGGGTCGGGAGAGGCCTCGTTTCGGCAGTTGTTCACCATTTGGTTAAGGAGGGAGTGACCTCATTATTGATCCGGGCGTTCAGGGATAATGGGCCCGCGCGACGGATGTATGAGGACATTGGTGGCCAATTCCTAGGACACGGTGTCTACGAACTTGATGGAATCACCTACCCCGACGTCAGCTATGGCTTTTCGGACCTCCCAAGGCTGTTGCAGATGCTGGTTACCGCTCAAGTTCGTGAAGTCAACGATCAGGATTCCATCCCGGAGATAACCGCCCTATTGCACCGCGCCTATGCTCGCAATGCGGCGGCGGGCCTGCGATTTAACGCCTGTCACCAAAATGATGAACGAACCCGGCTTCGCCTGAGTGAAGGTGCGGGACTTGTGATGGAACGGGAGGGCCGGTTGGTCGGCACCCTTGCCCTCTGCCTCTTTGAAAATCTTCCATATGGAACCTTCGATCCAAGCGGATTGGTTGCAAGTTTTGGGCAGTTCGCCATAGAGCCAGAACTTTCCAGACTCAACCTTGGAGGTCTCCTCATTCGCAAAGCTGAGGAACGAGCTCGCGCTGCAGGGGCAACCTTCTTGGCACTTGATACGGCAAAGCCGGCCAGCGGCCTAGTTTCGTACTACCAGCGCCAAGGGTTTGAGATTGTGGGCGAGGTGGACTATCGTCCAAGCACGAACTACGACAGCTGGGTCCTGGCAAAGCGGCTTACCTAACCACGCTTTTCGAAGTCGTCCAAGTACTTCAGAAATAGTTCTTCGTCTGACATGGGCTTTGGCTTTGGCGGCTCGCGCTTTTGCCCGGGTTCGGGCGAAGGGGTCGTGTCGCGGATCCCACGTAGTCCCTCCAATCCGCGCTGGGTCAAAGGACGGGCACCTAGTTCAAATGATTCTTCCAAGGCTTGCAAGTCCTGCTTTATGCGTTGACGTAGCCTACCGAACTCAAACCAACGGCGGTGGGTCTCCTCGATGGCCGCTAGCGGGATTCGAATGAGGCCGTGTTTGAGAATCAGGTACCCATTCGCACCGTCAGCCTCAATCTTGATCGCTCCTTTCGTCTTGGACGTGGTGATGGGATAGACAAAGGCGTGAATGTCGTCGTGGTAGGCGAGCAAAACATACCGAGGCTTGGCCGAGAAGCGCTCCAAGGAGTTACCCTTCGGATCCGCTAAGCAAATCGTCCCATCCAATAGCATTTTCAACCTGTCAGAAGCGTGTCAAGGTCTTCATCGGTCGCAAGCTCATACTCGGCACGAAGATCTTCAATGCTCTGGTGGTGTACCTGGCGGCGTTCTCGCCTTGACTTTGCGATCAGGAAGTTGATCTTCTCTTCTCTCGTTTCGCAAATCAACCGCGGTACCACCGTTGGCTTCCCGTCGTGCATCGCGACCATAGTTACCCGAGCGGTATTGGAATGACGCTTCGTACCAAGAACGAGATTGGTAGAAAACACATCAATCGTGATCTCCATACTGGTTCTCCCAACAAAGCTGACATGTCCTTCCATGGCAACGAGGTTGCCAACTTCGATCGGTTCGTGGAAATCCACGCGATCGAATGAGGCGGTCACGGCAATATGGCCGCTGAACTTCTGGGCCGTTGCGCTAGCGGTCAAGTCAATCATCGCCAGAATTGAGCCCCCGAAGACCTTCCCTAGGACATTTGCGTCGTTTGGGGTCATGATTTGGGCCAGCTTTGTGGTGGTCTCAGAGACCGTTTTTGGGTTCATGCGGATGCCACGATTGTGGCGAATTCCGCGGCATCTAAACTCGCTCCTCCAACCAATCCCCCATCAATATTGGGCTTGTTGAACAACTCCTTTGCATTGGCGGCCTTAACGCTACCGCCATATAGAATGCGTATCTGGTCCGGGAGGTCAGGATCGTTAAACTTTGTCCTGAACCAATCTCGAACAAAGGAGCAGACCCGCTCCGCCTCATCGGCGGCGCAGGTCTCACCCGTTCCAATTGCCCATACGGGCTCGTAGGCCACGATGAAGAAAAATAGCTCCGCCGCATCAAAGCGCCCTAGGGCTCCTTGCAATTGCTGGGCAATGACTTCCTCCGTCGAACCGGCCTGTCGTTCGGCAAGGGTCTCGCCAACGCACAAGATTGGCTCTATCGATTGGTAGAACAGGGCCTGAATCTTAAGGGCTATAGTCTCGTTCGTTTCCCCAAAGTAAGGGAGGGTCGTTTCAGAGGTGTCAAGCTTCCCAAATCGGCCCCGTGTTTCGCTATGCCCAACAATGCAGTGCGAAACCCCAAGGTCGGCAAGCATCCGCGCGCTAATGTTTCCTGTAAACGCTCCCTCTTCTGCCCAAAATACATCCTGGGCGCCGAGATGAACGTGCGACCGGCGCAACTCCTCCCGCAACCGCCCCAGTAACGTGAATGGAGGGCAGACGACCACATCGACATCCTGTCGAAGCTCAACCTTCTGCAAGAAGGCCTCCACCAGCGCGCTGCCGGTGGACTGCAACAAGTTCATTTTCCAGTTTCCCGCGACCAGTTTGGTCCGTTGCATGGTTCTATCCTCGCTTGATGATTGGTGCGACGGCGATTTCTACCTTCCCTCTCACCGCGTTCGTGATTAAACAGTATGCATCAGCCTTGTGAGCCAAATCTTCAGCTAACTTGGCGTCGTCGTCGGTTGCAGCGGCGCCCAACGTGATCGTTGGCTTTAGAACGATTTTCTGGAAGATGAAGGTCGCGGCATTTGGCTGGTGGACTTCGCCCGTGGCTTGGGTCTGGATATCAACGTAAGGGAGCTTACGCGCTGCCGCCATGATGCCAAAGGTGATGCTGAAGCAACTTGCAATGGCGGTTGTCAGGAGTTCCTCTGGGTTAGTCCCGCCTCCCGGTCCCCCAAACTCGGCCGGCACCTTGAGTGCATGGGTAGCGTCGCCCGATTTTGCGGTTCCCGAGCCATCGCGTCCCCCTGTCCAAGTCACGCTTGCCGAATACTCATGAATATCTGCCATACGCTCAAGTATACGAGCTACGGTACAATGACGTTTGGCTGGCGGCGTGCCCAAGTGGTTAAGGGGAAGGTCTGCAAAACCTTTATTCAGCGGTTCGAATCCGCTCGCCGCCTCCACTCCCAATCAGCCCTCGGCTAAAGAATGCCCTTGCTAGTGCGGTTCGCCTCGTCCATGTACTCCGAGATGAAACTCATGAGCTTCTCACGCTGCTGATTCTCAGTGAGTTGTTCCTTGAAGGTTGGTATGAAGCGGTAGAAGACGCCATCAAGGTTGCTTCCCATCATCAGCTCTTCCTTTAGGAAGGCCAACTTAAGTCGATTGGTGTTGCTGTAGTAACCACCGGGACCCTTGTAGATGAACGCTGCTAGCTGCCGCCGAATAGACTGGTTGAACATGGAGATCAGCGTAAGCGGCATCTCTCCACGGGTTTGCGTCTTGACCTTGGTTTCTTCGCGTCGTTCAATCGTCCACAACTGCGCCGAGAAGCAAATGTTGGGGTCGTGAAAAGCGTCCTTTGAACGACTGGACAGGATGACGACATCGTACCGATCGCCGCCGTCGTCAAAGACGCGGCAAATGGCGGATGGATACTCCAAGACCTTATAGGAAACATCGTCCATGCGGTAGGTTGCATCGGGGCCGCCGTCGCCTCGCATGAACTCCTTACCGCGCATTTTGCGCGGCGTAATCTGCCCGAGTTCTTCTTCGGAGATGAACTTCGTCTTGTCATCTCGCGGAACTAAGTGAATCGCGCCGCCGATGGCGATGATTAGGGCAATGCAAATGTATACGTTACGCATAGTCTTAGTCCTCCCATCCCAGTAATCGAGCCAGCTTAAACAAGAGGAAGAAGCAGACGATCAAGGTGATGTAACCTGAGTAGTCGTGAAAATCGTGGCCCGCTTTGTCGCCCCAGATGTTCCCCACCACACCGATTAGAGTAATCCTTAAGCCGTTGATGAAGAGGCACAGAGGCAGGACTGCCGCCACCATGATGAGGTTGCCCCACCACTTCAACTTAGCAATCATCATGAAGAAGCTTGTGAACGCCGAGACGGCGATAGCAAGCTTGAGGCCAGAGCAAGGAACGCCAACGTCTAGGGTGAAGTTCTTCAGGTATATCGTCGTGTTGTCCTGCTTGTAAGGGTCGAATCCAACCAGTTGCAGCATGGAATAACTGATGTCGGTCGAAATGATCTGAAGCGGGTTCGTGTACGTGTCGATAATCGCTGACCAAATAGGGAGCCCAAACAGTAAAAAAAGAATCGGCAAGCTCAGCGCCCGAAGCCACCGGCCACCGGCGACAAACCAGACGCAACTGAGGAGCATCAGAACCAGGGAGAACGAGAGAATCTGGATCTGCCCGATACGAATACCGGCAAACAACAGCCAACCCGTAAAGGCCATGGCGACCATCGCGGGATAGAACGGACGGACCGGAATCTCCTTAAGCTTTGGCCACCAGCGATAGATGACATAGGCGGAGATGAACGGTACGAGTACGCCATGCGAGTAGTAGCCATCATCCTTGAACCAAAGTCCCGGCAATTCGCGGAACAGTTCCCAAAAGGCAAGCATGAGAGCCCCGAACCCTATGATGCCGGGAATAAAGGCGGGGGAGTTCCTTATTGACTTAAAATCGAAGTCAGGCAACCCGGGTAACCCGCGTTTCGGGCTCTCAATCGACAGGGAATCGGTACTTTCTGCGGCTATCTCAGACAAATCTCACCTCCAGGCGCAAGGCACCCCATTGTAGCTTGAATGCAAGTCTTAAACCAATCAACGTTGGCACTAATGAAATCATTCCTTTGTTATTGGCTTTTTGGGCCTTCGTCCTCTGGGGTTGGCGTCGAAACCCCCATAATCTTACGGGAAGCTACGAACTTATGCGAATTGCGGTGATTGGAACTGGGTATGTGGGATTGGTCACTGGAGTCGCGTTGGCTGACTTGGGCAACGACGTTATTTGCGTTGACAATAATCCGGACAAGGTAGCACTCATCCAATCAGGTCGTAGCCCAATCTATGAACCGGGAATCGAAGAGTTTATTACCCGCAACCTGGACGAGGGTCGCTTGCGAGTCTCTGGCAGTGCTGCGGAAGCAACACAGCAAAGCGAGATTGTGTTTATTGCGGTGGGAACGCCTCCTTCTGCGGACGGTTCTCCCGATATCACGGCCGTCGTGGCGGCCGCCAAGGAAGTCGCGAAAGGAATTTCGAAGTACACCCTCGTCGTAAACAAGTCCACCGTGCCGGTCGGGAGTGGTGAAATGGTAGCCGACCTGTTGAGGGAAGCGGGTGTTGATGACTCACTGTTCGATGTGGTGAGTAACCCTGAGTTCCTACGTGAGGGCTCCGCGATCTGGGACACGATGAACCCCGATCGTATCATTATCGGAGCCAAATCACGAGAGGCCGCCGCACGCCTGATTGAACTCTACCAACCCCTTGACAAGCCGGTGCTGGTCACGGATCTGCAGAGCGCGGAGCTTATCAAATACGCAAGCAACTGCTTTTTGGCGATGAAGATCAGCTTCATTAATGCGCTGAGCCGCATGTGTGAGGCTTGTGATGGGAATGTTGGGGATGTGGCCAAGGGCATTGGCTTAGACCACCGGATTGGCCCCGCCTTCTTGGGGGCTGGCCTCGGTTGGGGAGGCTCATGTTTGCCGAAGGACACGGCAGGAATGATTCGAGTTGCCGAGAGTATGGGATATGACTTCCGACTCCTCAAAGAGGTCGTCGCCATCAACGATGAGCAACCGCGCCACTTTATTGACCGTATGGAAGAGCGACTTGGCGGGCTAAGCGGCAAGACCATCGCAATGCTCGGCCTAGCATTTAAGCCAAACACCGATGATATTCGTGACGCCAAGGCCTTGGTCATCGCGGAGGATATCAGAGCAAGGGGAGGTAAGGTCCGCGCTTTTGACCCAGTTGCGATGGACAATGTACGGGCACTTGACACTCAAATCTCGCTATCCGACAATGCCTATGCATGCTGTGACGGAGCCGACGCGGTGCTCCTGGTTACAGAATGGAATGAGTTCAAGCAACTTGATTTTGGCAAGATCGGCACCCTTGTCAAGAACAAAGTGCTCTTCGACGGTCGCCGGATCTATTCGAAGGAGAGCCTTGGCAAGTTCGGCTTTGAGGTTTTCACGATCGGCTCGCCTTAGGACGAGGCCCGGGCTTTCCGCATCACGACGAGGGCCAAGGCCTTCCAGAGGCGTCGATCGCTTAGGGAGACCCCTCCCCATCGGATATGAGTCCAAAATGTGGAGAGATCGCTCACGAGGGCATTGCGAATCGCAATCGTTTGCCTTACCGACCGGACATCTTCAGCTTCCATGAACGAACAAGAAGCGGCGAGGGCTCCGATCATCTCATCTCCCCAACTCGTATTCCGCGAAATCCCGCCCTCGCTTAGATGGTACAGCGTGTTGCAGTCGGACACCCGATAACCAGGCCCTCCAAAGTAGGCCATGCGAATTAGAAAGTCCACGTCTTGAAGACCGCGTAGAGTCGGATTGAACCCACCAATTGCCTCCCACTTATCACGCCGCGCCGAAATACCCGAACCACTGCTCCAATTGCGATGCTGCACCATATCCCGCCAGGTAAGGTCCCCTTCTGGGCCTGCCCCATTCAACCCGCGCATTTCGCCCCCTGGTCGGACGCGCCTCGAAGGGTCAATCACAAAGGATGCGGCGGGCGCCTTAGAATGAGCATCAAGATGGCTCTGGACCTTGTTCGGTAGCCACTCATCATCGGAATCGAGCAAGAACACGACATCTCCGCTGGAGGCGGCAAAAGCGGCATTCCTGGCTGCCGCACCATTGGACTTGGGGTTCTCCACAACGATCGCACCCAGCCCACGCGCAATCGTCGCCGTTTGGTCCGTACACCCGTCACAACCGAGCACTATCTCATTGGGAGGAACGGTTTGGAGCATGGCGCTACGGATGGCGCGCTCAATCGTGTCCTGAGCGTTGAAGGCCGGAATGAGCACGGACGTGGTGGGTCGTGGCGGGGTGCCCATCGCGAAAAGGTTACCCTTGCCTAGCCCATGCCAACCAGAGACAAATGGCGAAATTGGGTGTTGAGGATTGATTTTTCCCAGTTCAAAGGTGAATAATGATGAGCGACTGTCACTGTGCGTGAATGCTCGTGACGTTCATTTGCCTATTGCTGGTATCAACTCAATGAAGCGTGCATTTACCCTCATCGAACTCCTGGTCGTCATCGCCATTATCGCGATTCTAGCGGCCATCCTCTTTCCTGTTTTCGCTCAAGCTCGGACGGCGGCGAAGAAGACCGCTGGAATTAGCAATCAAAAGCAAGTTGGCCTTGCCTTTATGATGTACGCAGGCGACAACGACGACATGTACCCCCGTCGGCGAGGTTGTGAGCTGAACTCCTCGCTGAATTCAGCATTGAACGATGGAACCCTTCGATGTGGGGGAGCGGGCGGTTTCGGGCACAGCATGACTTGGCAAACTTGGCAAAAGTACGTCAAGCCATACATCAAGACGGTCGAACTCTTTTTCCACCCCCTCCGCCAGCACAACCCCACCCAGTGGAATACCAATGGGCAACTCCTCAATTCGTTTGTCGTGAATCTCTCAATGATTGGCGCAGAGACTTCTGGCTTCAGCAGCGTTCCCTGGTTTGGCGGCACCATCAGTTCAGTACCGCAACCGTCGGGCGCCATGTTGCTTCTTGAGCACCCGAACAACTATGCGGCACCATTTGTTGCCGTTGGCGAATACACGGGCACCACTTCTGGAGATGACCCAGGCAAGCAGATTGAGCGTGTCTACCCGCTCGCTATTCGAGAGTTTTGGGCTGCCCAGTTCTACCGAGTTACGGGGGCTAACAATTGCACCATTGCAACACCGCAGACCAAGGACCCAGTTGGCGCTGGTGCCCACGGTGGCGTGATCACCGGGATGGCTGACGGTAGCGCGAAGTTCCTTGCCGTGGACGCCTTCCTCGGTAAGACGCCACGGGCCAGTGAATATGTAGCCTCGGGAACTGGCTTCCCTGCTTCAGCCGGCTCTTACTCGACAAATTGCCGACCAACTTCGCCACAGAATGTTTATATTCTGCCGAATGGCACCACACTGAACATGGGAATCAACTACCCGCTTTGGGGATTAGGCAATCCGTGAAGATCCTGCTGTTGCTGATTTTGGCCCTCAGCACCATTGTCGGGTTGTCAGGTTGCAATTCCGGCGAAGTTTCTTCGCAGGATGCCCAAAACTTCGGAAAGGAGAGTGAAGCTGATCGCGCTGCTAAGGCGAGCGGCACATACAACGAAGGACGCTCCGACCGCTAATCTCGATCAACACAAAGTGCCCGCTCGCCGGACGAGCGGGCATTTTGCTAAACTTGACCCTGTCGCTTCAACGGCGAAGGACGACTTATGGATTACAATCTCCACCTCGAATTTTTGCGCGTGACCGAGTCGGCGGCGCTTGCTTGCGCCCCTTGGGTTGGTAAAGGAGACCGTGCATCTGCCGATGATGCCGCCTGCACTGGAATGCGGAGCAAGCTAGGCGAGATGAATATTGACGGAACCATCGTCATTGGCGAAGGAGAACGAGACGAAGCCCCCATGCTATTTATCGGCGAAAAGGTGGGCACCGGTTCTGGCCCCGCCGTTCAGATTGCCGTGGACCCCTTGGAAGGCACAAACCTTTGCGCCAATGGAGTTCCGAATGCCATCGCAGTACTGGCAGCCGCCGTCGAAGGCAAGGGCTTTCTCATGCATGCGCCCGACTGCTACATGGACAAGTTGGTCGTTGGGGCTGATTGTAAGGGCGTTGTTGACATTACATTGCCGATCAGGGTCAATGTTCGCCTTATGGCCAAGGCGCTTGGCAAAGATATTGACGAAATCACGATCGGCATTTTGGAGCGACCCCGCCACGAGCAGATCATCAAGGATATTCGGGAGGTTGGGGCTCGGGTTCACCTCATCGGCGACGGTGATCTCTCCATCGCAATTGCTGCTCTGAACCCAGATTCAGGGGTTGATGCCCTTATGGGCATCGGCGGAGCCCCCGAAGGCGTCATAACCGCGGCAGCAGTGCAGTGCGTCGGTGGCGAGATGCAAGCTAGGCTAGTTTTCTCTACCGACGACCAAAGGAAGCGAGCCGAAAAAATGGTGAAGGGCGATTTGGATCGGGTTCTCACAGCGAATGATTTGGCTAGCGGCGATGTTATGTTCTCCGCTACGGGGGTCACAAGCGGTGACCTGCTCCGTGGCGTGCGCTACCGAAGGGGTCTAGCCTATACAGAGTCCATCGTCATGACTAGCGACACGGGAACTATTCGCCGCATAGAGACACAGCATCGCTCATCGTCGTCTGACGATAAGTAGGTACTTTCTGCGAAAACCTTGTAAGATTAGGTTTGTTGGAGCAAACTATGCGCCGAGCCTTTACGCTTATTGAACTTCTGGTGGTCATCGCGATCATCGCCATTCTTGCCGCGATCCTGTTTCCGGTTTTTGCCCAAGCGAGGCGGGCCGCTAAGGTTACCGCCAGCATCAGCAATTTGAAGCAGAACGCGAACTCCTTGATGCTCTATGCCAACGACTACGACGACACCCAAGTGTTGGTCGCGACAACGGGCAGGGCGGGGAGTTTTTGGACATATAGCGGTATCCCTTACGAGCCATGGTCCTGGTTGCTGAGGGACTACACAAGGAACACAGGCTTGATCATGCAGGACCCAACGACGAGCCCGGAAACCAATACAAGTTGCAGTGCCGATCTTGCCAATCGGCCTGATCTCATGAATCAAATTCGGATGGTTTGCACTCAGTATGCGTATGCTTACACCGTCCACAGCCCGTCAATGGCTGCATACCCCTACTTTGTCGCCAAGCCTGTCGCGGTTACGAACATTGCCGAGCCGTCGAAGACCGTTCTCATGGTTACGAAGCGAGCGAGGCTGGGCTTACTGGACTATATTCAGCCAAGTGGTGGCCTTTGGATGGCCAATTTAGCTCAACCGCCCTTCTGCAATACATCAGGGCTCACCGCCCAGCCAGCACCCTACAATAGCTACTGCTTCATCGAACATCGCTGGGGTTTGAACCCAGGGTGGGCGACGAATGTCGCGCCCAAGACTTGGGAAGAAGGTCGAGAAACTGGCGGTACCGCTTTGCGGGCCATGGGCAAGGGCATCGTCGTGATGGCGGATACCTCGGTGAAAGCCTATCGCCCCGAATACATAGCAAAGGGAACGAATTGGCGCAAGGGAATCGCCGCATCCTCCGTTGTAATGACCAACCCAGAAGACTACATGTGGGATCTGAAATAGTCCCGTTATGTTATCAATGCCATCGGGGTAGCCCCGCCCTATCGGGGCGCGGAGATGATGCTTCGTGGGTGGCTGCCGATTGGACGTCGTACTTTGTTGATATTGAAGGTATTAAGAGGCCATTGCCCAGGTTCAAAACACGGGCAAAGATGCTCTGGGACGACGAGGCTTTTTATGTTTACGCATGGCTGGAGGAGCCCTGCGTCTGGGCCACGTTGACGGAACATGACAGCGTGGTCTTTCAAGACAACGACTTTGAAGTCTTTGTTGACCCAGACGGAGATGCCCTGCGCTACTTTGAGTTTGAGGTCAATGCCTTTGGGACAACTTGGGATTTGTTCTTGGATCGCCCTTATCGGGACGGCGGGACAGCTGATAACTCCTGGGAGAGCCATGCGCAAGTGAAGGTTCATATTGATGGCGAAATCAATGACCCAGCGCACTTGGACCAAGGATGGAGCGTTGAACTAGCCTTCCCATGGACTAGCTTCATCGGGCACTCGCGCCCCAGGCCCGGTGATGTGTGGCGAGTCAACTTTAGTCGAGTGCAGTGGCAGGTTGACATCATTGGAGGCAAGATAGCGAAGCGTCTTAACACGCCAGAGGACAACTGGGTTTGGTCTTCGCAGGGTGTCATTGACATGCACCAGCCCGAAATGTGGGGCAAGGTCGAGTTTTGTCTATAGCCTCAGCTAGGCCAAATGAGGTGGTGTCCCAGCCTCCCGCGGGTATCCTTGGGGGCGCATGGATTCCCCCTCAATCCGAACCGTCGGCATTATTGCGCACGTTGATCACGGCAAAACAACCCTAGTGGATGCCCTGTTCAAGCAGGCGGGCTTGTTTCGTGAAAACCAACACGTAAACGAGCGGGTCATGGACTCCAACGACCTGGAGCGCGAAAAGGGAATCACGATTCTCTCCAAGGTGGCCAGCGTGCGCTATATGGGGACCAAGATCAATATCGTGGATACCCCCGGCCACGCCGACTTCGGCGGAGAAGTGGAGCGGGTGCTGAGCATGGTAGACGGTGTCCTGCTCATCGTTGATGCCAACGAGGGCCCCATGCCCCAAACCCGTTTTGTGTTGAAAAAGGCCTTCGAAAATAAGAAGAAGCCCATCGTCTGCATCAATAAGGTGGACCGCGAGGGTGCCCGCCCAATTGATGCCTACGACAAGACCATAGATCTATTCATTGACCTCGGCGCAGAGGAGGAAGACCTCTTTTTCCCACATATCTACACCAGTGGCTCAGGGGGCTTTGCCCGCAAAGATCCCAATGGTTCAGAAACTGATATGCGGGCTTTGTTCGAAATGATCGTGGATAATATTCCGGCGCCGGAAGTCGCCGAGGAGGGACCCTTCTTACTGCAGGTGAATAATTTGGATTATTCCGATTATTTAGGACGTATGTTCGGTGGGAAGATTCTAAGGGGCACGATAAAGGTAGGCGATCGCATGGAGCGACAGCGCGATGGTCGTGACAAAAAAGATGGATTTAATGTTACGAAATTGTGGATCTATGAGGGCATCCAGTTAAAGGAAGTGCCTGAAGCCAGCGCGGGAGAGATTGTCATGATGAGTGGCCTTGACCACGTGCACATCTCGGATACGATCAATGTGCCTGATAGTAACCCGCCGCTTCCAATCATCGAAATCGAGCCAAGTACGCTTAGCATGAATTTCTACGCCAATAATTCTCCCCTTGCGGGGAAGGATGGCGGTAAGTTTCTAACCATCCACAAGATACGGGAACGTCTCGAAAAGGAAGAAGTCGTTAGCGTTAGTATCGAGATTGACGAGGACTCAGCTAGCGACGCGGTCAAGGTGAAGGCACGAGGAGAACTGCAGTTGGCAATTCTCATTGAGACCATGAGACGAGAGGGCTACGAAATGCAGATCAGCCGACCGGAGGCCATCTTAGTAAGAGACTTGAATGGTAAGGTGACCGAACCTTATGAGATCGCCACCCTGGAGTTACCCGAAGATTCACAGGGATTCGTAATGGAAGAAATGAGTCGACGCAAGGGTGAAATGCAGGACATGCAGATCAACGAAAATGGCACACGGCGACTGGTTTACAGCATCCCAACGCGCGGATTAATCGGCTTCCGAAGTAATTATCTTACAATGACACGCGGCCTGGGGCTGATGTCTACCCTGTTTGATGGTTATCGGGAATACAAGGGAGCAATTGAATCACGGACGAACGGGGCGCTCATTGTCAAGGACGCCGGCAAGCTCACGCGATATGCGTACGAAAAGATTCAGGAACGGGGCCAGTTTTTCTATGAAGTCGGCACGGAGCTGTACGGAGGCATGATCGTTGGTGCCTGTGCAAAGGAAGAGGATCTCGTCGTAAATGCGGTAGACCAAAAAGCAGCCACAAATATGCGAAGCGCAAGTGCCGATGCCACGACCGTCCTTGATGCCCACCGAGAGTTCAGTCTTGAAGAAGCCCTCAGCTGGCTCCGAGATGACGAACTTTTGGAAGTGACTCCTAAGATGTTGCGCTTTAGAAAGAAGATTCTTGAACACAGTCAACGACGAGTGAGCGAGCGGCGGAGCGACACCGCAAGCGTTTAGGCGCGTAGAATTAGAACGATGCATCCAATCGCGCTAGCCGTCCTCTTGCTCCAGCCGCCACCTGCCGAAATGGTGCAGAGCGAAGTGATCACTAAGTCCGCAACTTATAAGCCCGGGGTACCTGTAACCGTAGCGCTAAAACTAACCCTTGACGAAGCTTGGCATGTCTATTGGCGAAACCCCGGGGACAGCGGAGTAGGAACCGAGGTCAAGTGGGCGCTGCCGAAGGGCTGGAAAGCTGGTCCATTGCGTTTCCCCACACCCGAGCGAATCAATTTAGGCATTGGATACGGCTATAGTTTTGGTTACGAGAATGAGGTGGTCTTTCTTGCCCACCTGACCCCGCCGGCCAACGCTTCCGGACCGGCCAAGATTTCGGCCGAAATGTCACTGCTGGCCTGCAAGACGGACTGCGTCCCGGCTGATCAGAGCTTTAGCTTCACCCTCCAACGTGGCAATGGGAACCCCGTTGCCCAAGCCCAGTTCGAGGCTTGGGGCAAGAAGATGCCGGTTCAAGTACCAGTAGAGCAGATCAAAGCCACAATGAAGGATAAGAAGTATTTCTTAACTATTCCCGGCAACCCGCATCTCACGGGGGCAGTAAGCCTTGACTTCTTTCCCGGCGTTGCAGGACAAGCGACAACAGATAAGCCGAGTCACGTGACCAAGAATAGAGATGGGACTTGGAGCCTCATTGTGCCGGCAGGGCAAGCTATCAACACCCTGCCAAAGGAGGTTCCCTTCTTGGTGATCCCTCTTGATAAAGAAGGACATCAGCTCAACCAGGGCGTCGAGTTCGTTCCTTCGTCATAATCTTGGCGTGCCACCTCAGCACTTTGACACGATCGTCATCGGAAGCGGCCTTGCTGGCCTGACCTTTGCCCTTGACGCCGCCAAACAGGGCCCGATCATCGTACTGACGAAGGCCCAGCTTTGGGAATCCAACACCAGCTACGCTCAGGGTGGTATCGCCGCCGCCGTAGGAGAGAGTGACAGTTGGCAACTTCACGAACAAGATACGCTCATTGCCGGTGCCGGCTTGTGCGACCCGGCGGCCGTTCGATTTCTCGTTCAAGAAGCTCCTGCAGCCATTGAATGGCTGGCCAGTCTAGGCGCCCAATTCGACAAAGAAACGGACCTAACCGACTGGGCCCTCGGGATGGAGGGCGGGCATAGCCGAAATCGGATCGTCCACCACGCAGACCGAACAGGTTGGGAGGTGGAGCGTGCGATGAACGAAGCTGTGCGCAAAGAACCGAACATCACCATCCTAGAGAACGCATTCGTTACCGACCTTCTCATGCAGGATGGGCGTTGCATCGGTTGCGCAATGCAGGATCGGGACCTTGGCATTCGGACCTTCACAAGCCGTGCCGTCATATTAGCTACCGGTGGCGCCGGAAGGTTATACCAACACACGACAAATCCAAGAATTGCTACCGCAGATGGCGTTGCGCTCGCGGCAAGGGTCGGGGCTGCAATTCAGGACATGGAGTTCATGCAATTTCATCCCACTACGCTCTATCACCCCCAGATGCGTTCATTTCTCATCACTGAAGCCGCTCGCGGAGAGGGTGGCACCTTACGGAGCCATCAAGGGACTCGGTTCATGTACGATTACGACGAGCGTTTGGAACTCGCACCGCGCGATATCGTGGCACGAGCTATTGATGCCGAAATGAAGAAGCTCCAAACTTGGTGTGTCTATCTGGACATGACCCACCTAGCCCGTTCCCACATCGAAAGGCACTTCCCAACTATTGTTGAAAGGCTAAAGGGGGTCGGGCTTGAGCCACACAAGAATTGGATTCCCGTTGTTCCGGCTCAACACTATTCATGCGGTGGGGTCGTTACCGACCTGAACGGGCGCACTAGTATTCCCGGCCTCTTTGCCGCCGGTGAGGTCGCCCGAACTGGCGTGCACGGCGCCAATCGCTTGGCCTCCAATTCCCTATTGGAAGCTCTTGTATTCGCCAAGGCAGCCGCTAGCGCATTGAGCGGCGAATCAGTCCCTGAGATAAAGCCAACGGGCCCTGGAAATAGGCATTCCATCTTGGAGGCGGATGCCCTTAGAATCAGGCGTTCCCTGGAAAAGACCATGACCGAGCACGTGGGCATCGTCCGCCACAATCGTGGACTCGCCCAAGCAAGCGCTCGCGTCGCCGAGTTGACGAAGGAATACAATGACCTTCCCGAAGCGCCACCCGACGTGTACGCAATTGAAGCAGAGAACCTCCTCATTGCGGCTAAGACCGTTATCGATGGGGCAATTGCACGACAGGTGAATGTTGGGTTGCACTATAACGCAGACTTAGACAGCGCCTCGGGCCATCAACCAAAGACAAGCATTGCGCCAAAGTGACCGGTAGCCGCGACGGCAAGTCCCGCAAGGATGAGCAAGCCAAAGTAGGCAGATGATTCCACTTCCCCTTTGCGACGCCAGAGAACCGTTCCGGTGCACAAGATTAGAGCCGCCACGGCGCAGATGAAATGCGTAAGGAACTGTCCTTCCCACTTCATTCCTAGCTGAAATGATGCCCGCAGGCCGGTAAAGGCAGTCGGGACGATAAAGATCGTTCCCCAAAGGAGCCCCAGCCACCCTGCTCTGCGCAGGCCAGAGTCCCGCTTGCGATACCCGAATAACTCAAGGACGACGCCAAATAGAACCAGCGCGATCGGAAAGTGGACATACAGGGGGTGAAAGCTATGCTTGGGGATCAGGCCACCATCCGTCGCCCCGGGATTGCTGGTCGGTTTATCCGTTGCGTTCCCGGGAGCGGTACCGGCGCTCACCTCATTTCCATTGGAAACTCCGTCACCATCCGAATCCTTCAGGGCCAGTTCGTGCCACAGCGCCTTGGTCATGAGCTCCGGCTTGACCGTCTCGATGGCCTCTTCAACATCCCGCCCAAAGACATTCCGCTTTGGTGGATTGGTATGACAGAGCATGCACTTCATGGCCGTCAGCTTGGATGTTGTGCCGATTTCGGCTGCAGCATGCATTGAGTTCATGATGTCTGGCGTACACCAGCCGAGAGATACAAGGCAACCGAGCACAAAACAGGCAAATCCGCGCATGGCGCGTATACTACCAGCCCACGAAGTTCAAAATCCGCGATTCGGCTAGATCTTCAAGGTCACGCGCACCGTCCCGGCTCGCTCGTGCTTGGCTACCAAGTGATATTCGCCCGGCCCACTGACCACCCATTCAAAGACAGCCATGTTATCAGTACCATCAAATTGGTAGCCAAATCCACCCTTGCCGACATGTGACCAACCACTCAGCTGGCCGGCTACTTGTCGAAGCTTTCCGCTCGCAAGCCATCCGGGCTCAGTACTGCCGGCACCATGGGTAGGCTCACCGTTGCGGCTAATCTCACCCACAACCCCTCGAACCAGCTTCTTCATGTCCGCGTGCTTTGTCACAGTAGTGGGCAAATAGCCTGAGTTGATGACGGCCATCCGAATCCGGATCGAGCTGCCTACAGCGGTGGTCTGGACCTCTTTCAATTCCAACTTCGGTGAAGCCGAGGCCTGCCAAATGGCAAAGTCCCCCAAGGGCGCGATTTCCTTCTCCAAGAACTTTGGCGGAGGGTTCCGAAACGCATTGAAAGCGTCCCAGCCACCAATTTCAACTTCACCAAGTTGCGGGTGGGTAAAGGGCTTCCAGTCATGGTAGCCCTGACCATCCAGCTTCTCATCGCTCCACTTGAGCATTTTAAGATCATCCTCAAATGGGTGATCCCGCCCCCAGTCAATGTACTTGTAGTCTGTTATGCCGGCCTGGCGCTGAGGTGCCCAGATTTCGCAGGTCCAGGCATGGACCCCCCGGTGCTCAAACATCCAGTCATCGAAGGTACCCGTGATTACTTCCTTGGGGTGGTACTTAAACTCATGAAAATTACTGATCGCCGGGTACCCAGTGATCTCCTGACACTTCGCGCCAAAGTCTTTGTAAACCCATAGGTCTTCGGCGGGCATATCGTCATCAGGGTAACGGCAAGGTGGACGCAGGAACACGCCGCTATAGGTATGGAAAGTAATAGCGCCACAGACGTTCGGGCGGTCAAAGATGGCCTGCACTGCGGCTCGGATCTCCGGTTCACTGGTGGGATAGGGTCCCGCTCCGTACTGCTCGTGCTCTTGCCGCCATGCCGCCGGGAAATTTCGGTTCATATCGAGGCCTTGCTTAACCTTTCTGCCCCGCATAGTTAGGCCGTCGTAGTTGTGAAACAGCCCTTCAGGGATGACTCGATAGTAGGTACCCCCGACGTCATTGGGTTGTCGCTTTTCCATCAGGCGCGGCTCCCGCTCGCTAACCTTCCAGGGACCGTTCGCATCCTTGATCCGGATATTCAAGAGCTTGCCATCGCCATTGATATCCATTCGTTCGAGCCCGTAAAGATCCTCTTCATCAAAGGGATAAGGCCGCGTCGAACTTCGGATCATCCTCGGCACATCTTCGAGGGCCCATTCTGCGCCATCCGGGTTGAGCCGAGGCACCAAGTAGAAGGCTCGCGAGTTGAGGACATGGGTTATCTGGTCATCCTTACCAAAGCCCGTGCAGAGTTTGTTGAGCAGGTGCAGGATAGCAGTCCCAGCACTCACCTCAGTAGCGTGGATATTCCCATCGCACCAAAAGGCGGGCTTATCTTCTGCGGGCCCCGTCACCGAATTGGTTACGGTCAGTAACCATATATCCTTGCCTTCGTAGCTCTTGCCGATACTCTCGACTTCAACCAAGGGAGGAAACTCCTTGGCAAAGTCGTGGAGTAATTTCGAGAAGTCGTCGTAACGATAGTACCGATTGAAGGCAATTTCGATCATGAGTTCATTATGCCGGAGATCGACCCGCTACCTTGAGGTCTAGTTGCGCTCTCTGCAGCCCCCCAAATATCCCGAGCAAAAAAACCACAATCTTCTTGAAACTGTGGAATAGCTACGGTAATGCGACGAAAAGGCTTTACTCTGGTAGAAATTATGATCGTGGTGCTGATCATAGGCATCCTACTCGCGGTCGCAGTACCCCAGTGGGTTCGAGCGAGGGAAAGTACCCGCACACGCACCTGCATGAAGAATCTATACGAGATTGATAATGCTAAGGCTCGCTGGGCCATGGAGAATAACCTTCCCGGTTCCTCCGTTCCCACGGCAGCCGATATTGCTCCAATCTTTATCAAAGGGGCAATGCCTATTTGCCCCGTTTCTGGTGTCTACACGATCAATCAGGTCGATATTGAGCCCAGTTGCAGTATTCATGGCAACCTGGGCGCCTGGACTCCGTAAGAAGGTCTACGCGGCTTGACGTTCATCCCATGACTGCGACAAGTCGTGCTTACCCCAAGCCAAATCCATAAGATACTGATGGGCTCGTTCCTGTTCCCCAGCGTCACACAGGGTCTGCAAAGCATCCAATTCATCTTGAAGCCAGTTGAAGTCCACGGGCGAAGTAAGGGCCATTCTGATCTTGGGTTGGTCCGTAGGGATTAACGACTCCACATCATAGGTCAATTCCTCGTAAAGTTTCTCACCGGGCCTTGGACCAATAAACTTTACGTCAATATCCTCGTGGGGCACCAATCCATGTAGCCGGATCAGATCATAGGCCAAGTCAACGATCTTGACAGGATCGCCCATATCAAGAATGAACAATTCTCCGTTCTCGCCGATTGCGCCTGCTTGAAGAATCAATTGAACCGCCTCGGGAATCGTCATGAAAAACCGAGTCATATCAGGATGAGTGATGCGAACCGGCCCTCCTCGCTGAATCTGACTCTTTATTAGCGGGACCAACGAACCCCGCGAGCCTAAAACATTCCCGAACCGGACGACGGCAAACTTAGTCTCAGATCGTTGGGCGTACGCCCCAACGACCATTTCCGCCACACGCTTGGTCGCCCCCATAACGCTTGTTGGCTTTACGGCCTTATCCGTTGAAATCAGTACAAATCGGCGCGCTTGATGTTGCACCGCTATTTCCACGGCGCAAAGCGTCCCGAACACATTGTTGCGAATGGCCTCAATCGGATTGGATTGCATGAGCGGGACATGCTTATGCGCCGCGGCATGGAACACGACCGACGGTTGGACCTTGGCAAAGGCATACTTCATGGCATCCGCATCGCGGACATCAGCCACAACGCATGTCGGGGTGAAGCTTGTCGTCTGGATCAGTTCCTGTTCGATCTCGTAGAGGCTGTTCTCGCCCTTACCCAACAGGGTAAGCCGAGCTGGTTCTAGTGCAGAAACCTGACGGGCTAACTCGCTACCAATGGAACCGCCGCCGCCTGTAATCAGGACGCTTTCGCCCCTGGTGATCTGGTTGAGCAAGTCGGGGTGGGGTTCGGCAACTGGACGGCGAAGCAGGTCTTCAAGATCTACTTTGCGCAACTGCTGCCGCAAGTTCACTGCTCCGTGAAGCAAATTGGATACGCTCGGCAATGTGCGAACCCGAACATTGGTCTTCATGCAGAGGTCATTGACGCGACGCATCGTTGAGCCGTCCGCACTAGGAAGGCAGATGATGATTTCTTCGATATCTAGGTTTTGCACAAGGTGCTGAACGTCCTCGGTAGTCCCGAGCACGCGAACCCCTTGGATAATGAGCGACCGCTTGAGGGGATCATCATCCACGAATCCAACGACCACCCGATGCTCATTCCGAACTCGGCCAAGTTCGCGCAACACAAACTCACCGGCATCACCGGCTCCAACGATCAGGGTTCGTATCCGGCGAGTTTGTGAGCCCCAAGGGCGGTGTCCCCAACTGACAAGGCGGGTGACTACACGACTGCCCGTCATCCCGACCAAACTCAAGAACCCAAAGAGGAGCGGAAAGGCCAAGTTCTTCGAGCCGATTTGCAAGCGATCTACGCAGGCTAGGCCCAAGGTTAAGACCATGGAAACCAAGCTCAGGTTAAGCTGATCATATAACCCAACATAACGAGGGTTGATACGATGAATTCCTCGCCACAACAATGTGGCAGCGGAAACCACCAACATCGGACCTCCATAGATCGCAATGTAGCGTTCACCTGTTAGAACCCAACGCTCCTGCGTCCCGATATAGAGAGCCCCTGCCAAGCTGAGTTGAATCCAGACCATGTCGGGAAGAATTCGAAACAACGCACGTCCAATTCGAAATAGGGGCAAGCTCACAGTGTCCTCGTCGCCCTTACTAGACTGGTAGGGCTACTAGGATTATCGGCGCACCACTGCGGGGTTTCAAGCCCAAATTGGTCGTAATGCGGACAATACAGACGAACGAGCCCTTCTACTCTTCAAATGGATCAATCTCAACCGGTGGCCCCGTCCTTCGTCCGGACAACACGGCCTCAACCTCCATCGGACTCACCAAAACTTCACGAGAACGAGCCCCAACGCGGGGGCCAACGATCCCTCTGTCTTCCATCATATCCAAGAGGCGCGACGCTCGCTGGAACCCAATACTGAACTTGCGCTGGATCATGCTTGTGCTCGCCTCCTGGCGATCAACGACAAACGTGACAACTTCCTGCCACAGTTCGTCATGTGCTTCTTCGGCTACTTCCCTTTCGCGTTCCTTGACGGCGATCGCAATTGGATCAAGGACGTATTGAGGTGCCTCTTGCTCACGCCAAAACTCGCAAACTGCCTCAATCTCCTTCTCGCCAACATAGCAACCTTGCATGCGAGTCGGCTTGTTTGCATCAATAGGCATAAAGAGCATGTCACCCTTGCCTACCAGCCTTTCAGCTCCCGCGCCATCAAGAATGGTTCGAGAGTCAATCTGCGAGGAAACCGCGAACGCCATTCGGCTGGGGATATTTGCCTTGATCGTGCCCGTGATCACGTCCACGCTGGGACGTTGGGTGGCGATTACAAGGTGGATGCCCACGGCACGAGCCAATTGTGCCAGCCGAACAATGCTGGTCTCCACCTCGGCCGCAGCCTGAATCATGAGGTCGGCCAGCTCGTCAATGATGACGACGATATAGGGCATCTTGTCTTGGAAGCTTGCTTGGGCATTGTAACCGTCAATGTTCCGTACCCCAATCTCGCTTAGGCGGTCGTACCGCATGTCCATCTCCCTCCAGACCGCTCGAAGAACTCCGGGGGCTTCCGTGATGTCTTTGACCACGGGACACATGAGATGTGGAATGCCATCAAATAGGGTCAGTTCAACTCGCTTGGGGTCAATCATGACAAGCCGGACATCCTTGGGAGTGTTGCGAAGCAGCAGGGATGTGATAATGCTGGCGAGCCCGATGGATTTACCGCTATTAGTCGCGCCGCCAATCAAGAGGTGCGGCATCTTTGAAAGGTCTGCGTAGCGATTGTTTCCGCTTACGTCTTGGCCCAAGGCAACGATGAGGCGATTCGGTCCATCAAGGAACTCGTTTGTCTCACAGACCTCACGCATGGCAACCATGGCGGGCTGACTATTGGGGACTTCAACACCTACGGCGGCCTTACCAGGAATCGGAGCTTCAACGCGTACGTGTGCTGCCGCTAGATTCATGGCAATGTTGTCACCCAAATTGGTAATGCGGCGGACATTCACCCCGGGGCCGAGCTGAATCTCGTAGCGCGTTATCGTAGGGCCGGTTGCAACCTCGGTTACGTTGGCTTCGATCCCAAACTCCTCCAGCGTACGCTCTAGAGTCTCAATATTGGCCTGCATTTCTTGAGCGCTTCGACGCTGCTTGGGTGGTGGCTGATTGAGCAAGGTCAGCGGCGGGAGCTTATAACCTTCCTTGTCCTTGGGAGTTGGTTGCAAGGTGAATGGATTCTCCGCCTTATGGATAATAGTAGCCTTGCGCGGTGCTGGGCGGGGTGGCTCGTCCTCCACTTCATTTAACTCCGGCATCCGAACGGCCGCGCGTTCGGCAACGGGTAACGAGATTCGCTGAGCCGGCTTCTTGCGGCGGCTTGTCAGGCGCGACATGATCATATGGAGTGGCGAATTGACGCACAGGATCACACCCACCATTCCAAGGGCACCTAAGCCGACCGGTTTAGCTTGCCCCAGTAAGGTGTCAAAAGCCCACCCGATGATTGCTCCAATATAGCCACCCGAATGTTGGGCCGCAGAGGGATCAAAATAGTCACCTCGTGGCTGGTTTGAAGCCATCGATCCAACGAGGGTAAGGAAGAGGCACGCAACCCCCCAACTCAGGCGGCCGACTTCGAACTGCCGACGGCCGAGCAAGACGGTGACCCCGAGAATTAGCAAGGCCACTGGGGCAGCCCAAGCGGCTCGCCCGAAAAGGGTGGAGAAGACATTACCGAGCGCGTTGCCGATGACACCGGCATTCCCAAGCCCAAGCGCGATCGTCATGATTAGCGCGACCGCAACAAGGACAACTCCGGCCACGTCGCCGTGACGGTGCGATGACTCCACCGGTTTTGAATTTCGATTGGCGCGTGTTGCCATCCTAGCCTCAGGTGCGCTACGCATTGATGCATTCCATTGCCCTCGCGTAGTCGTTTTTAGTATACAGGAAGTTGCACTTGTTTGCGGGTCAATCTTTTCTTGATGCTAGAATGGCGCGAGGGACACAATGAGCTACTTCGTCGTTGATTCAAATACCGGGCAGAAATACGGCCCCGCCGACATAGACGTTCTGAACCAATGGATCGCGGAGGGGCGAGTCACTCCTCAGACTGTGCTGGAAGATGCCGATACCGGGTCCAAAATTGGAGCCGGGGCGATAGCGGGACTGAATTTTGGGATTGCGCCACCGCCGGCAACACCTATGCCTCCGGCGACCGACTCGTACCCCAATCCCTCTTCGAGTTCAGGAGCCCCCTTTTCGGCCCCCAGCCCCTACCCGCGCGACATCGGGCCAAGTTCAGATCAAAGTGGCAAAATAATCGGAAGCTATGTCTGTAGCGTGATCGGGATTTTCTGTTGCCCGATTGTCCTTTGCTCGGTTGGCATCATGTTGGCGAATCAAGCGAAAGATGCAGGAGATCAACGTGGGGTGACCGCTAAGACGGTCGGGATTGTCTGCCTCGTGATCGGTATTCTTTTTGGCGTGTTGAGTCTTGGGTTGAATAGGCGATGAGCTATTTCGTGGTGGATCCAAAGTCGGGGCAGAAGTACGGGCCGGCAGAGCTCTCGGTCTTAAATAGCTGGGCTGCTCAGGGCCGAATCCACCAAGACACGATTATTGAGGACACGATAACAGGCTCCCACCAACGAGCATGCGAGTTGTATGGTCTCAATTTACCGCCCGTCCCACCTCCCAATCCCCAGTTTTCGCAGTTTAGGGAGCCGCCTTCGCCCTATCCTCGTCAAAGTGGAGCCCCTGGTCAATCACCGGGGCAGGCAGACGTAACCAACGCCTGGATTTACTTCGCACTTGGGTTCGCTGTCTGTAGCATTATCTTCTTGCCACTATCGATCATCTCCGCTAACAAGGCGATTGCACAAGGAAACACGTCGGCTAACGTTGCCAAGATATTGTCAATCGTGTTACTCATCCTGAACTTACTGGCGGTAGTTGCCTTCGTTGGGTTTATCGCGCTAGCCGCGAGTAACCCTTAGGTTTGGTGAATAACCTCGGTCGCGCCCATGAGGAACGCCTCTACTTCGCAGTAAGGATCATCTCTAAGCATCACCGCACAAAGTGATGTGTGCCGCTCTGAGACCAAGTGCCGGGCACGATTAATCACGTGGAGGCTGTCGGAGTAGACCACTTCCGCGGGTACGAGGGCCGAAAACAAGAGCAGGTCCTCAGCCTCTTCGGCCTCTATCACCTGATAGCCCTGAGTTCGCAACTGCAGCGCCAAGGTCGTTCTTAGGACCTGATTGCGGACACATAAGAACGCAACATGGTCATCAGAAAATCGCTGTCCGTTGACAGTGGGTGGGTGGATTGGCGGTCGCTCCCGCATCCCCTCAAGGAGGGGCAAGGGGACAGTTCCAATATTCAAGCTAGAGACCTGAGTCAACATGGCGAAATGCCAAAGGGGGGAATGCCATTACTATACAGCATTTTCGGCAAAAACTGGAGGTTTTTTCAGGATTTCTCATCGGCCCAGCCATGGATCTGGTGCGGCGGAACCACCATTACATTCGGCTTGATGACTCGAACAAATTCATCAAAGCTCGCCTCCTTGATTTCCCCGTTGTCTCGAAGTTCGTCATACATTCTCTTCAGCGCCTCCGCCGTGGAAATCTCGTGAATATCGGCATCAAGCCACAATCCGGGAGTGGTTTCCTCGCTACGATACGCAATGGCAACCACGTAGGGAGTCTCTTCGACGCCATCTTCCCCTTCAATCGTGCTCCAGGTGCCCGCCCTGGGCTTGAGACCCGACTTCTCCAATGTATCCAAAGCTTTCGCAAGCGAAGTGCGAAACTTGGCCTCAATGAGTAAGCCCGTTGCTGGGTCGCCAGCCGTCGCGAGCGTGTGCCTCCCACTTGCGATCACGTAAACATCTTTCACCCTGAGCCGGCTTTCAACTTCAGCGGCAAAGCTCTCCGGAGATACACGCAATACCATCAGGAGATAGAATACTCCCACTAAGCGAGGACTACGTTGTCAACTGAAAGTCAGACCATCAATACGCTACTCGAAGAGTCACGCACTTACGAACCAACCGCCGAGTTTCGAAGTCAGGCGAACTTAAAGGATCCATCGATCTATGCCAATGCAGCCGATGACCCAGTCGCATTTTGGGAGGAGCAAGCCAAGCAACTCAGCTGGACTCAGCCTTGGACGCAGGCTCTAGACGATTCCGACGCCCCGTTCTACCGATGGTTTGTGGGCGGAAAGCTGAACGCATGCTACAACTGCGTTGATCGACATGTCGAGGCGGGTCTTGGTGAAAAGCCCGCCATCATCTGCGAAACCGAGCCAGGCGACCATCGAGTCTATACGTATTCCGAGACCTTGGCCGAGGTCTCCAAGATTGCCAATGCCCTGAAGGCATTGGGGGTTAAGAAAGGAGACCGCGTTTGTATTTACATGCCAATGACCGCGGAGCTGTGCTTCACCATGCTGGCCTGTGCCCGCATTGGAGCGGCCCACAATGTGGTCTTTGGCGGCTTCAGCCCGGACTCCATCGCTGAGAGGGTCAATGATGCTGAGGTGAAGGTCATTGTTACCGCCGATGGCGGCTGGCGCCGTGGCAAAGTGATTGAGCTCAAACGGATGGTGGATGAAGCGATCGAACTGGGCTGCCCAACCATTGAGAAAGTCCTAGTCTACGAACGGCTCGGCGACGCAACACAATACAACAAGGGCACCTGGCATGAGGGTCGAGATGTCTCCTGGTCCGACCTTGTTGAGAATCAGCCTGACGCCTGCCCGTGCGAGGAAATGGAAAGCGAGGATTTGCTTTTCATCCTATATACCAGTGGGTCGACCGGGAAACCAAAGGGCATTATGCACACGACCGGCGGGTACCTAACCGGCGTCAATGCTACAAGCCGCTGGGTTTTCGACCTCAAACCCAATGATATCTACTGGTGTACGGCTGACTGCGGCTGGGTTACAGGGCACAGTTACATTGTGTACGGGCCGATGTCAAATGCGGCAACCGTTCTCGTGTACGAAGGATCACCCGACTTCCCCGATAAGGATCGCTTCTGGAGAGTGATTGAGAAGCATCGGGCCACGATCCTTTACACGGCACCGACAGCGATTCGAACTTTCATGAAGTGGGGCACGCAATACGTAGAGCGGTGCGACCTCTCGTCGCTACGTCTGCTGGGCTCGGTCGGCGAGCCCATAAACCCGGAAGCATGGGTTTGGTACCACAAATACGTCGGGCGGAAGAATTGCCCCATCGTTGATACATGGTGGCAAACGGAAACCGGAGGCATCATGATTTCTCCGCTCCCAGGGCTCACGACCACCAAGCCAGGATCAGCGACCCGTCCATTACCCGGCATTAGCGCCGCAATATTAAGCGAAGAAGGGCATCCTCTAACAACAATTAGCGGGGGTATCGATAAACCAGAGGAGCCGATCGGTGGGATTCTCGCCCTGACAAAACCCTGGCCCTCAATGTTGCGCGGTATTTGGGGGGATCCGGAGCGCTACGTGAATACGTATTGGTCGCGATTTGATGGCATGTACTTTCCTGGCGATGGCGTTAAGCTTGACGAAGATGGATTCCTATTTCTCCTTGGTCGGGTAGACGACATTATGCTGGTGGCCGGACACAATATCTCCACCATGGAGGTGGAGTCTGCCCTCGTGGATCACCCAGCAGTCGCCGAGGCAGCGGTTATTGGCAAGACTCACGAAATCAAGGGACAGGGCATCTGCGCCTTCGTCACCATCAAGAGCGACGTTCAGGTAACCGAATCAACCATTGATGAGCTAAAGGCCCATGTCGGGATAAAGATTGGCCCGATTGCGAGGCCTGACGACATCATCCTTACGGCTGAGCTACCTAAAACGCGGTCGGGCAAGATCATGCGCAGGCTCCTTCGCGATATTGCGGAGGGCCGAGAACTTGGCGACACGACGACTTTGGGCGATCCCAGTGTTGTTGCGGCCTTGCGGGATAAGTACGAGGCCGACGGCGCGTAAGGCCGAACCGAGCCCCAGACTTACTGGGGCTGGATTACCAAGACGGGCTTTCCGTAGCTCGCAAAATAGCGCCACGCCTCATAGAGGTTCGGAATCCCTTTGCCTTCCAAATTTACCGGGTCGCACTGACCAGCCAACTTGATGGTGGCTTCACTTGCGGCTTGGTACTTGTCAGCTTCCAACGCTAGCTTTCTTGCATCGTCGGCCGCTTTGCGGGCCTCATCCATCTGACCATTTGCCCGGAAACCGGCAGCCTGACCATCAGCGACCGAGCTTGCTTGGCGCAACCGAAGAGCCTCGGCGCCTTGCACCATGCTCAGAACATACTGGGCGGCACCGTATTCCGGACCAGCCGCGGCGGCCGACTGGGCATACTTCATGGCGTCCGCTTGCTTATTGTCAATCAGCGCGCTGATCGCCAGCCCGGTCAGAGCTTCAAAAGATTCTGGCTTTGCCGCAACCGCCGCGTCAAACATCACGCGGGCCAAAGACCGATAGTAGGCAACATCATCCTTGCCGCTCTCGGGGTTTGTTGAATATCCAATGAGTTGATTTCCGCGCATGATGTAGGCGTCGTAGCTCGAGGGCTCGTTCAACACCGCTTGCTCGAATGAGTTCTTGGACCCTTCGTAATCGTTCGCTGAATTGAAAAGAATGGATCTGTAGATCATGACCACAAATCGTTGGTCCTCATCCTTGACCAAGTCGTTCACAAAACCGCTAAACGCCTGGGCGCGGCCTCTTGCCAAGGCAAGAAACGCTTGCGCCGAGCGGACTGTTACATCACTAGAGTCATTTTTGATCGCTTCAGTTTCGGCGGCGATAGAGCCGTCAGCATCTCCGGTTCGCTGGCGCGTGATGGCAACCAAGGCCCAACCAGCTGCATCGGGTAACCCGCGCTTACTGTAAATGCTGGCATTCTCGGCGGCCTGACGGAACTTGCCACCACGCAATTGAGCATAAATCAGGCGGTTCGCAACTGCGCTGTTCCGGGGGCTTGAGCGGAAGAGCGGGTCAAGCTCTCGGTAGACCAAGCTGTACCGACCGGATCGAATCGCAAGGTCAGCAAAACGCAGGCGATTCTCGTCGTTCACCGGGCCAAAGTTGTCCAAACGGCTCTCGTAAATCGCCGCCCTGCTCGCAGCGGCCTGTCGCAGTGCCTTATCGATGATATTGACCGTATCCTCTCGGGATGATCCAGTCGCATTGAAGGCCGTTCGCAGCGAAATAGCCGCCTTGAGGTCAAGTGCATCTGCATTCTTAGGATCTTCAGCAAGGATATCTTGCACAAACTTCTGGGCCGCGTCGTAAACCCCACGACCAAAATTGGCGCGCGCCAAAAGAACACGGCCTCCGATGTGCTTTGGAGATGCCTTCAGGGCTACACGACCCTTCTCGATGGCGGGTAACCACTTGCCTTCGGCCAGCAAGGCAAGCCCTTGATCGACAAAGAAGTCAGCTCCTTTTCCTAGTTCATTATCCACGACCAAGTTAAGGTTAAGGACCTTCTGAGCTCCTTCACTATCGTAGGCCAATACTTTGACTTTAATCGGTCCTTCTTTCTCAGCAATGGTGTCAATATCGAACTCATACGGCGTGCTCTCGTCGGTAGAACGCAGATCGTCGTTGACGTAGAACTCAACCTCAGAGACCGTATGGGAAGATTGAACAGTGACGCGAAAGCCTTGGAGGCCGCTGATCTTCTGCCCATCCTTCACACTGCAAGTGATAGAAATTTGGGCTTGGGCAACCGCCGCAATCACAGCAGCGGACAGAGCCAGGATGAATCGGTTAACAATGCGCATGGGCGATTTCCGTATTATGACGGCTCGCGCCATCATTTCTATACGGCGGTTTCGCCATGCTCTTTGGTTCGGATGCGAATGGCGTCTTGGACGGGTTCCACGAATATTTTTCCGTCGCCTGGCTCGCCCGTTTGGGAATGAGCAATAATGGCCGCAATAACCTGGTCTTGCAAGTCGTCAGTCACGACTACACAAATCATGGCCTTGGGCGGCAAATGACTCAAGGTCTGTTGCCCCCCAAAGGCCACACCGCTCTCTGGGCTATTGCCACACCCTCGGACTTCGCTCACGGTCATACCAGTAACGCCGAGATCTGCGACCGCGGTCTTCACGTCCTCTGTCCGATGCGGGCGTATGTACGCAGTAATTCGACGCATGTTCACCTAGTATGAGCGGTAAACTCTTACCCAATGCCCTACGTCATCACGGAAGCCTGCATCGGAGTGAAGGACAAGTCATGTATGAACGTTTGTCCGGTGGATTGTATTTACGAAGGCGAGGACATGGTCTATATCCACCCGGATGAGTGTATTGATTGCGGCCTGTGTGAGCCCGAGTGCCCCGTGACGGCGATCTTTGTTGATACCGATGTACCCCCGAATCTAACGAGCTACATCGAAAAGAACAAGGAAATGGCGGAGAAGCTCAGAGGCTAAGCCGCTTCAGCAACCTCGTCAAAGAGTCCAAGCCACCTTGCGTCTGGAGCTTCGAGTTGGACCCCCATCCGATGGGCTCCGATCGGGTCGCTATCTTCAACGCAGTAACGGATCGTTCCCCGGAGCTGATAGACCTCGCTTTCGTGGTGGACTTCCATGTCCACCGTTGAGCCAACAAGAACGTCCCCCTGCAGAACCATACATAGCCCTTCCCGGGAGATATTGCTGACCCGGCCAACTAATTCCTTGCCATCCCAGTGACAGTGAACCGAAACACCATCCACCATCACCCGTGCGGGTTCCGAAGAGGGCATGAGCTTGATGTCTCGGCCGACCTCAAACTCAGCGCCACTCTTGCCTGAACCCATTAATTTGGCGTTCAACACCAAGCGAACGGACGGCCCGTGGACCTCAACGATGTACTCCTCACCCATCTCTCCCACCTTTGGCTCAAGGATCGCGACCTTCAGCCGGCGAGCGGTCATCTGGACCATCCAGCCATTTAGTATCTCGCCATCGGTCTGGCGCACAAGGCGGACTCTCGCACTGGCTAGTCGGCGAAAGGATTCGCTATTCATAGGACCTTTGTTCCATGTTTGATCGATTTCCTTGACTACTCAAGATTTCGCAAACTCGGAGCCCTTTGTTGAGCCTTGCGGTAACCTAAATCAAGTGCCTGAAAATGAACCCGTTTAACGACTTATCCCCTGAACAGCGCACGATCTATGATGTTCAAGAGCAGTTCATCATGGAATGGGGTCGGATGAGCTCAAGCTGGGGCATCAATCGTACCATGGCCCAAATCCACGCCCTGCTCTTTATCACGGGCAAACCGTATAGCATGGATGAGATCATTGAGCGCCTCCACATCAGTCGAGGAAATGCCAGCATGAACTTGCGCGACCTCATGGAATGGGGCATTATCCGCCGCTTCAGGAGACCGGGCGATCGGAAGGATATCTATCTGACAGAGTCCGAACCTTGGCAGATGGTAGCCAGGGTGGTCCGTGAGCGGAAGCGTCGCGAGCTTGACCCGACCAGCAAGGTGATTTCGGAATGTCTAGACAACGTTCCCAAAAGCGAAGAGCTGGAGGACGCGAAGCTAGTGCGCGAGCGGCTTCAAGGACTTCTGGACATCTTTGGCATGGTAGATGCAGTGTATGAACAGGTGTTCAAGAACGACGAGACATTTCACCAGACCTTAAAGCTCTTCGGTAGAAATGGCTGAATTGAGCAGTGCTGTCGTATAAACATATGGGTGAACCGTTGAATCCTGCTTCTTCCCGGCGACGTAGTGGCCATTCTCAAGCCATCCCGCAGGCCGTTCCCTTGTTACCTGTGCGGGATAACGTACACTTTCCGCAGCTTGTTGGGACCCTGCTGATTGGTCGAGAAATATCCTTGCGAGCTCTACAGAGTGCGATCCGCAAGGAAAGGATGGTTTTGGTCGTGGGGCAACGCGATGTTGCTGTAGATGAACCCCGTGCTGAAGATCTCTATCGGATCGGCACGCTATGCGAGGTCGTCCAGATCATGCCAATGCCTGACGGCACCATGCGGGTCATCCTGCGCGGCCTGAGTCGTTCAAGAGTGGAGCGATTCCTATTTAAGCGAGGCTTCTACACCTCAGAGTACGAGGTCCTCCTTGAAGAGCAAGCCATCGGCCCAGCGAGTGAGGCCCTTCGACGAGAAGCAATTGAAGAATTTCAACAAATTGCATCGCTCGGGAAACAGGTGCCAGTTGAAGTATTAGAAGTCTTACCGAGCATTGATGACACCGGGCATCTGGCCGACCTTATGGCAGACCACCTAACCCTTCGAGCTTCGGTAAAGCAGGAGTTGTTGGAGGAAACAGACTGTGCACGGCGAATGGAGAAGCTCATCCAGGTCTTGGCATCCGAACGCCAAGTTCTGGAACTCCAAAACGACCTTCGCCACCGGGTTGAAGAAGAGCTAGGTAACACCCAGCGTGAGTATTACCTCCGCGAACAACTGAAAATTATTCAAGGCGAACTGAGTGGAGGAGACGAAGCATTCTCGCCCGAGAATGAAGCGCTTGCTACCGCCATACGGGCCGCAGGGATGCCGCAAGAGACCGAAGACAAGGCGATTCTGGAACTGAAACGCCTTGAACGTGCGCCCAGCAGTTCGCCGGAAAACATGGTCATTCGTAATTACCTTGACTGGCTGATCGGCCTGCCATGGACTGCCTTGAGCCAAGACCGCTTAGACGTCAAGGCCGCGGCTCAAATCCTGGACGAAGCGCATCTCGGCCTGGAGAAAGTTAAAGACCGAGTCCTAGATTTTCTCGCCGTGCGGCAATTGTCGGGCTCCCTCCGTGGTCCCATCCTTTGCTTTGTCGGACCGCCGGGCGTTGGCAAGACGAGCCTCGGACGATCCATTGCCGAAGCCCTGGGTCGGAAGTTTGTACGCCTTTCGCTCGGGGGCATCCGGGATGAGGCGGAGATCAGGGGACACCGAAGGACTTACGTTGGCTCCATGCCTGGACGAATTATCCAGGGGATCAAGACCTGTGGGACGCGCAATCCAGTCTTCATGCTTGATGAGATAGACAAGATGACGACGGACTTTCGCGGTGACCCCACATCAGCTCTTCTCGAAGCCCTTGACCCTGAGCAAAACGAGCACTTCAGCGATCACTACATTGAAGCATCCTTTGATCTGAGCGCCGTCATGTTTATCGCGACCGCCAACGTTCTTGAGAATGTCCCAGCACCCCTGCGAGATCGCATGGAAGTCATCCAATTTCGCAGCTATACGGAGCAGGAGAAGCTGGAGATCGCACGACAATTTTTGGTGCCTAAGATGGCTTCGCTACACGGCCTCAAGAAAGGTCAGCTCAAGGTTGATGACCGGGCAGTGCAGCAAGTCATCCGCGAATATACGCGGGAAAGCGGGGTGAGGAACTTGGAAAGAGAGATCGCAACTCTATGCCGAAAAACGGCTCGACGTGTCGCCGAGGGCAAAGCAGAAAGAGTTCGCCTCACGGCGAAGGATTTAAGCTCGTTCCTCGGGCGCCCTCGGTTCCGATACGGAATGCGACAAGATCGCGACCAGGTTGGGGCCAGTACCGGGCTGGTGTACACCGAAGTCGGAGGCGACACTGTTACCATTGAGGCCAGCCTAATGCCTTCGCTAGGCCCCGAGCCAAACGTGCAGCTCACGGGTTCCCTGGGGAATGTCATGAAGGAGTCCGCGCTCACAGCTGCTACTTACGCCCGAGAACACGCCAGTAACTTCGGACTTGAGCAGACATTCGCCAACGATATGCACATCCACGTTCCCGAAGGAGCGGTGCCCAAGGATGGACCGAGTGCTGGCGTGACCATTGTAACGGCGATTGTCAGTGCCATGACGGGGCGCCCAGTACGGCGGGACCTTGCGATGACCGGCGAGATTACGCTTCGAGGCAAGGTACTTGCCGTTGGAGGGATCCGCGAGAAACTACTCGCGGCCCACCGGGCGGCGATAAGCGAAGTAGCCATTCCGCGAGATAACGAGAGCGATCTTGAAGATCTTCCACCGGGTGTTCGGGAGCAATTGCAAGTTCATTTTGTGCAAACTGTGGATGAGGTGTTACGCCTTGCCCTGGTTCCATGATCTTGCCCATCAATATCGTCGCCGAGCCTGACTTCGGCCTTAAGGTAGAAGCTGTTTACGCCCGCCAGATTCCGGCAAGGGCACGCTCTTTGGTTCGTGTTGACCCAATTGAAGCCGAGGTGATTACCGGCAAGCTTAGGGCCGAAAAGCCTTGGGAGTCGCGTGCCATAACGGGCTGGAAAGTAGCCCCCGCTGGCTACGTGTGGGTCCGCATCAATAGCCCAAAGGACCAAATTCTCCAACTCAATGTGTCCGGCGCTTCAATGGCCTATGTCAACGGTGAACCCCGAGTCGGGGATGTCTACGGCTATGGGACGTACTTCATACCGGTTGATATGAAGCAAGGAGTAAACGAAGTCCTACTAACCGGCTTCCGAGGTGATGCCACGCTGAATTGGCGGAAGGTGGAAGCCGAAATTGAGCTAGACCGATTTGACGCTACGCTGCCCGACTTCCGCGTAGACGCCAACGCGGCTCAAGGCTCTTGGGGCGGATTTGTCGTACGGAATAACTCCACGCGACCTCGAATCGTTTCTCTCCACTCCGAAGGAGCACGTCAAACTTTGCCAGCGGAGAAACGGATGATCCCTCCCCTTGGAATGGTAAAGGTCCCCATCGCCATTCCAAATTCCTCGGTATTCAGTGTGATCCTCCAAGAAGGAAATTCGACGTGGGCACACAAGGTATTCAAACTGCAGAGCCGCAAGGCTGGCGAACCCTTTCGCCGGACCTTTCGAAGTGCCATGGACGGAAGTGCTCAATACTATGCGGTCAACCCAAGTTCGAGGCCAAATCCAAAGGTGGCCGTGTTATCGCTCCATGGGGCCAGCGTGGAAGCCATTGGCCAAGCCCAGGCCTATGGACAAAAGGATTTTTGCGACATCATCTGCCCCACCAATCGCCGCCCATTTGGGTTCAACTGGGAAGGCATCGGTCGCAAAGATGCCCTAGAAGTCCTATCCGACGCTCGATGGCTGGCGAACTACGATCCAGACCGAATCATGCTTACGGGACACTCAATGGGAGGTCACGGCACTTGGCACTTGGGGGCGAACTACCCAAACATCTTTGCCGCCATTGCCCCCTGCGCGGGCTGGATATCGTTCGACACCTACGCCGGAGGAGCGAATTATGACCTCGATGACCCCGTGCAGAAACTGCTAGCGAGGGGCAACCAGACCAGCGACACATTGCTGCTGAAGGCAAATTTCAGTCAGTACCAAAGCGTATACATCCACCATGGCGGTGCGGATGAGACCGTCCCCATAACAGAAGCCCGGAAAATGCGAGATGAATTGACCCCAGTCGCAAAGGTGACCTACAGCGAGGTGCCCGGTATGGGGCATTGGTTTGACAACGATCCCGCGCCCGGGGCGGACAGCGTGGACTGGAAACCATTTTTTGATATCTTTAGGACTGCCCGCAAGTCAGACCCAGTTCGGTTGGGGAAAGTACGCTTTCGAACTTACGACGTTGATGTCAATGCTGACTTTGGACTGGGGCAGGTGCTAGCTCAGCAACATCCCCTTGAGCGCAGTACCATCTCTGCTGATCTTCATGGTGATACGTGGCGGATGACAACGGCAAATGTCTTCAGAATAAGGACGGGACACGCCGGACTGATCAATCTGGATGGTCAGGCATTTATCGTCAAGAAGGGCGATGTCTTTACCAAGGTGGGCCCGAGGTGGAGGAAGCAAGGCCCGAATGAGATGTCCTTCCACGGCGCAACCTCTGCCTACGCCCACAACGTCCAGTGGGCGGGACCATGGCAGTCCCCTATCGCCACCAAGGCAGGGCTATGGGCAATGGCCCGCTTTCACTTGGAACAATTGTGGTACCGCGCCAACGCCACGCCGGAACTTGTTGAACTTGATCGTGCTCGGATAAATGATCGTAACTACTGGGAATACCTCTACGCCGATGCGAATCAGGACCGCGCTACCTTCCGCACCATGCCAACTTCGCGACGGGAACGTATGAAGACGGTCATCACCGGCTACTCATTGTTTGGGCTGAAGTTTGCCGAGCGGTTCCCTCTCCTTAGCCCGGGAATTGCATACCCCGACTGGTTCGCAACGGATATTGGAATGCTGCAAGGAGAAGCAAAGCACACCCAGGCTGGCTACACCGATCCTTCTGGGAATGAATTCGAGAGCCTTGCTTCAAGTGCCCATTTCCCAAAGTAACGATTTTTCAATAATCTTTGAAAATCGGTAAAATAAGCTCAAATGGCCACTCTGGTTTCCCCCAATATCAGCATTGATTCGATCGCTGACAAGGTTTTCGCCAATGAGCGGATCACGCCGGAGGATGCCCTATTCCTCTATCAGCATCCGAACCTGCTGGAACTAGCAGCGCTGGCAAATCACCGCCGCCAGCAACAGATTCCAGGTCGCACCGTGACCTACATCATTGGTCGCATTCTGAACTACACGAACGTATGTTGGGTGCGGTGTAAGTTCTGCGCGTTTTACCGCGTGCCCAATCATAGCGAGGGGTATCTCCTTAGCGATGAAGAGATACTTGCCAAAGTTGGTGATACGGTTGAGAAAGGTGGAGTTGAGATTCTCTTCCAGGGCGGACTCAATCCTAAGCTGAAAATTGAGTACTTCGAAGGCATTTTCAACAAGATCATGGCGGCCTATCCAAATGTCATCCTGCACGCCCTGAGTCCAGCTGAGATCATCTACATTGCGCACATCAGCAAATTGACGGTACATGACACGCTCAAAAGGCTCAAGGCAAGCGGCCTCCACTCAATTCCGGGAGCCGGGGGTGAGATCCTTGTTGACCGTGTTCGTAAGATCATCGCTCCTTACAAGGATACGACCGACGAATGGCTTCGGTGCATGCGGGAGGCCAGCGCACTGGGCATCCGGAGTACCGCGAGCATGATGTTTGGTCATGTTGAGACGCTCGAGGATCGAATTGAGCACCTCGGTCGAATCCGCGACCTGCAAGATGAGTGCGCTCCATTTCGAGCGTTCATCAGTTGGAACTTCCAGCCCGAAGACACTAACCTTCCCATCGCTCACAAGGCGAGTAGCGCCGACTACCTACGGACTGTCGCAATATCTCGGATCTTCCTTGATAATATCGCCAACTTCCAGGTCTCCATCCTCACGCAGGGGCCAAAAATCGCCCAGGCGGCATTGAACTATGGGGCCAATGACTTCGGCTCAATCATGATTGAGGAAAATGTTGTGAGCGCGGCCGGAAACAAGTTCATCCTTAACACCGAGGAGTTTGAGCGAGTCATTGCGGCGGCGGATTACGTTCCCAAGCGCCGAAACACCCGTTACGAATTGATCTGAGGGCCTGCGGCAACTATTGCCCTTGGACGCGATTCACGAACACGATCGCGAACACAACGCCCATAACCGAACCAAGCACGATAAGTCCGCTCTGCCAGCCCGCCGGACCTCCCATCTTCTCAATCAGCCAACCTACTCCAAGCCCAGCTAGGGGCATGCCGAGAATCGCGTAGGCCACAGTTAGGCCAACCCCGAGCCCTTTTGCGGCTTCGGCGCTCGAGCGATCTTCCTTCTCCTTTTGACGAGTGGTCTGTTCTCGTTTCTGGGTTGCCCGATGGGCTCGTTCCTCCAAATCCTTTAAGCGACCCTCAAACTCTGAGTCGGCGGCGTCCATCTTCCGCCGAGCCTCAGCAGCGATTTCTTCGGGTGTTTGACCGGGCATAAACTTAGTTTGGCTTGGTGCGGGCCTGAATTGCTGGTGCTCCGCAACCAAACATGGTATACATCCGTCTATACAAATCGTGACAGGAATCGCGCCGAGCCTATCTACGGAGATCCAGTACGTCAAGGGCGTAGGACCAAAGCTCGCACCCCTTTTCAGCAAGCTAGGAATCGAAACAGCCCGGGACTTGTTGTTTCACTTCCCTCGCCGTTATGAAGACCGCCGACACCTTCCGCCCATTCG